>NZ_JAAGNI010000111.1 GCF_010550605.1 Streptomyces sp. SID9727
GCTCGGCCGGCCGCACATCCCCGTCGAGATCGACACCGGACGCTATCTGGTGGCCGGGGCGCACATCGCCGTCGCCCACTCCACCCTCTCGCTGATGGACCTGCGCGGCCGGATCGTCGCCGAGGACCGCCGGCCCCACGGCACCACCGACCCCCACCGCGTCCTCGCCCGGCTCGCGGCCCGGCTGCCCCCGTTGGTGGCCGCGCACGCCGGCGGGCGCACCGTCCTCGCCCTCGGCCTGGCCACC
>NZ_JAAGNI010000117.1 GCF_010550605.1 Streptomyces sp. SID9727
TGCGGCCCGCCCGGCGCGGCCGCTGCGGCTGGGCAGCCCGCGCCCGCGGCTGCGGCTGGTCAGCCTCGCCCTGACGCTCGTCATGATCGCGTTCGTCGTACGGCTCCTCCAGGTCCAGGCCGTCGACGCCCACGCGTACGCCGCGAAGGCCGAGACGAACCGCTATCTGAGCTACACGGTCGCCGCGGAGCGCGGTGAGATCACCGACCGCAGCGGCATCGCGCTGGCCACCAGCGTGGACGCGTACGACATCACGGCCGACCCCAAGATGTTCACGCCGGCCGACAGCAAGGCGCCCGACGCCCCCCAGCAGGCCGCTGCCCTGCTCGCGCCGATCCTCGGCGTCGACGCGGACGGGCTGGTCAAGAAGCTCTCCAAGCCCAGGAGCCGGTACGCGCTGCTGGCGCGCAGGCAGACCCCGCAGGTCTGGAAGCAGATCAAGGACCTCAAGTCCGTCTTCGCCGAGAAGGCCGCGAAGGACAAGGCGGCCGGCGGGCCCGGTGCCAACGTGCTGGCGGGCGTCTTCCAGGAGGCCACCACCAAGCGGGTCTATCCCAACGGCACCCTGGCCGCCGGGATACTGGGGTACGTCAACGCCGGGGGCAAGGGCGCCGGCGGCCTCGAATCCCAGCTCGACAAGGAGCTCGCGGGCGAGGACGGCACCATCAAGTACGCCCAGTCCGGCGGCCGCAGGGTGCCCACGGCGGGCACCAAGGAGGTCCCCGCGGTCCCCGGTTCCGACATCGAGCTGACCATCGACCGCGACATCCAGTGGGCGGCCCAGAAGGCCATCTCCGACCAGGTGGCGAAGTCCCAGGCCGACCGCGGCTACGTCATCGTGCAGAACACCCGCACCGGCGAGGTCCTCGCCATGGCCAACGCCCCGGGCTTCGACCCCAACGACCTCTCGCAGGCCGACGCCGCCTCGCTCGGCAACGCGGCCCTCCAGGACGTCTACGAGCCCGGCTCCACCAGCAAGGTGATGTCCATGGCCGCGGTGCTCGAAGAGGGCGCGGCCACGCCGCTCACGCACGTCACGGTGCCCAACCGGCTGCACCGCGGCGACCGCCTGTTCAAGGACGACATCGACCACGCCACCTGGGAGCTGACGCTCAACGGCGTGCTCGCCAAGTCCAGCAACATCGGCACCATCATGGCCACCGGCGAACTGGGCAGGACGCAGGCCGAGGCGAACAAGGTGCTGTACTCCTATCTGAGGAAATTCGGCATCGGATCGCCCACCGGGCTCGACTACCCCGGCGAGACGGCCGGCCTCCTCGCCAAGCCCGAGGACTGGTCCACCTCGCAGCAGTACACGATCCCGTTCGGCCAGGGCCTCTCCCTCAACGCCATGCAGGCCGCCTCGATCTACTCGACGATCGCCAACGGCGGCGTACGCGTCGAACCGACGCTCGTACGCGGCACCAGGGGCCCGGACGGCCGCTTCACCCCGGCCGAGGCGCCCGAACAGAGGCGTGTGGTCAGCGAGAAGACGGCGAAGACGCTCGCCACCATGCTCGAATCCGTGGTCGCCGACCAGGAGGGCACCGGCACCAAGGCCCAGATCCCCGGCTACCGGGTCGCGGGCAAGACCGGCACCGCCAACCGCGTCGACCCGGTGCGCGGCGGCTACCACGGCTACACCGCGTCCTTCGCCGGATTCGCGCCCGCCGACGACCCCCAGGTCACCGTCTACTGCGCGATCCAGAACCCCACCAAGGGCAGCCACTTCGGCGGCCAGACCTGCGGTCCCATCTACAAGCAGGTCATGGAATTCGCCCTCAAGACGCTTCAGACACCCCCGTCCGGCCGCGCGCCGGCCAAGCTGCCGGTGTTCTTCGGAACCGGCGAGTGAACTCGCGGAGACACCAGTGACAACCATCACCCCCGACCCCGGGAACCGGAACGAGAACCTCCGCTCACCCGGCCCCTCACTTCGCGAGAGGCCGGGTGAGCCCGGTACGCTCACCGCCGTGCCCCACGCCGAACAGTCCCGAACGACCCAGAAGGACGCGCCTGTGAACTACCCGGGAGCGCCCCGCCCGGACCGCCTGCGGCCCATCTCCCTGGTCACGCTGGCAGAGCGGCTGGGAGTCGAACCGCCGGGCACCGGCGACATCACCGGCATCACCCACGACTCCCGGGCCGTACGCCCCGGAGACCTCTACGCGGCCCTGCCGGGCGCCCGCCTGCACGGCGCCGACTTCGCCACCCAGGCGGCCGGCCTCGGCGCCGCGGCCATCCTCACCGACCCCTCGGGCGCCGACCGCGCCCGGGCCACCGGTGTGCCGGTCCTGGTCACCGAGGACCCCCGCGGCCGGATGGGCGAACTCGCCGCCGAGATCTACGGCCACCCCGGCACCGGCCTCCTCCAGGTCGGCATCACCGGCACCTCCGGCAAGACCACCACCGCCTACCTGGTCGAAGGCGGCTTCCGCGGCGCCGGACGCGCCACCGGGCTCATCGGCACGGTGGAGATGCGGATCGGCGACGAGCGCATCAAGTCCGAGCGCACCACCCCCGAAGCCACCGATCTCCAGGCCCTGTTCGCCGTCATGCGCGAACGCGGCGCCGACGCCGTCACCATGGAGGTGTCCAGCCACGCGCTGGTCCTCGGCCGGGTCGACGGCTGCGTCTTCGACGTCGCCGTCTTCAACAACCTCAGCCCGGAGCACATGGAGTTCCACTCCGGCATGGAGGACTACTTCCAGGCCAAGGCCCAGCTGTTCACCCCGCGCCGCAGCAGGCAGGGCGTCGTCAACTACGACGACGAGTACGGCCGCAGGCTCGTCACCGAGGCGACGGTGCCGATTACGACCTTCTCCGCCGAGGGCCACCCGGACGCCGACTGGCGCGCCGAGGACGTCGTCGTCGGCCAGCTCGGCTCCACCTTCACCGTCGTCGGGCCCGACGGTGAGCGGGCCACCGCCAAGGCCCCGCTGCCCGGCCCGTTCAACGTCGCCAACACCCTGGCCGCGATCGTCGCCCTCGCCGCCGCCGGCATCGACCCGCAGACCGCGGCGGACGGCATCGCGACCGTGCCCGGGGTGCCCGGGCGGCTGGAGCGCGTCGACGCCGGACAGCCCTACCTCGCGCTGGTCGACTACGCGCACAAGACCGACGCGGTCGAGTCCGTGCTGCGGTCCCTGCGCAAGGTCACCAAGGGCCGGCTGCACATCGTCCTCGGCTGCGGCGGCGACCGGGACACCACCAAGCGCGGCCCGATGGGCGCGGCGGCCGCCCGGCTCGCCGACACCGCCGTGCTGACCTCCGACAACCCCCGCTCCGAGGACCCCCTCGGCATCCTCGCGGCCATGCTCGCGGGCGCCGCCGAGGTCCCCGTCCACGAGCGCGGCGACGTCCTGGTCGACGCCGACCGCGCCGCGGCCGTCGCCGCCGCGGTGGCCCGGGCCGAGCCCGGCGACACCGTGCTCGTCGCCGGCAAGGGCCACGAGCAGGGCCAGGACGTCCACGGCGTCGTCCGCCCCTTCGACGACCGGGTCGTCCTGCGCGAGGCCATCGAGCGCTCCCTGGGGCACGAAGCCGCCGGACCCCGTGCCTCCCACCACGAGAACAACAGTCAGGGATGACCAAGTGATCGCCCTTTCCCTCGCCGAGATCGCCGAAATCGTCGGCGGGCAGACGCACGACATACCGGATCCGTCGGCAACCGTCAGCGGGCCCGTCGTCATCGACTCCCGCAAGGTGACCCCCGGGAGCCTCTTCGTCGCCTTCGCCGGCGAACGGGCCGACGGCCACGACTACGCCGAGCGCGCCGTCGAGGCGGGCGCGGCCCTCGTCCTGGCCACCCGCCCCGTCGGCGTGCCCGCGATCGTCGTGGACGACGTCGTGGCCGCCCTCGGCGCGCTCTCCCGCGCCGTCGTCGGCCGCCTCGGCGCCACCGTCGTCGCCCTCACCGGCTCCGCGGGCAAGACCTCCACCAAGGACCTCATCGCCCAACTCCTGGAGCGCAAGGGGCCCACCGTCTACCCGGAGGGCAACCTCAACAACGAGATCGGCCTGCCGCTCACCGCGCTGCGCGCCACCGACGAGACCAGGCACCTGGTGCTCGAAATGGGCGCCCGCTACATCGGGGACATCCGCTACCTCACCGGACTCGTCCCGCCGCGCATCGGCCTCGTCCTCAACGTCGGCAGCGCGCACATCGGCGAGTTCGGTGGCAAGGAGCAGATCGCCCAGGCCAAGGGCGAGATGGTCGAGTCGCTGCCCGAGGACGGCATCGCCGTGCTCAACGCCGACGACCCCCTCGTACGCGCCATGTCCTCCCGTACCAAGGCCCGCGTCGTCCTCTTCGGCGAGGGTGCGGATGCGGACGTACGGGGCGAAGACGTGCACCTCACCGACGACGGACGCCCCGCGTTCCGCCTCCACACACCCACCGGGTGCAGCGAGGTGACCATGCGCCTGTACGGTGAGCACCACGTGTCGAACGCGCTCGCCGCGGCCGCCGTCGCCCATGAGCTGGGCCTGTCCGCAGACGAGATCGCCGAAGGGCTCTCCGAGGCGGGCACCCTCTCCCGTTGGCGCATGGAGGTCACCGAGCGTCCGGACGGCGTGACGTTCGTCAATGACGCCTACAACGCCAACCCCGAATCCATGAAGGCCGCGCTCCGCGCGCTGGTCGCCATGGGGAAGGGGCGTCGTACGTGGGCGGTGCTCGGCCTGATGGCCGAGCTCGGCGACGCCTCGCTCGCCGAGCACGACGCGGTCGGACGGCTCGCCGTCCGGCTCAACGTCAGCAAGCTCGTCGCGGTCGGGGGCAGAGAGGCCTCCTGGCTGCAACTGGGCGCATACAACGAGGGTTCGTGGGGTGAGGAGTCGGTGCACGTGTCCGACGCACAGGCTGCCGTCGACCTGTTGCGCAGGGAACTGCGCCCGGGAGACGTGGTGCTGGTGAAGGCGTCCCGGTCGGTCGGCCTCGAACAGGTCGTCACAGCACTGCTGGAGAACGCGACCGAGGGCGAGGTCGCGGGCCGATGAGGCAGATCCTCTTCGCGGGAGCCATCGGGCTCTTCCTGACCCTGGTCGGCACGCCGCTGCTGATCAAGCTCCTGGCCCGCAAGGGATACGGGCAGTTCATCCGTGACGACGGCCCGCGTACCCACGGGTCCAAGAAGGGCACGCCCACGATGGGCGGCATCGCCTTCATCCTGGCGACGCTCATCGCGTACTTCCTGGCGAAGGTGATCACCGGCGAGGAGATGCGCTTCTCCGGTGTGCTGGTCCTCTTCCTGATGACCGGCATGGGGCTCGTCGGCTTCCTGGACGACTACATCAAGATCGTCAAGCAGCGCTCGCTCGGTCTGCGGGCCAAGGCGAAGATGGCCGGCCAGCTGATAGTCGGGATCGCCTTCGCGGTGCTCTCGCTCCAGTTCGCCGACGCCCGGGGCAACACCCCGGCCTCCGACAAGCTCTCGTTCGTCGAGGACTTCGGCTGGTCGATCGGCCCGGTGCTCTTCGTCGTCTGGGCGCTGTTCATGATCCTCGCCATGTCCAACGGCGTGAACCTGACGGACGGTCTGGACGGCCTGGCCACCGGCGCGTCGGTGATGGTCTTCGGCGCGTACACCTTCATCGGGCTCTGGCAGTTCCAGGAGTCCTGCGCCAACGCCACCACCCTCACGAACCCGAGCGCCTGCTTCGAAGTGCGTGACCCCCTCGACCTCGCGGTCGTGGCCTCCGCGCTGATGGGCTCCTGCTTCGGCTTCCTCTGGTGGAACACCTCGCCGGCCAAGATCTTCATGGGGGACACCGGCTCGCTCGCCCTCGGCGGCGCGCTCGCCGGCCTCGCGATCTGCTCCCGCACCGAGTTCCTGATGGCGATCCTCGGCGGCCTCTTCGTGATGATCACGATGTCCGTCGTCATCCAGGTCGGCTCGTTCAAGATGACCGGCAAGCGCGTCTTCCGCATGGCCCCGCTCCAGCACCACTTCGAACTCAAGGGGTGGTCCGAAGTCCTTGTCGTGGTCCGCTTCTGGATCATCCAGGGCATGTGCGTGATCGTCGGACTCGGCCTCTTCTACGCAGGATGGGCAGCCAAGAAGTGAGCAACGTGGACTGGCAGGGCAAGCACGTCACGGTCGCCGGGCTCGGGGTCTCCGGAATCCCGGCGGCCCGGGTGCTGCACGGCCTCGGCGCCGTCGTCACCGTGGTCAACGACGGCGACGACGAGCGCTCCCGCGCCCAGGCGGCCGAGCTGGAGGCGCAGGGCATCACCGTGCGCCTCGGCGACGGCGACACCCTGCCCCCGTCCACGGAACTCGTCGTGACCGCCCCCGGCTGGAAGCCCGGCAAGCCGCTGTTCGCCGCGGCAGCCGATGCGGGCGTCCCGGTCTGGGGCGACGTCGAACTCGCCTGGCGGCTGCGCGGCCAGGACGGCCGGGAGCCGGCCCCCTGGCTCGCGGTCACCGGCACCAACGGCAAGACCACGACCGTGCGGATGCTCGCCTCCATCCTGGAGGCCGCCGGGCTGCGCACCGCCGCCGTCGGCAACATCGGCGTCTCCCTGCTGGACGCCGTGCTCGGCGAGGAGACGTACGACGTGCTCGCCGTCGAGCTCTCCAGCTACCAGCTGCACTGGGCGCCCTCGCTGCGCGCCCACTCCGCCGCCGTGCTCAACCTGGCCCCCGACCACCTCGACTGGCACGGCTCCATGGAGGCGTACGCCGCCGACAAGGGCCGGATCTACGAGGGCAACCGCGTCGCCTGCGTCTACAACGCGGCCGACCCGGCCACCGAGGACCTGGTGCGCGAGGCCGACGTCGAGGAGGGCTGCCGCGCCATCGGCTTCACCCTCGGCACGCCGGGGCCCTCGCAGCTCGGCGTGGTGGACGGCATCCTGGTCGACCGGGCGTTCGTGAGGAACCGCCAGAAGCAGGCTCAGGAACTGGCCGAGGTCGCCGACGTCGATCCGCCGGCCCCGCACAACATCGCCAACGCCCTGGCCGCCGCCGCCCTGGCCCGCGCCTTCGGCGTCGAACCCGCCGCCGTGCGCGACGGGCTGCGGAACTTCCGCCCCGACCCGCACCGCATCGAGCACGTCGCGGACGTGGACGGGGTCGCGTACGTGGACGACTCCAAGGCCACCAACACGCACGCCGCCGAGGCCTCGCTCGCCGCCTACGACTCCATCGTCTGGATCGCCGGCGGCCTGGCCAAGGGCGCCACCTTCGACGAGCTGGTGACCGGCTGCGCCAAGCGGCTGCGGGGCGTCGTGCTCATGGGCGCGGACCGGGCCCTGATCCGCGAAGCCCTCGCGCGACACGCCCCCGAAGTACCCGTGGTCGACCTCGACCGGACCGACACTGGGGCGATGTCCGAGGCGGTCCGCGAAGCCGCACGGCTCGCCCGGCCGGGAGACACCGTACTGATGGCCCCGGCCTGCGCCTCCATGGACATGTTCGTCAACTACAACAAGCGGGGCGAGGCCTTCGCGGACGCCGTCCGCGCGCGCGCCGCCGAGAGCGTCTGACGGGCCCGGCCGCCGCGCCCCGGGCACGAGCAGTGGAGGGGACAGGGACATGCCGGCCGAAGAGAGCGTGCGGGTACGGCCCGCTGCCAAGGCCCGGCGGCCCGCGTCGGTGCGGGCCCGGAGCACCGGCAGCCCC
>NZ_JAAGNI010000127.1 GCF_010550605.1 Streptomyces sp. SID9727
TGCGCGGTGCGGCAGTCCGGCAGTCCCGGCTTGGGTGTGAGGAACACCTCTCGGGTGAAGGCCGCGACGGCGAGGTCCGCGAGGCCGTCCGCGTCGATCCGGGGCAGGTGCTGAGAGGGCATGCGTATCGCTTCCACTGGGCGGTGCGGGTCGGACGGACCCGGCACGGGGCCGGGCTCACCACGTGATGCCCGCGTCCCGGCGGCAGAACCGGGACGAAGGGCCATAAGAGCCGCATAAGTGATTGGCTCCGGCTGCCGCTGCCGCTGCCGCTGCCGCTGCCGCTGCCGCTGCCGCCGCCCCGCCCCGCCCCGCCCCGCCCCGCCCTCGGGAGTCTCCCGCCGGCCCCGCGCCCCGCCGGTGACGGTCCCGCGCCCCGCCCAGCGGCGGGCCGGTGTCAGCCCGTGGCGCAGGAGACCGTGGGCCAGGTCCAGGTGCCGTTGGTCTGGATCGTCAGGCCCCAGTTGTTGCCGCTGCCGTTGGGCTTCGCGGTCAGCACCTGGGCGCTGGGGTAGGAGGCGCTGATGTTCCAGGTGGTGAGGACCCTCTCCGGGGACGGGAGGCGCAGGGTCACCGTCCAGTTGGACGAGCCCGTGACGGCGACGTTGAGGTTGTAGCGGTCGCCCCAGCTCTGGCCGGCGGACAGGGTGGCCGTGCAGCCGCCGGTGTTCCCGCCGCCGTCGCCTCCGCCGCTGCTGCCGTCGGGTGCGACGGCCCGACCGGTCTGCGGCGAGATCATGCCCGAGCACAGGCCCCGGGAGGCGAGCGACTGGGCGATGCGCGGGATGGCGGCCAGGGTGTTGGCGGGCCACTCGTGCATCAGGATGATCTGGCCGCTGGAGAGGCGGGACACGGCCTGGACGATCGCGTCGGTGCTCGCCCCGTTCCAGTCCTGCGAGTCGACGTCCCAGATCACCTCCGTGAGCCCGTACTTGGCCTCGACGGCCTTGAGGGTGGCGTTGGTCTCCCCGTACGGCGGCCGGAACAGCTTAGGCGTGCCGCCGCCGGCGCTCGCGATGGCCTGCTGCGTCCGGGAGACCTCCGAGTCGATCTGGGCCTGGCTCTGCTGGGTGAGGTGGGGGTGGGTGTAGCTGTGGTTGCCGACCCACATGCCCGCGTCGACCTGGGCCTTCACCTGTGCCGGGTACGACGCGGCGAACTGGCCCTCGTTGAACATCGTGGCCCGCAGGCCGTTCTGCTTGAGGGCGTTGAGCAGAGCGGGGGTGTGGTCGTTGGACGGGCCGTCGTCGAACGTCAGGCCCACGTAACCGCCGCAGGCGGCGGCCTGGGCGGGAGCGGCGGCCGTGGCGGTCAGACCCAGGGAACTCGCCGCGGCGAGCACGAGCCCCGCCGCCAGGGCGGCCGGGCGGCGGTGGAATCGGAGACGCATGGGGGGTCCTCCAGGGGAAGGGAGTTCCGGCCGTACGGGCGGTGCGGCCGGGCCTGAGCACGGAGTTTTTGGGCCGCCTCCGGTGACTGTCAATAGTTTCGGCACGTGTTTCGAAAGCTTCGGTCCCGCACTGATCGCGCCCGGGGTTCAGCTGTGCAGGTCAGCGGCGGGTAGGGCTGCTCGTCGGTGCGCGGCAATGGTTCACGGCGCTGGCGGGGTGCTGTGACAGGTGCGCGTACGGCGAAACTTTCGGCACCCCGGAAGCCGCCGCCCGCCCACGTATTGACAGTGTGCCGTCAAGTCGCTGTCATACATGGGAGCGCTCCCACTCACTTTCCCCACGCCCCGAGGAGGCGCACATGACCATCCACCCCCGCCGCTTACCGCGCAGAGCCTGGACGGCGGCCGGTTCCGTCGTCGCGCTGGCCCTGTCGCTCTTCGTCGCCATGCCCGCCGGTGGACCGGCCGCGGCGGCGGAGTCCGCCTCCGGGTGCCAGGTGGACTACACCGCCAACGAGTGGACCGGCGGCTACACCGCCGAGGTCCGCGTCACCAACAAGGGCCCGGCGCTCAGTGACTGGCGCCTGACCTGGACGTACGCCGGTGACCAGCACGTCACCTCCGGCTGGAACGCCACCGTCACGCAGACCGGCCACGCCGTGACCGCCGTCAGCACGGCCTGGAACGGGGCGGTGGCCGAAGGCGGCACCGTCTCCTTCGGGGTGCAGGGGACCTCGCAGTCGGGCGGTCCCGCGCCCGCCGACTTCGCTCTCAACGGCGTCTCGTGCGGCGGGGACGGCACCACGCCCCCGACCACGCCGCCTCCCACCACACCGCCGCCCACCACGCCGCCCTCCGCCGAGTGCGGTGACGCGGTCGTCTGCGACGACTTCGAGAACCAGGCCGGCCCGGCCCCCGCCGGTGACTGGCGTTTCACCGCGCCCGACTGCCAGGGCACCGGAACGGCCGCTGTGGACACGACGACCTCGCACAGCGGCACGCGCTCGCTGAGGCTCGACGGGAAGGCCGGGTACTGCAACCACGCGTTCGTGGCCTCCACCGCCGACCTCTCGGCGGTCGGTCCCGTGCTGTACGTCCGCATGTGGGTGCGGCACACCACGGCGCTCCCGGCGGCGCACGTCGCCTTCGTGTCGATGCCGGACAGCTCCCAGGGCGGCAAGGCCCTGCGAATCGGCGGGCAGAACGGGGCGCTCCAGTGGAACCGTGAGAGCGACGACGCGACGCTCCCGGCGCAGAGCCCGACCGGGGTGGGGCTGAGCAGGCCCCTGCCCACGGGCAGCTGGCAGTGCCTGCGGTTCGCGGTCGACACCTCGGCCCCGGGGCTCGACACCTGGCTGGGCGACGAGCAGGTGCCGGGTCTGCACGCCGACGGCGTACCCACGCGTGACGTGGACGACCAGTGGCTCTCGCGGACCACCCCGCCCCGGCCCACCGCCCTGCGACTGGGCTGGGAGAGCTACGGGTCCGGCGACGACACCCTGTGGTTCGACGACGTGGCCGTCGGCTCCGAGCCGATCGGCTGCTGACGGGCGGGCGCGTACCGGCCCTCGTGGCCGGTACGCCGTTCACCCCGTGCCGAGGTGGTCGCTCAGTGTGCCGATCGCGGCGGCGGCTTCCCGCACGTGCGGCACGGCCCGGTCGGCGAGGTCGGGGTCGGAGGTGACCACGTTGATCGCGGCCCGCACCGGCCAGCCCGGCAGGGGGGCCGCGATGCCGTGGGCGCCGATGTTGACCTCGCTGTGGGTGATGACGTAGCCGGCCTCGCGGATCGCCTGTACGCGGGGCGGTTCGGCGGTGCGCGGGGGGCCGGATGCGAGGGCGGCCAGGCCGCCGGAGCCGTGGTCCAGGGGATCGCGGCTGCCCTTGCGGTACCAGAACAGGGGGCCGTCCGTCGGCGGTTCGGCCACCACCGTGGTGACGGCGGCGGTGCCGACGGCCTCGACCAGGCTCGCGGTGGCGTCCAGGCGGCGGGCGAGGCGGTGCAGGACGGGCTCCGCGACGGACCGCAGGCTGGGACCCGTGCCGCCGAGGAGCCCGGTCACGGCCGGGCCCACGGTGTAGCGGCCGCCGTCGTCGCGCGCGGCGAACCCCGTCCGGTGGAGCGAGACGAGCAGCCGGTGCGCGATGGAGCGGTGGAACCCCGTCGCGGCCGACACCTGGCTGGTCGTCAGCCCCTCCGGGTGGCGGCTCAGTTCGACCAGGAGGGCGAGTCCGCGCTCCAGGGTCTGCGAGCCGCCGCTCTCGGAGTCGTTCGGCGGTGTCATTCCACCTCTTCGGGGAGCGGCCGGATGGTGGGGAGGATCCTGCCACGGACCTCGCCCAGGCCGATGCGCCCCCGCGCGCCCGGCGCCGAGTAGCGCAGGACGACCTCGTCGCCGTCCTCCAGGAAGGTGCGCTCCGCGCCGCCGGCGGTCCAGGTCTCCCTGCCACCCCAGGACAGTTCGAGGAACGAGCCGCGCTGGTCCTTCTCCGGGCCCGAGATGGTGCCCGAGGCGTAGAAGTCGCCGACGCGCAGGGAGGCGCCGTTGACGGTGAGGTGGGCCAGCATCTGCGCGGGAGACCAGTACATGGACGCGTACGGCGGACGCGCCACCACCGTGCCGTTGACCTCGACCTCCACGTCGATGTCGTAGCCCGACGGGCCTTCCTCGCGCAGGTACGGCAGTACGGCGGGGCTCTGGCCGGGCAGGTCGGTGCGGGCGTGCTCCAGCGCGGCGAGCGGGGTGACCCAGGCGCCGATGCTGGTGGCGAAGGACTTGCCGAGGTTGGGACCCAGCGGGACGTACTCCCATGCCTGGATGTCGCGCGAGGACCAGTCGTTGACACCGGTGACACCGAACACGGTCTCGGTGAACTCGGAGGTCGCGACGCGCTGCCCGAGCGGGACGGTGCGGCCGACGACGAAGCCGAGTTCGGCCTCGATGTCCAGGCGCAGGGACGGGCCGAAGGTGGGCGCCGGGTCGGTAGGGGCCTTGCGCTGTCCGGCGGGGCGGTGCACGGGGGTGCCCGAGACGACGATGGAGCCCGCGCGTCCGTGGTAGGCGACCGGCAGGTGGCGCCAGTTGGGCATCAGGGCGTCCCCGTCCGGCCGGAAGATCCGCCCGACGTTCGTGGCGTGGTCCACGGAGGCGTAGTAGTCGACGTAGTCCCCGACCTCGAACGGCAGGTGCAGCGTGGCGTCGGTCAGCGCCACCAGGCGGACGCGGTCGCGGTGCGCGGTGTCGGTGAGCAGCTCGACGGCCCAGGCGCGGACCTCCGCCCACACCGTCGCGCCCGCGGCCATCAGCGGGTTGAGCGCGGGGGCGTCGAGCAGCGGTGCCCAGTCGGGGCGCAGGGCGGTGGCGGCGGCGCCCAGGTCCAGGACGTGGTCGCCGATGCGGACGCCGATGCGCGGGGCGGTGTCCGGGGTGGAGAAGACGGCGTACGGGAGGTTGTCGACGTCGTACGCGCTGCCGGCCGCGGCCTCGACCCAGGTGACGGGGTGGATGGTCATACGTGGCGCCCTTCGGTGACGGGTGATCAGGTGGTGGCGGGGCCGAGCAGGCCCATGACGGTCAGGTCCTCAAGCGGTTCGAGCACGCTGCACGACCCGTACGAGCCGAACGCCTCCCGCGCGGCGGTGGCCTGGGCGGCCGGGAGTGCGGTCACGGCACGGGCCGGCGCCCGCGGGTCGCGCTCGGCGAGGGCCGCGCGGACCTCGGGCAGGGACGCTCCGGCGCGGGCCGTGCCGTCGCCAGGAGCACGTTGAGACAGCCGTGGTGCTCGGATCCGGTGCCGGCGGCGGTGTGCCGGACCGCGTGGTGCAGGCCGGCCGTGCACATGAAGGGAGGCCCCGGCGGCGACGGCCCCGTGGATCCACTCCGCCACCTCGTCCTCGGACGGGAACGCCGCCGCTTCGGCCCCGCCGGTGCGGAACTTCAGCCGGAAGCCGTGGCGTACCGCGGGCGCGAGCGCCTGCTCCCACTCCGGCGTACCGGGGCGCGGCACTTCGACGTGGACCGTCCCGGGGAAGCCGAGCGCGGCCGGCTCCTCGATCCGGGGTGCGAGCGGCCGGACGGGGTCCGGCTTGGACTCCAGGGGCGCCGGCACGGGCCGGCCGGTCCCCGCGAAGGCGGCCAGGACCGCCGGGAGCGCGGCCGGCCCGGCCACCACGCTCACCCGCAGGCCCTCGGGAACAGGTCCGGCCCGGCCGGCCCGGCCTGTTCGCCGAGTCGGCCGGCGCCGACCACGAAGGGGCCCACGAGCCCGGCGTGCTCAGCGACCGCACGCGGCAGCGGAGCCGGGCCGGGCGGGAAGTCCGCGGCGTCGTCCACGAGGTGGCGGAAGGCGAGAGGGAGGGACACGCGCGACACCCTAGCCCAGCAGCGTCGGAATGCGGACGGAGCGTGTTCCGATATCGGTCACGCCCTCCCCGGGGAGCCGGTGGATGCTTCAAGAAAGCGCAATGGTCTAGGCCAACGCATTGACGTGAATGCGTCATCCTTCGATTCTGGCGGCACCTTCTCCCGACAGGAGCCTCCATGAGACGTCTTCGCGCTCTGCTCTCCGGCGTGGCCACCGCCGCCCTGGCCACCGCAGGGCTCGCGGCCTTCGCCGCACAGCAGGCTTCGGGCGCGTCCGCCGACGCCACCGCGCTCTCCAACCGGTGGTACGCCGCCGCGCCCTATCTGATGCCGCACGACAACAATCCGCCGGACGCGGGCGCCATCATGGACGCCACCGGCCTCAAGGCGTTCCAGCTCGCCTTCATCCTGGCCCCCAACGGCGGCGGTTGCAGCCCCACCTGGGACGGTACGTCGCCGGTCTCCTCGGACACCGCGGTCGCCTCCGTCATCAGCGCGATCCGCGCCAAGGGCGGCGACGTGTCGGTGTCCATCGGCGGCTACGGGGGGACGAAGCTCGGCCAGACCTGTTCCGACGCGGCCGCCACCGCCGCCGCGTACCAGCAGGTCATCACCAAGTACCAGCTGAAGGCCATCGACTTCGACCTGGAGGAGCCGGAGTACGAGAACACGGCGGCCATCGCCCGCGAGATCGGCGCCGCCAAGATCCTCCAGCAGAACAACCCCGGCCTCTACGTCTCCGTCACCACGGCGGCGACCGCCGACGGCACCGGCTGGTTCGGCAAGCAGATGCTCAACGAGGCCAAGGCGCAGGGCTTCACGCCCAACAACTTCTCCATCATGCCGTTCGACGGCGGCTTCAACGGGGCCGCCGCCCAGACGAGCGCCCTGGCCAACTTCAACGCGATCCTGCGCACCACCTTCGGCTGGGACGAGGCCACCGCGTACGCCCACGAGGGCTTCTCCGGCATGAACGGCCGCAGCGACACCGGCGAGTACTTCAGCCAGGCCGACTTCCAGACCGTCCTGGACTTCGCCACCGGCCGCCACATGGACCGCTTCACCTTTTGGTCCCTCAACCGCGACCGTCAGTGCACCCCGCCCGACAACAACGGCAAGACCTCCGGCACGTGCAGCAGCGTGGCCCAGGCGGACTGGGACTTCGCGAAGTACTCGGTGAAGTTCGCGGGCGTCACCCCGCCCACCACCACCCCGCCGACCACGCCGCCCCCGACCGGCAGCTGCGCCGCCGCCGCGTGGAGCGCGGGCGCCATCTACAACGGCGGCAACACCGTCTCGTACGGGGGCCACACCTGGAAGGCCAAGTGGTGGACCCAGAACGAGACGCCCGGCTCCACCGGTGAATGGGGCGTCTGGCAGGACCTCGGCCCCTGCTGACCCGACGGGCCGCCCCGGTCCCGGCCGGGGCGGCCCGTACCACGTACGTGCCTGCACGTGTCACCCGCTTTGCTCTGCCCCACCACCCTGCGACTAGTTTGTGTCCAGCACAGACGGGCGGTCCGTGACGGCAGAGGTGCACGGGGACGAGAGGTCGGGAAGAGTGTCGCTGCGCGCAGGCGATCCAGCCGAGATCGGCGGTTATCCGCTGGAGGCGCGGCTTGGTTCAGGGGGCATGGGCACGGTCTTCCTGGCCCGTACGAGCTCCGGCCGGCCCGTCGCGATCAAGCTGATCCACCAGCAGTTCGCCGGCGACAGCGAATTCCGCATCCGCTTCCGTCAGGAGGTCGCGGCGGCGCGCCGGGTCAGCGGCGCCTTCACCGCCGCCGTGGTGGACGCCGCACCGGAGGCCGAACAGCCCTGGATGGCGACCACCTACATCGAGGGCCCCACTCTCGCCGAGCGCATCGCCGCCGAGGGCCCGTTGAACGGCGCCGGACTGCGCAGCCTGGCCATCGGGCTCGCCGAGGCGCTCCGCGACATTCACCGCGTCGGGGTCGTCCACCGCGACCTGAAGCCGTCGAACGTCGTGCTGTCGCCCGAGGGGCCGCGCGTCATCGACTTCGGCATCTCGCGCGCCGCCGATCAGCAGACCCTGACGATGACCGGACGCGTCATCGGCACCCCGCCCTTCATGTCGCCGGAACAGCTCCAGGCACCGCGCGGCGTCGGACCGCGCTCCGACGTCTTCTCGCTGGCGACCCTCCTGGTGTACGCGGCCACGGGCCACGGCCCCTTCGACGCGGACAGCCCCTATCTCACCGCCTACCAGGTGGTGCACGAGGAGCCCTCGCTCGACGCCGTACCGGCGGCGCTGCGCACGGTCGTCGAACCGTGCCTGGTCAAGGAGCCCGAGGGCCGGCCATCGGCCGACGAGCTCCTGGAGCTGCTACGGGACCTGCCCGCCGACCTCGGCGGCGCGGCGGCGGCCGGACGCGCCCCCGGCCGCACCCGGGACATGGCCACCCAGCACCACCTGGCCACGCGCGACACCCAGGCGCCCGGAGCCCCCTCCCCGGAGGAGACCGGCTCGCCCGGCGGACGCGGGCTGCGCGGACGCTGGCGTCCCGTGCTC
>NZ_JAAGNI010000142.1 GCF_010550605.1 Streptomyces sp. SID9727
GGCCGCCCGCCGCCGATCCGCCGGAGGAGGGCGAGGAACGCGGCGTGCGGGAGGCCGTCGCGCAGCACGCGGTCGGGGTCGCCGGGCGCGGGGCCCGCCGCGCACAGCAACGCGTGCAACCCGCTGTACGGCGCCCACCGTTCGCCGGGTGCGCCGACGACCTGGAGGGCCGGGCCCGCGCCCCGGGCGCGGTACGCGGCGACGGCGTGGGCGAGAAGGGCCGTGCGGCCGGAGCCCGGCGGGGCCGTGAGGACCAGCGCGCCGCCGTCGCCATGGCACAGGCGCGTCAACAGGGTGTCCAGGGCTGCGAGTTCGCCGCTGCGGCCGTACAGCCGGAGCGGACTGAGAACGGTCGTGGGGGGAGTCACGCGGGGCACACTAGGTCCGTGGGCCGCGGCCCGGAAGGCGTGCGTACGGCGGTGGGGCGCCCTCCCAGGGAAGGACGCCCCACCGCTGTGCACGCGCACAATCCGCCCGGTCAGCGCACCGGGTGCCCGGACTCCGCCAGCGCGCCCTTGACCTCGGAGATGCGCAGGTCGCCGAAGTGGAAGACGGACGCGGCCAGGACCGCGTCGGCCCCGGCGTCGATGGCCGGCGCGAAGTCCGCGAGCCGGCCGGCGCCGCCGGAGGCGATGACGGGGACGCCGACGTGCTCGCGGACGGCGGCGATCATCTCGGTGTCGTAGCCGTCCTTCGTACCGTCGGCGTCCATCGAGTTGAGCAGGATCTCGCCGGCGCCGAGCTCCGCCGCCCGGTGGGCCCACTCGACGGCGTCGATGCCGGTGCCCCGGCGGCCGCCGTGCGTGGTGACCTCGAACGTGCCCTCGGGGGTGCGCCGGGCGTCCACCGAGAGCACCAGGACCTGGCGGCCGAAGCGCTCGGCGATCTCCCGGATCAGCTCCGGCCGGGCGATGGCCGCCGTGTTGACGCCCACCTTGTCCGCGCCGGCCCGGAGCAGCTTGTCGACGTCGTCCGGGGTGCGGACGCCGCCGCCGACGGTGAGCGGGATGAAGACCTGCTCGGCGGTGCGGCGCACCACGTCGTAGGTGGTCTCCCGGTCGCCGCTGGACGCGGTGATGTCCAGGAAGGTCAGCTCGTCGGCGCCCTCGGCGTCGTACAGCTTCGCCATCTCGACGGGGTCGCCCGCGTCCCGCAGGTTCTGGAAGTTGACGCCCTTGACGACCCGGCCGTTGTCCACGTCGAGGCAGGGGATGACGCGTACCGCGAGGCTCATCGCGCACCCGCCCGGTATGCCTCGACCTCGACCTCGACGACCAGGCTCGGGTCGACGAAGCCGGAGACCACGATCATGGTGGCGGCGGGGCGCACGGCGTCGAACAGCTCCTTGTGGGCGCGGCCGACCTCGTCGGTGTCCCGGGCGTGCATGACGTACATCCGGGTGCGGACGACGTCCTCGCGGCCGAGGCCCAGCTCCTTCAGCGCCTCGAAGGCGACGTTGAAGGCGGTGACCGTCTGGTCGTACGGGCCGCCCGCGGCGATCTCGCCGCCCACCACCGACGTACAGCCGGAGACGAGCACCAGGCCGTTCGGCAGCTCGACGGCGCGGGAGTAGCCGAACTTCTCCTCCCAGGGGGCGCCGGAGGAGACGCGGCGCACGGCTGCGGAATCGGTCATGCGGAGACCGCCTCCAGCGCCTCTTCCAGGGTGAACGCCTTCGCGTACAGGGCCTTGCCGACGATCGCGCCCTCGACGCCCGCCGGGACGAGCGAGGCGATGGCGCGCAGGTCGTCCAGCGAGGAGACGCCGCCGGAGGCGACGACGGGCTTGTCGGTGGCGGCGCAGACGTTCTTCAGGAGCTCCAGGTTGGGGCCCTGGAGCGTGCCGTCCTTGGCGATGTCGGTGACGACGTAGCGGGCGCAGCCCTCGGAGTCGAGGCGGGCCAGCGTCTCGTAGAGGTCGCCGCCGTCGCGGGTCCAGCCCCGGCCGCGCAGCGTGGTGCCGCGCACGTCGAGGCCGACGGCGATCTTGTCGCCGTGCTCGGCGATGACCTTGGCGACCCACTCGGGGGTCTCCAGGGCGGCGGTGCCGAGGTTGACCCGGCGGCAGCCGGTGGCGAGGGCGGCGGCGAGCGAGGCGTCGTCGCGGATGCCGCCGGACAGCTCGACCTTGATGTCCATGGCGCCGGCGACCTCGGCGATGAGGTCGCGGTTGTCGCCGGTGCCGAAGGCGGCGTCCAGGTCGACCAGGTGCAGCCACTCGGCGCCGGCGCGCTGCCAGGCGAGTGCGGCCTCCAGCGGGGAGCCGTAGGAGGTCTCGGAGCCGGACTCGCCGTGCACCAGGCGGACCGCCTGGCCGTCGCGGACGTCTACGGCGGGGAGCAGTTCAAGCTTCGGCATTACAGCGTCTCGATCCAGTTGGTCAGCAGCTGGGCGCCGGCATCGCCGGACTTCTCGGGGTGGAACTGGGTGGCCCACAGCGCGCCGTTCTCCACGGCCGCCACGAACCGTTCGCCGTGCGTGGCCCAGGTGACCCTGGGGGCGCGGATCTTCGGGTTGGTGACTTCGAGGTCCCAGTCGTGCGCCGCGTACGAGTGCACGAAGTAGTACCGGGCACCGGCGTCGAGTCCGGCGAACAGCTGGGAGTCCTCGGGGGCTTCGACGGTGTTCCAGCCCATGTGCGGGACGACGTCGGCCTTCAGCGGGCCGACCGTGCCGGGCCACTCGTCCAGGCCCTCGGTCTCCACGCCGTGCTCGATGCCGCGCTCGAACAGGATCTGCATGCCGACGCAGATCCCCATGACGGGGCGTCCGCCGGCCAGCCTGCGGCCGATGACCCACTCGCCGCGGGCCTTCTTCAGGCCCTCCATGCACGCCGAGAACGCGCCGACGCCGGGCACGAGCAGCCCGTCCGCGTTCATCGCGGCGTCGAAGTCGCGGGTGATCTCGACGTCCGCGCCGACGTGGGCGAGGGCGCGCTCGGCAGAACGGACGTTGCCGAAGCCGTAGTCGAAGACGACGACCTTCTTCTTCGTATCCACGTGTCGCTCGTCGCTTCCTAGTCCCAGAGACCTTGAATGCGCAGGACGCCCGCCACCAGGCACATCAGTGAGCCGATGGAGAGCAGGACGATGACGCCCTTGGGCATGCCCTGCTTGGCGAAGGAGTAGACCCCGCCGGCCAGGAACAGGCCGAGCAGGATCAGGATGGTGTTCAGGCCGGTCACAGGGCGCCCTTCGTGGACGGGAGGATTCCGGCCGCGCGCGGGTCGCGCTCGCTGGCGTAGCGCAGGGCGCGGGCGAGCGCCTTGAACTGGCATTCCACGATGTGGTGCGCGTTGCGCCCGTACGGGACGTGGACGTGCAGGGCGATCTGCGCCTGGGCGACGAACGACTCCAGGATGTGCCGGGTCATCGTCGTGTCGTACGCGCCGATCATCGGCGCCATGTTCTCGGGCTCGGTGTGCACCAGGTAGGGGCGGCCGGAGAGGTCGACGGTGACCTGGGCGAGCGATTCGTCCAGCGGGACGGTGCAGTTGCCGAAGCGGTAGATGCCGACCTTGTCGCCGAGCGCCTGCTTGAAGGCGGCGCCGAGCGCGAGGGCGGTGTCCTCGATGGTGTGGTGCGAGTCGATGTGCAGGTCGCCGTCGGTCTTGACGGTGAGGTCGAAGAGACCGTGCCGGCCGAGCTGGTCGAGCATGTGGTCGTAGAAGCCGACCCCGGTCGCGACGTCGACCTTGCCGGTCCCGTCGAGGTTGATCTCGACCAGGACGGACGTCTCCTTCGTGGTGCGTTCCACGCGGCCTGTGCGGGGGTTCATGCGTCGTGCTCCTTCTTCAGTCCGCGCACCGCATCGAGGAACGCGTCGTTCTCTGCCGGGGTCCCCGCGGAGACCCGCAGCCATCCCGGTACGCCGTTGTCCCGGACCAGGACGCCCCGGTCGAGGATCTGCCGCCAGGCGGTGTGGCTGTCGGCGAAGCGGCCGAACTGGACGAAGTTGGCGTCCGATTCGGTGACGTCGAAGCCGAGACCGCGCAGCTCGGCGACGATCCGGTCGCGCTCGCTCTTGAGCTGCGCGACGTACCCGAGGAGCGTATCGGTGTGCTCCAGGGCGGCGAGCGCGGTGGCCTGGGTGACGGAGGACAGGTGGTACGGCAGCCGGACCAGCTGCACCGCGTCGACCACGGCGGGGTCGGCGGCCAGGTAGCCGAGGCGGAGCCCGGCGGCGCCGAACGCCTTCGACATGGTCCGCGAGAGGACCAGGTGGCGGCGGCCCTCGATCAGCGGGAGCAGCGAGGGGTGGTGGCTGAACTCGCCGTACGCCTCGTCCACGACGACCATCGACGGCTTGGCGGCCTGCGCGGCCTCGTACAGCGCGAGGACGGTGCCGGCGTCGACGGCGGTGCCGGTGGGGTTGTTCGGGGAGGTGATGAAGACGACGTCGGGGCGGCGCTCGGCGATGACGGCGCGGGCGGCGTCCACGTCGATGGTGAAGTCGTCGTTGCGCGGCCCGGAGATCCAGCCGGTTCCGGTGCCCCGGGAGATGAGGGCGTGCATCGAGTAGGAGGGCTCGAAGCCGATCGCGGTGCGGCCGGGACCGCCGAAGGTCTGGAGCAGCTGCTGGAGGACCTCGTTGGAGCCGTTGGCGGCCCAGACGTTGGCGGTCTCGACGCGGTGCCCCGCGGTGCGGGTCAGGTAGCGGGCGAGCTCGGTGCGCAGCTCGACGGCGTCCCGGTCGGGGTAGCGGTTGAGGTCCCGGGCGGCCTCGCGGACCCGCTCGGCGATGCGGTCGACCAGGGCCTCGGGCAGCGGGTAGGGGTTCTCGTTGGTGTTGAGCCGTACGGGGACGTCGAGCTGGGGCGCGCCGTACGGGGACTGGCCGCGCAGTTCGTCGCGGAGGGGCAGGGCGTCCCAGGGCTTGGCCGTGGGACCGCCCGCGTTGTTCTTCGTCACTGCTGGGGAACCTTCCACCCGAACCTGGCCTTGAGCGCGGCGCCGTGGGCGGGGAGGTCCTCCGCCTCGGCGAGGGTCACCACGTGGTGGGCGACCTCGGCGAGCGCGTCGCGCGTGTAGTCGACGATGTGGATGCCGCGCAGGAAGGACTGCACGGACAGGCCCGAGGAGTGGCAGGCGCAGCCGCCGGTGGGCAGGACGTGGTTGGAACCCGCGCAGTAGTCGCCGAGCGAGACGGGCGACCAGGGGCCGACGAAGACCGCTCCGGCGTTGCGGACCCGGTCGGCCAGCGCGGCGGCGTCGGCGGTCTGGATCTCCAGGTGCTCGGCGGCGTACGCGTTGACGACGGTGAGCCCGTCCTCCAGGTCGTTGACGAGGACGATCGCGGACTGCCGGCCGGCCAGGGCGGGCTGGATCCGCTCCTCGACGTGCTTGGTCGCGGCGACCTGGGTGACCAGCTCGGCCTCGGTGGCGGCGGCCAGTTCCTCGGAGTCGGTGACGAGGACGGCGGCGGCCATCGGGTCGTGCTCGGCCTGGCTGATCAGGTCGGCGGCGACGTGCACCGGGTCGGCGGTGGCGTCGGCCAGGACGGCGATCTCGGTGGGTCCGGCTTCGGCGTCGATGCCGATGCGGCCCTTGAGGAGGCGCTTGGCGGCGGCGACGTAGATGTTGCCGGGGCCGGTGACCAGGTCGACGGGCAGGCACTCCTCGGTGCCGTACGCGAACATCGCGACGGCCTGGGCGCCGCCGGCCGCGTAGACCTCGTCCACGCCGAGGAGGGCGCAGGCGGCGAGGATCGTCGGGTGCGGCAGTCCGCCGAACTCCGCCTGGGGCGGCGAGGCGACGGCGAGGCCGGGGACGCCCGCCTCCTGAGCCGGGACGACGTTCATCACGACGGAGGACGGGTAGACCGCGCGACCGCCCGGCACGTAGAGCCCGACGCGGTCGACGGGCACCCACTTCTCGGTGACCGTGCCGCCGGGGACGACCTGGGTGGTGTGCGTGGTGCGGCGCTGGGCGCGGTGGACGAGGCGGGCGCGGCGGATGGACTCGTCGAGGGCGGCGCGGACGGCCGGGTCGAGCTCGTCCAGCGCCCGGGCGAGGGCGGCGGCGGGCACCCGGACCGATTCCAGCCGGACGCCGTCGAACTTCTCCCCCCAGTCGATCACTGCCGCCGAGCCGCGATGGCGTACGTCCTCGCAGATGGGCCGCACCGTCTCCAGGGCGGCTTCCACGTCGAACTCGGCACGGGGCAGCAGGTCGCGCAGGGCGCCGCCCTCGGGGAGGGCATCGCCGCGCAGATCGATTCGAGAGATCACACCGCAATTCTCGCAGACCGCCGCGCGCGGCCGGACGGCCGTATCACTGGCTGATACATGCCGGTGCTGTGACGGCTGACTATGTGCGTTCATTCCGTCACTCAGAGGGAATAACGGGATCACGCCTCCGAACGAAAGGGGCACCCGTGACGGAGCGGCACGACGATGATCTCCCGGACGGCCTCAGCGCGGCGGAGCTGGGCATGTGGCAGTCCTTCCGGAACGGCACGACCTACGACCTCCGGTCCCGCGACCGGGCCCGCGACGATCCGTTCGCCCCGCACGAGTGGGGCCCCGAGCGCAGCGTGGGCGCCCGGGTCGTCGCCCGGCTGCTGCTGAGCGGCCCGCCGCCCCGGCCGGGCCGGGTGACGGCGCTGAAGCTCTGGGGCATACGGATCACGGGGAAGCTGGACCTGGCGGGCGGGCGCGTCGATCCGTACGTGGAGCTGACCGGCTGCCGGTTCGACGAGGAGGTGGTGTTCCCGGAGTGCCACTTCACGACCCTGCGGCTCGTGGGGTGCGCGGTGCCCCGCTTCGACGCGGCCCGGCTGCGCACCGAGGGCGATCTGCATCTGCCGCGCTGCCGGGTGGAGCGCGGCATCCGGCTCACGGACGCCCAGATCGGCACGGACCTGCTGGTCAACCAGATCGAGGTCGGCCCGGACCGGCAGGGGCGGGCACTGCTCGGGGACGGGCTGGCGGTCGCCCAGGACCTCCAGGCCGAGATGGCGGACATGCTGGGCGAGCTGAGTCTGCGCGGGGCGAAGGTGGGCGGCTCGCTGAGCCTGCGCGGCAGCCGGCTGCGGGCGGCCCGGGGCCGCCGCGCGCTGAACGCCCCGCAGCTCAGCGTCGAGCGGACGCTGTACATGAGCGAGGCGTGGGTCAGCGTCGACACGGGGAACCAGGGCACCACTCCCCCGTACGGCATCGCCACGTCGCCGACCCCCGCGCACGGCACCCGCTCGCAGGTGTTCCGCTGCCGGGGCGGGGTGCGGCTGGACGACGGCAGGTTCGGCGACGCGGTGGACCTGCACAAGGCGGTGTTCGTGCTGGACACGCACGAGGAGCTGTCGCTGCGCCGGACGGTCACCCCGGAACTGCGGTTCAACCCGGAGCGGCCGGTGCGCGGCCGGGTGGTGCTCAACGGCGCGAAGGTCGTCACGCTGATCGACGTCTCCACGAGCTGGCCGGGCCCGGGCGGGCTCGCGATGGGCGGGTTCGTGTACGAGAACCTCGTCCCGTACGGACACTTCCCGCTCTCCCGGCGCCTGGAGTGGGTGGCGGCGGCGACCCCGGAGTACGTGCCGGAGCCGTACGAGCGGCTGGCGGCGGTGCTCCGCAGCTGCGGTGAGGACGCGGACGCCCGGGAGGTGCTGCTCGCCAAGCAGCGCCGCCGCCGCGAGACCCTGCCGCCGGCCGGGAAGCTCTGGGGCTACCTCCAGGACTGGACGGTGGCGTACGGCTACCGGCCGGGGCGGGCCGCGGTGTGGATGGCGGTGCTGTGGGCGGCGGGCACGTTCGCGTTCTCCCGGTACGACCCGGCCTCGATCAAGGGCGCGGAGCATCCGCAGTGGAACGCGGCGCTCTACGCGCTGGACCTGCTCATCCCGGTGATCGACCTCGGCCAGCAGGGCTACTGGCGTCTTGACGGCGGCTGGCAGTGGATGGCGGCCGGGCTGGTCCTGGTGGGATGGATACTGGCCACCACGGTCGCGGCGGGCGCCTCCCGGATGCTGCGCCGCAGCTGACCACCGAACCAACGGGAATCGGCCAGAATCCACGCATTTCTTTACCGCACCTTGACCATTGGCCGGACAACCCATCCACTCGGCACAAATGCTTCACAGCGCTTCCCTTGGCGCCGCCTCCACCAGCGCTTTTCAATGGTCTGCACCATGCCTTTCCTCCGCGCTCTGCTCCGAACCGCGCGCGTGATCCGGCACACCCCGGCGCTCTCGACCGGGTTGCCCGCGGACCACGCGGTGCTGCTCGACGCCCCCGACGAACGGCTCTCCCCCGCGCTGGTGGCCGCCGCGGCCGGAGAGTACGAACCGGCCGCGAAGCTCCTGGCGACCACCCGGGACGCGGCCGAGTGGGAGAGCCGGGACCGCTATCTGAGACGGCTCGTCGCGTTCGCCCGGAACCGGGACGGCTGGCTCGCGGACTGGCTGGCCGCCGCGCCGCACGACCCTGACGCGCTGCTCGTCAAGGCGCAGCTCGCGGTCGACCGCGCCTGGGAGTCCCCGGCGCGCGCGGAGCAGCTGCGCGAGGTGGGGCCGCTGATCACGGCGGCCGCGGCCGGTGATCCGCGCGACCCGGTCCCCTGGCGCCTCGCGCTCGACCACGCCCGGGGCACGCAGGCCGCGCACACCACGTTCGAGGCGCTGTGGGAGCAGGCCCTCCAGCGTTCCACGCACCACTACGGCTGCCATGTCGCCGCGCTCCAGTACCTGTCGGCCGCCTGGTACGGCTCGCACCGGGAGTGCTTCGACTTCGCGGAGCGGGCCGCCGAGGACTCGGTGCCCAGCTCCCTGGTCCAGGCGCTGCCGCTGCGCGCGGCCTTCGCGATGCTGACCGAGGGGGCGTGGGACGCCCGGTCGACCTCGGTCCAGGAGGAACGGATCGACGCGGCGGCGGATCTGGCGATCTCCCTGTCCGCCGCCTTCGCCCCGGGCGACCCGTGGCCGGCCGAGGTCCGCAACCTGCTCGCGTACGTCCTGGTGGTACGCGGCCGGTGGGCGGAGGCGCTGGAGCAGTTCGGCCGGATCGGCGCGCACGCGTCCTCGTTCCCGTGGGCTTCGGTGTCCGGCGATCCGCTGGGCCGGTTCCTGGACGCGCGGGACAGCACACGGCTGCGGGTGGCCTCCGGGACCCCGTTGCGGCAAGGCTCCGGACGAGGACGGGCGCGCGGCCATTACGCTTGACCGCTGTGACCACCGCTCGCCTGCCTCTGTTCCCGCTGAACGCGGTGCTGTTCCCGGGCCTCGTGCTGCCCCTCAACGTCTTCGAGGAGCGGTACCGCGCCATGATGCGCGAGCTCCTGACCATGGACGAGGACGAACCGCGCCGGTTCGCCGTGGTCGCCATCCGGGACGGCCGGGAGACCGCCGTAACGGGTCTCGGCATGCCGGACGCGGTCCGTGAGCCCGTCGAACGCGGCCCGGGCGACGGCTTCGGCGCCGATCCCCTCCAGTCGCTGCACCGGGTGGGCTGCGTCGCCGACGCCGCGACCATCCGGGAGCGCGCGGACGGCAGCTTCGAGGTCCTGGCCACCGGCACCACCCGGGTCCGGCTCCTGTCCGTGGACGCGAGCGGCCCCTTCCTCACAGCCGAGCTGGAGGAGCTGGAGGAGGACCCGGGCGACGAGGCGGGCCCGCTCGCGGAGGGCGTTCTGCGGGCCTTCCGCGGCTACCAGAAGCGCCTGGCGGGCGCGAGCGAGCGCTCCCTCACCACGGGCGCGGACCTGCCGGACGACCCCTCGGTCGTCTCGTACCTGGTCGCCTCGACAGTGGTCCTGGACGTGCCCGCCAAGCAGCGCCTCCTCCAGGCCCCGGACACCGCGACCCGCCTCCGCGAGGAGCTGCGGCTCCTGCGCTCGGAGACGGCGGTGATCCGGCACCTGCCGTCGCTGCCCGCGGTGGACCTGACCGTCGCCCCGACGCACCCCAACTGAGGCCATGGCCAAGAAGCAGAAGAAGTCCCCGTCCGGCGGCACCCCCGCCACGGTCGTCCTGACGGCGGCGGGCACGGCGTTCACCGTGCACGCGTACGACCACGATCCGGCGTCGCCCTCCTACGGCGAGGAGGCGGCCCAGGCGCTGGGCGTCTCCCCCGACCGCGTCTTCAAGACCCTGGTCGCCGACGTGGACGGCCGCCTGACGGTCGCGGTCGTCCCGGTCGCCGGGAGCCTGGACCTGAAGGCGCTGGCCGCGGCGGCGGGCGGCAAACGCGCCACGATGGCGGACCCGGCGGCGGCGGAACGCACCACGGGCTACGTCCGGGGCGGCATCTCCCCCCTGGGCCAGCGCAAACGCCTCCCCACGGTCCTGGACGCGTCGGCCCGCGCCCACGCGACGATCTGCGTCTCGGCGGGCCGCCGGGGCCTGGAGGTGGAACTCGCACCGGAGGACCTGGCGGCGCTGACGGGCGCGGTGTTCGCGGACATCGGCCGGGGCTGAGTGGGGGGGCGGAGCCCCCGATCGACCGGCACCGCGAGGCGCGGCCCCCCGGCGGACCGGTTCCGTCCTCAAACGCCGGACGGGCTGGATGTGCCCGACCTCGCCGGCGTTCGAGCCCCGCCATCCCGACCCCGCCGGCGTTTGAGGCGCGGGGTCCGGGGCGGAGCCCCGGTTTCGGGAAGGGGCGGGTAGGGGAAGGCCCCGCGCAGCGGCCCCTACGCCCCGTCGGACGGCGAGGCGGCCCCGGACGCCCCCGCCCCGGAAGACGGCGCCGAAGACGCCCCCGGCCCCCACCCCTCGTAAGAGGCCCACTCCCCCTCGAACTCCCGCGGCCCCCACGCCGCCGTCAACCCCAGATGCACCACCATCGCCGCCAGCCCCCAAGCCAGCAGCACCCCGTGCGCGTGCATCTCCAACGGCGCGTCGAACACGACCCCCTTGCCGACCTCCCGTGCGTGCGCGACCACGTCGGACGTGGGCCCCAGCCGCGTCCCGAGCTGCCACGCCAGCAGCGACCCGAGCACGCTGCCGACCGCGAGTCCCACCGTCAGCCAGATCCCGCCGCGCCGGTGGAACCAGAACACGAGACCCGCCGAGACCGCCCCGAACGCCAGCCCGAGGAGGGCGAACGTGCCGTCGGCCCCGATCGCCTCCTCGCCCTCGCTGTCGTTGAGGAACACCGCGGTGTTGTCGGAGATGAGCGGCACCCGGGGCGCCAGCCACAGCCACAGCAGCCCCAGCAGCACACCGGCGACGGTCACCGCGGCCGCGACGACGCCCGCCCGCCGCAGATCCGCCCGCAGCTCGTCCCGGTCCACCCCCGGCGAGGGCGCCAGGTGGGAACCGTACGGAACACCGCCGGGCTCACCCCCCGGTGCCGGCTTCTGCCACGCGTGGTGGTCGTCGGACGAGGGCCGGTTCGGCGGCGTCAGAGGTGCGGTCACCGTGCCATCGTGCCAGGCGCCCGTGAGCCGCGCCTCACCGGACCGCCGCCCTGCGGTACGCCCAGGTGGCCACGGCGAGCGAGACCACACCGACGACGGCGCAGACCGCGAGGTCGAGCGCGACGACCGCCCAGTCGGGACGGGCGCCGAAGGACCGGGCCAGCGCCTCCACCCCGTACGTGGACGGCAGCAGGTCGCGCGCCCAGCCCACCGGCTCCGGCAGCCGGTCGGCCGGCAGGACGCCCAGCAGGAGCGCGGCGGACATGCCCAGCTGCCCGAGCAACGTGGCGAGCTCCTGGCGCGGCGCGAGGAGCCCTAGGGCGGCGCCGAGCCCCGAGAGCGCCGCGCCGGACAGCGGTACGACGGCCACGAGCACCCACAGATGCGCCATCGGCAGCCCGAACAGCACGCTGCCGGTCACCGCCGTGACCACGGTCCCCGGCACGGTGAAGGAGGCGTACGCCCCCGCCGCGCCGAGCACGACGGCGGCGGGCGGCACGGGCAGGGTGGCGTAGTGGTCGAGCCCGCCGCCCGCCCGGAGCTGCCCGAAGTACTGGGCGAGGAGGTTCAGCGCGACGAAGGCGACGACCAGGACGCTGGAGCCCGCGACGACGGCCCGCGCCTCGGAGCCGCCGTCCACCACCCCCCGCATGAGGATCATGATCCCGACGGACTGGAAGGTCGCCACGAAGAGCAGCGGGATGCGGGCCACCCGGGCCCGGGAGAGCTGGGCGCGGTAGACGGCCGCGAGGGAGGGGAACAGCCGGGCCCGGGGGGCGAGCACCGCCGCCCCGGCCACCGCACCGATTCCGCTCATGCCTTCACCAGTCCCTTGGTCGCGCCGCCGCCGAGCGCGAGGTAGACGTCCTCCAGGCTCGGCGTCGCCAGGCTGAAGTCGTCGAGCGCCGCGAAGGCCGCGCCCCCGGTGACCGCGGCGACCGCCGCGCGTGCCTCGTCGGGCGCGAGCCGCAGCGCCCAGCGCCGCCCGGACTCCTGTGCGGACGCGCGCAGGGCCGCGACCTCGGGGATCTCCAGGGGGGCGCGCTCGCGCCACACCAGCTCGACCCTGACCTCCCCGGCGACGCGCTCCTTGAGCCCGGCGGGGGTGTCGCAGGCGATGACCTTGCCGCGTTCGATGACGGCGACCCGGTCGAGGACGGTCTCGGCCTCGATGACGTTGTGGGTGACGAGCAGGACCGTCGCACCGCGCTCCGCGCGCCGGCGGTCGACGGCGGCCCAGACGGCGCGCCGTGCCACCGGGTCCATGCCGGTCGTCGGCTCGTCCAGGACGAGCACGGGACGCTCCCCGACGAGCGCGGCGGCGAAGCAGGCGAGGCGCCGCTGGCCGCCGGAGAGCTTCTTCAGCGGCCGGGCGGCGATGTCGGTGAGGCCGAGCTCGTCCAGGACCGCGTCGCGCTCGGCCCGGGCCTCGCGCAGGGAAAGCCCGCGCAGCCGCCCGGTGGTCTCGGCGGCCAGGGCGACGGTCAGCTCGTCCAGCGCGGTGGACTCCTGCCCGAGGTAGCCGATCAGCCGGGAGGCCCGCTCGGGGTGGCGCACGAGGTCGTGGCCGAGGATGTCGACACTGCCGGAGTCGGGCCGCATGAGCCCGGTGAGCTGGCGCACGAGGGTGGACTTGCCGGCTCCGTTGGGCCCGAGCAGTCCGAAGATCTCACCGCGCCGTACGTCGAGGCTGATGCCGTCGGTGGCGCGCACTTCGGGGGTCGCGGGTGCGCCGCGCCGGCCCCGGACCGGGGGGTAGGTCTTCACCAGATCGCGCACCGCGCACACGGTGCCGCTCGCCGTCGGCGCCTGTGCTGTCCCCGTACTCACGAGGTACGAGGGTACGGGGTCCGGGGACCGGCATTACGCCCGGGGCCGCACCGATCGGACACCGGCGCGCCCGGGGGCGGCCGGGTCGAGCGGCCCTCGGGCGGATGTGGACTCAGTCTCCGGAGGGCCCGGCCTTCCCCGCCTTCTCCGCCGCCCGCTCGGCCGCCGGGGCGTGGTCGGCGGCGGCCCGTACGTCGATCTCGCGCCAGAAGCCCGCCCGGATCGCGTACCGGTCGTGCTCGTCGATCTGGTCGTCCTTGTGGGCGAGGAGGCCGAAGCGGGCCGCGTACCGGAGGAGTTCGCCGTCGATGCGGTGCGGGATGCGCGGGTAGAGGGTGGAGAGCTTCGGCAGGTGGCCGGTCTCCGGGAGCCGTTCCATCCAACGCCGGGCGAAGACCTGGCCCACTTCGAAGGGGTCGCCGCCGACCGTGGTGATGTCCTCCTCGCGGTCGGCCCAGCGCTGTTCGGCGCTGGTGAGCTGGGCGAGGGTCGGCAGGGACGCGGTCTCCGCCGGTTCGCCCAGCGGGCCGCCGCGCTCCACCCAGCCCCGGTCGGACGACCAGCGCAGGGTCGCCGCGGGCTGCGGGGCGGGGTGCCGCTCGACCGGTCCGGCGGGCCCGCGCAGGGTGCCGGCGAGGTCCTTCGGGGTGGGCACGCCCTTGGCGCCGTGTCCGTGTGCGGACTGGGCGGGGCTCTCACCGGGCCGGGGGGCCGCCTCCTCGTCGTCGCGGGCCGCCTCGGCCTGAGCGGCGGCCCGGGACGCGCGCTCGGCGGAGGCGGCGAGGGCCGATTCGGGCAGCGGGGCGGAGAGGATCGCGGCGATCTCGGGGCGCGGGGCGGGCGGCGGGGCGCAGAGGCCGCCGGTCTCCTTGGCCCGGACGGCCTGGGTGATCCAGGCGCGGTCCAGGACGCGGCGCTCGTCGGCCTCGGCGACCAGGTCCTCCGACTGGTTGTAGTCGCCGTCGGCGGCCTGGACGGCCCAGAGGTGGACGGCGACGCCGTGCTCCTTGGCGGACATCAGGCCGGGCAGCAGGTCGCCGTCGCCGGTCACCAGGACCACGTCGGAGCAGGCGCGGTTGCGGGCGAGTTCGGTGAGCTCGGCGTGCATCGCCGCGTCGACGCCCTTCTGCGCCCAGCGGCCGTCACTTCGGGTGAGGGCGCCCAGCCGTACGGTGACCCGGGGCATCACGCGCAGCCTGCGGTGCTCGGGCTGCGGGACGCGGTCGGGGGCGCCGTCGAACCAGTAGATCCGCAGCAGCGGCTGCGCGGTGTCGGCCTCGGCGCGTTCGCGCAGCTGCTGGATGAGGGCCGCGTGGTCGACGGTGATGCGGGACCGGGCGGGCTCTCCCGCCAGCAGACTCGCGGCTGCGCCCAGCAGGTAGCCGGCGTCCACCAGGACGACGCAACGGTCCACGCGTTCCACCCTCTTCCAGCCACTCGGGATCGGGTTTTCTCAAGGTTCCTTCGAGTCTGCCCGACCATGCCGGGGTTAACGGCCGGAACTCGATCATCGGCGTGGCGGATCGCGAAAAGCGCGCATCATACCCCGTCACTACGCACGGTAATGATCCGACATGCGATGTTTATCCGATTATGTGAATCTGACGGTGGTCCTGGCCCCGAGAGTCCTTAGAGGAGGAACACCATGGCCAAGAACAAGAACCGCAAGCAGGGCAGCCAGCAGGACCGCGCTTCGCAGGCGGAGCGCGGTGCTCAGGAGGCACGTGCGACGGCCGCCGAAGCGCGGAGCGCGATGGAGTCGCAGTCCCAGGGCAGCCCTGCCGATGTTGCGCGCAAGCATCAGCGGCGCTTCGGCCACAACTGACCGGACTCCCGGCAAGGCCGGCACACCGGGAGGGGCGACCCCGCGCAAGCGGAGCCGCCCCTCCCGTACGTCCGTGCTCAGCCCGCCAGGCAGGACGGCCCGAGCAGCACCTTCAGGTCGCCGAAGAGCGCCGGGTCCGGCTTCACCCGGTGCCGGTCGAGCCGGAGCACCGTGGTCGTGCGGGGGCCCTGGAGCCGGATGCGCACCTCGGTGTCGCCCCGGTGGCTGTTCAGCACCTCGCCGAGCCGGCTGACCATGGGCGGGGTCACCCGGACCGTGGGGATGGTCAGGACGACGGGCGCGTTGGTCCCCGCGTTGGAGATGTCGGGGACCTGCATCTCCATGGCGACCAGGCGCGGCACGTCCTCGCGCTTGTCGAGGCGCCCCTTGACGAAGACGACGGTGTCCTCCACGAGCTGGGTGGAGACCAGCTGGTAGGTGGCGGGGAAGAACATGCACTCGATGGAGCCGGCCAGGTCCTCCACGGTGGCGATGGCCCAGGCGTTGCCCTGCTTGGTCATCTTGCGCTGGAGGCCGGAGATGATGCCGCCCACGGTGACGATCGCGCCGTCGGCGTGTTCACCGCCGGTGAGCTGCGAGATCGCCGCGTCGGACTTGTCGGACAGGACGTGCTCCAGACCGAACAGCGGGTGGTCGGAGACGTAGAGCCCGAGCATCTCGCGCTCCTGGGCCAGCAGGTAGGACTTCTCCCACTCGACGTCGGAGAACTCCACGTCGAGCCCGAAGCCCGGCTCGTCGCTGTCCTCCTCGCCGCCGCCGAAGAGGTCGAACTGCCCCTCGGCCTCCTTGCGCTTGACCTGCACCACGTTGTCGATCATGGGTTCGTGGTGGGCGACGAGCCCCTTGCGGGTGTGGCCCATCTCGTCGAAGGCGCCGGCCTTGATGAGGGACTCCACGGTCCGCTTGTTGCAGACGACGGCCTCGACCTTGTCCAGGAAGTCGGGGAAGGAGCTGTACTTCCCCTTCTGCTTGCGGCACCGGATGATCGAGTCCACGACGTTCTGGCCGACGTTGCGGACGGCCGTGAGCCCGAAGAGGATCACGTCGTCGCCCTGGGCCGCGAAGTTGGACTCCGACTCGTTGACGTTCGGCGGGAGCACCTTGATGCCCATGCGCCGGCACTCGTTGAGGTAGACGGCGGACTTGTCCTTGTCGTCCTTGACGGAGGTCAGCAGGGCGGCCATGTACTCGGCGGGGTAGTTCGCCTTGAGGTACGCGGTCCAGTAGGTGACCAGGCCGTACGCCGAGGAGTGCGCCTTGTTGAACGCGTACCCGGCGAACGGGACCAGGACGTCCCAGAGCGCCTTGATCGCCGCGTCCGAGAAACCCTTCTTCTTGGCGCCGGCCTCGAAGAGGACGAAGTTCTTCGCCAGCTCCTCGGGCTTCTTCTTGCCCATCACGCGGCGCAGGATGTCGGCCTCGCCGAGCGAGTAGCCGGCGACGATCTGGGCGGCCTTCTGCACCTGCTCCTGGTACACGATCAGGCCGTAGGTGAGGCCCAGGACCTCCTTGAGCGGTTCCTCCAGCTCAGGGTGGATCGGGGTGATCTCCTGGCGCCCGTTCTTGCGCTCGGCGTAGTTCGTGTGCGAGTTCATGCCCATCGGGCCCGGCCGGTAGAGGGCCGAGACGGCGGAGATGTCCTCGAAGTTGTCGGGCTGCATCTGGCGCAGCAGCGAGCGCATCGGCCCGCCGTCGAACTGGAACACGCCGAGCGTGTCACCGCGGCACAGCAGCTCGTACGTCTTGGGGTCGTCCAGCGGCAGGGCGAGCATCTCCAGGTCGACGCCCTTGTTGGACTTCACCATCTTGATGGCGTCGTCCATGATCGTCAGGTTGCGCAGCCCCAGGAAGTCCATCTTCAGCAGGCCGAGCGATTCGCACTGCGGGTAGTCCCACTGCGTGATGGTGACGCCGTCGGTGTGCCGCACCCAGACCGGGGCGTGGTCCACGATCGGCTCGCTGGACATGATGACGCCGGCGGCGTGCACGCCCATCTGCCGGACCAGGCCCTCGACGCCCTTGGCGGTGTCGATGACCTTCTTGACGTCGGGCTCGTTCTCGTACATCCCCCGGATCTCGCCCGCCTCGCTGTAACGCGGGTGGCTGGGGTCGGTGATGCCGTTGAGGTCGATGCCCTTGCCGAGGACGTCGGCGGGCATGGCCTTGGTGAGCCGGTCGCCCATGGCGTACGGGTAGCCGAGGACGCGGGCGGAGTCCTTGATCGCGTTCTTGGCCTTGATCTTGCCGTAGGTGCCGATCATGGCGACCTTGTCGGCGCCGTACTTCTCCGTCACGTACCGGATGACCTCGACGCGCCTGCGCTCGTCGAAGTCGATGTCGACGTCGGGCATGGACACGCGCTCGGGGTTGAGGAACCGCTCGAAGATCAGTCCGTGCTCGATCGGGTCGAGGTCGGTGATGCCCATCGCGTACGAGACGATCGAACCGGCCGCGGAGCCTCGGCCGGGGCCGACCGCGATGCCGTTGTTCTTGGCCCACATGATGAAGTCGGCGACGACCAGGAAGTACCCCGGGAACCCCATCTGGATGATGATGTCCATCTCGTACTCGACCTGCTTCTGCCGGTCCTCGGGGACGCCGTTCGGGAAACGGCGGTTCATCCCGGTCCGGACCTCCTCCTGAAACCAGGTGATCTCCGTGTAGCCCTCGGGGATGTCGAACTTCGGCATCAGGTCGCGCTTCTCGAACATCCCGGAGGTGTCGATCTGCTCGGCGACCAGGAGGGTGTTGGCGCACCCCTCCTGCCAGGCGTCGGAGGAGTCGACGCCGTACATCTCGTCCGTGGTCTTCAGGTAGTAGCCGGTTCCGTCGAAGCGGAAGCGGTCCGGGTCGGAGAGGTTCTTGCCGGTCTGGATGCAGAGCAGGGCGTCGTGCGCGGTCGCCTCGGAGGCGTACGTGTAGTGCGAGTCGTTCGTCACGAGCGGCGGGATCGAGAGCTTCTTGCCGATCTCCAGGAGCCCGTCGCGGACCCGGCGCTCGATCTCGATGCCGTGGTCCATCAGCTCCAGGAAGTAGCGCCCCTCGCCGAAGATGTCCTTGTAGTCGGACGCCGCCTTCAGCGCCTCGTCGAACTGGCCGAGCCGCAGCCGCGTCTGGACCTCGCCGGAGGGGCAGCCGGTGGACGCGATCAGGCCCTCGGACCACTGGGCGATGGTCTCCTTGTCCATACGCGGCCACTTCTGGAGCCAGCCCTCGGCGTAGGCGTCGGAGGACAGCTTGAAGAGGTTGTGCAGACCGGTCGCGTTCGCCGCCCAGATCGTCTTGTGGGTGTAACCACCCGAACCGGAGACGTCGTCGCGCTTCTGGTGCGGCTGGCCCCACTGGATCTTCCGCTTGTGCTTGCGCGACTCGGGCGCGACGTACGCCTCGATGCCGATGATCGGCGTCACGTCCGCCTTCTTCGCCGAGTGGAAGAAGTCGTACGCCCCGTGCAGGTTGCCGTGGTCCGTCATGGCGATATGGGTCATGCCCATGTCGTTGCACGCCGTGAACATGTCCTTGAGCCGCGCGGCACCGTCCAGCAGCGAGTACTGGGTGTGGACGTGAAGGTGCGTGAAGGGCGGCTTGGTCACGGCGCTGTGCCTCCGGGGAAATGTGGATGACGGGACGGGTGACGTCTCGGGATGTCTGGGGGGACAGCGTGGAAGTCTACGTCTCCGAGGGGCGCGGCGACGGGCACTCCGCGATACGGTCGCGCGTTGGAAGGGCGGGACCACCCGTCCCTTTTGTCATGCACGTCATCACCCAGGCCAGGCAGCAGGAGGCAGTCACAGATGTCGGACACGCAGACCGGCGCGGAGCGGCGCGGGGAGCAGATTCTCGAGGTCTTCGACACCGCCTTCGGGGAGCTGCTGGCCGCCGATCCGGCGGCCTTCCGGGTCAAGTTCCGCAAGATGGCGGGCTCGGCGTTCGCGTTCTACCGGGGCACGGCCTGCCTGTTCTACAGCGACCTGGAGCACGAGCGGCACGGCGGCCCGTATCTGGACGAGCGCACCGGCCGGGTCTGGATCCACGGCGACCTCCACGCGGAGAACTTCGGCACCTACATGGACGCCAACGGCCGCCTCGTCTTCAACGTGAACGACTTCGACGAGGCGTACGTGGGCCCCTTCACCTGGGACCTCAAGCGCTTCGCCGGCTCGGTCGCGCTGCTGGGGTACGCGAAGGCGCTGGGCGACGAGCAGATCACCGAGCTGGTACGGATCTACGCGGCCGCCTACCGCGAGCGCATCCGCGCCCTGGCCACGGGCGCCAAGAACGACGAGGTCCCGCCCTTCACGCTGGACACCGCCGAGGGGCCGCTGCTCGGCGCGCTGCGGGCCGCCCGCTCGCTGACCCGGTTCTCGCTGCTGGACTCGATGACCGAGATCCGCGACTTCGAGCGCCGGTTCGCCGAGGGCGGCGGCGCGATCGACCTGGACGCGGCGACGCGGTACAAGGTGCTGGCCGCGTTCGACGGCTATCTGGAGACGCTGCCGGAGTCGAGCCTGACCCGGCCGGACTCGTACCGGGTGAAGGACGTGGTGGGCCGGCGCGGCATCGGCATCGGCTCGGCGGGCCTGCCCTCGTACAACATCCTCCTTGAGGGCAACAGCGACGCCCTGGAGAACGACGTGGTGATCTACCTCAAGCAGGCGCAGACCCCGGCCGTCTCCCGGCACATCACGGACCCGGCGGTGCGCGGCTACTTCCGGCACGAGGGCCACCGCACGGTGATCTCGCAGCGCGCCCTGCAGGCCCACGCCGACCCGTGGCTCGGCTGGACCGAACTGGACGGTGCCGGCCAGCTGGTCGCCGAGGTGTCGCCGTACGCGGTGGACCTGGACTGGTCCGACATCGACGAGCCCGACGAGATCGCGGCGGTCGTCGCCGACCTCGGCCGGGCCACGGCGACGATGCACGCGGCGGCGGACGACGAGAGCGGCCACTCGCTGGTGCCGTTCTCCACGGAGCGGGCGATCGACGCCGCCATCGCGGCCGACGAGGAGGGCTTCGGGGAGCTCCTCGTGGACTTCGCCCACAGCTACGGCGCCCGGGCCCGCGCGGACCACCAGATCTTCGTGGACCTCTTCCGCAACGGCCGCATCCCGGGGCTGTAGCGGGCGGAACCGAACCTTTAGGGGTCGCTTACAGGTTCGCATGCGACACTCCTGGGCGATGGACATATCCGGGACGCAGCTCAGAGCGGCACGCGCGGCGCTTTTCACAGCGCTCGTCGTGACGCTCTCCGCCGCGTCCCACGTCCTGCTCTCCCAGGTCGCGCTGCCCCTGGTCCCCGTGGCCGTGCTGGCCGGGGCCGTCTTCGCGGCGGCCTACGCCCTGGCCGGCCGCCAGCGCGGCTTCGGTGCGATCGCCGGACTCCTGGTCCCCCTGGAGCTGGCCGCCGACACCTTCTTCACCACCGGCCAGCATCTCTGCTACGGGGCGGCGGGCGGCCCGATAGCGGGCCCCCTGCGCTCGGTGGGCGTCGACGTCCTGTGCGGCGGCGACCTCGGCCCCGGCACCGCGCAGCTCGGCGACGTCGGCACCCCGCTCGCCTCGGTGACCGCGAGCGGCCGGGGCGCCGCCGCGCTGCTCGCCTCCCCCGG
>NZ_JAAGNI010000160.1 GCF_010550605.1 Streptomyces sp. SID9727
CCGCAGTGCGTCGGCGGCCGGGGCCAACGCGTCGACCAGCGTCTTGTCACCGGGCGCCGCGTCCCCGACGCGGCGGATGGCGGCCAGGCCCTCGGCGGCGCCCTCGGCGAGCGCGCCCGTCGTCAGCTCCGGTCCGGACCCGGCGGCCCGGCCCAACGCCTGGAACAGCAGGCCGAAAAGCGGACCGCTGGTCCCGCCGACCTCGTCGAGGAAGGCGGTGGCCAGGGCGCCGAGGTGCTCACCGGGGCCCGCCGACGGCGCCAACCGGTCGAGCAGCGGTCCGGCGGCCCGGACCCCGGCGGTGAGATTGGCGCCGAAGTCGCCGTCGCCCGCCTGCTGGTCCAGCTCCGTCAACTCGGCCTCCGTCGCGTGGACCGAGTCCGCGAAGTGCCCCGCCCACTCACGGGTGCGTGTGCCGTCCAGAGCGTCGCTCGTCATGGGCCCTCCTCTTCGTACGTCCGTCCCGCAAGGGGCGGCCGGTCACCACCGCAGTGCCGGGGTGTGCACGGGTGCGTCGTAGAAGTCCAGGGCGGCCCGGTCGGCGACCATCAGCGTGAGGGAGAAACCCCGCATGTCCAGCGCCGTCACGTATTCGCCCACCAGGTGGCGCGCGAGCCGCACCCCTCCGGCGTCGAGCACCCGCCCCAACTCGCCGAACACCGCGTAGAGTTCGAGCGAGGTGACCGAGCCCAGCCCGTTGACGAGAGCGACGACGGACTCCTCGGGTCCGGGCCGCAACGCGTCGAGCAGCGACCCCGTCATCTCCTCCACCAACGCGCCCAGGGGGCGCTGCTCCCGGGTGCGGGCGGCGCGCTCTCCGTGGATCCCGACGCCGTACTCCAGTTCACCGGGCGGCAGTTGGAACGCGGGCTCGCCGGTGGCGGGCGCGTGGTGCGCGGCCGAGGCGACGGCGAGGGTGCGGCACCGGCCCGCGAGGGCCGTGCCCAGCTCCACCAGCTCGTCGAGCCCCATCCCCGTGTCGGCGGCGGCGCCCAGGACCTTCTCCAGCAGCACCGTGGCGCCCGTGCCGCGTCGTCCGGCGGCGATGTCCGCCGAGTCGGTGGCGAGGTCGTCGTCCACGAGGACCCGCGCACAGGCGATCCCCGCGTCGACGAGGCGCTCGGCCGCGATGCCGAAGTTGATCCGGTCGCCGGTGTAGTTCTTCACGATGTGCAGCACGCCCCCGGATCCGGCCACCGCGCGCGAGGCCCGGAAGATCTGCCGGTTGTGCGGCGAGGCGAACACCCTCCCCGGGCAGGCGGCGTCGAGCATGCCCGCGCCCACGAACCCCGCGTGCAGCGGCTCGTGCCCGGACCCGCCACCCGACAGCAGCCCCACCCGCCGCGTGGACGCGGTGTGCCGAGCGGTGACGAAACCTTCCACCGCGTCATACCGGACCAGCTCCGCGTGCGCCCGGGCGAAGCCGGACAGCGCGTCCGCCACAAGTTCACCGGCGCCGTTCTCGAAGTACCTGGCCATAAGCCGTACCCATCCCGTCCCTGGCGGTGAGGCCGTACGAGCCGGCCCGGACGATTATCCCATGATGCGGGTAACGGTATGCGTGCGGCAACTCGCAGAGCGTGGCACGGGCTCGCGAGGTGATGGGGCCGCTTCCGGAGGCGCTGACCTCTACCAGGAAAACTCCGGACATATCGCTTGCACTCTTGCGCGCAACTCCGTAATTACGTAATCTCGTCTCATGGACTTGGAGGCGCGTGTCACCGCGCTCGAACGACGCCTGGCCGAGCTGGTGGAGGCGGCGCCCGCCGCGCCCCCCGTCGCGGAGGGCGACTTCTGGGCGCTCGACGCGCTGAAGGCGCGGCACCCGGTGACGGAGGAGGCGGACGGCGCCGTGCTGTTCACGGGCGCGGTGCGCGTACCGACCGGTCACCGTTACGAATGGCAGTACGGGCTGCTGACCGAGACGGTGCTGGACGACGACTGGCCGGAGGCGGCCGCGTCATTCGCCGCGCTCGGCCACCCCGTGCGGCTGACGCTGCTGCGTGAGGTCCTGGGCGGCCTGCGCACCGCGGCCGAACTGGCCGCGCTCGACGGCGTCGGGACGACCGGCCAGGTCTACCACCATCTGCGTCAGCTGACGGGTGCGGGCTGGCTGCACTCCCCGGAGCGCGGCCGCTACGAGATACCGCCGGGGCGGGTCGTGCCGCTCCTCGTGGTGCTCACCGCCGCACGCCCCGCCACCTGACCGATGGCATGCACCGATGACGTACGCCGATTACGTATTACGAGCAAGGGGGAAGGCATGTTCGCGGACCGGTGGAAGATCGCCGCGAAGGTCCAGTACGCGCTGTGGGTGATCTTCTTGATCCAAGTTGCCGTCGGGCTCTTCGTGAAGCTGCCGTACAACTACTGGCTGAGCTGGCTCCCGGCGCTCGGCGCTCTGGGAATCGGCCTGGTGACAGGCCGCTCCGCCCGCCACCGGATCACGAACCGGCCTCCGTCGCCCGTGGCGGTGGCCCCGCCGGTCACCGGTCGCTGGTCCGCGGTCAACAGCCCGGCCGACAAGGTCCCGAGCCACGGAACGCACGGCCTGGCGCAGACCTACGCCATCGACATCGTGGCCGAGCCGGCGGACGGCCCCGCCCGCCCCACCCCCGTCTGGTTCTGGCCCGTCGCCCGGCGCAGCCGTGACTACCCCGCCTTCGGCGCCCCCTTGTACGCGGTCGCCGGCGCGACCGTCGTGCACGCGGAGGACGGCCAGCGCGACCACCTGAGCCGCAGTTCGCTCGCCGGGGTCCTGTACTTCTGGCTGGTCGAGGGGGTGTTCAGGACCGTAGGCGGCAGCCGTCGCGTCGTGGGCAACCACATCGTCCTGGACCTGGGCGGCGGAACGTACGCCATGTACGCGCACGTCCAGCAGGGTTCCCTGCGCGTCCGGCCGGGCGACGAGGTCGAGCCCGGCCGCCTGCTCGGCCGCTGCGGCAACTCGGGCAACTCCACCGAGCCCCATGTGCACTTCCAGCTGATGGACGGACCCGATCCGGAGACGGCGCGCGGCATCCCGTTCACCTGGCACGGAGTCGGCGTGCCGGGCGGCGGTGCGACGTTCACCGTCGACGCGGACGCCATGGTGCCGGTGCGGCCTCAGGACGCCTGACCGGGACCACCGGCCATCGGACTGCCCCTTCACGAGCGCGTGGTGTCCCAGTGGTGACCGCCGCCGCCCCGGGAGCTCATCGCCGGCCGGACGACGGGCCGCGACGACGGGCCGGTCCCGCCGGCCGCGGTGCCGGGGATGGGTGCGCGGCTCTCGTCCGGCTACCACCGGTGCGGGCGGCGGGTGGCGGCGAGGAGTGCCGCCACCACCGCGACCATCGCCAGGGCGATCGCGAAGTGGGCCGCCCAGGCGCCTGCCGCGGTGGGGCCGCCCCAGGCGTGGGCGGGGTCCTCGCCCGCCGTCGCCAGCGGATACAGCAGGCCGCGGGTGAGGAGAAGGATCGTGGAGGGGGCGGCCAGCGCGAAAGCGAGGGCGTTCGCCGGGAGGCCGCGGAAGGCCCGGCCGACGACGGTGCGAAAGCGGTCCGGTGCGGGCGTAAGGGCCGCGCTCGCCGAGGACGTGTCCGGGCCGCCGAGGACCGCGAGGCGTCGCTGAAGCCGGCCGGCGCCGGACGCGTTGCCGGTGACGGCCAGTACCACCGCCAGAACGGTGACGGGCAGGGCCAGCAGCGCATGGGCCAGCAGCAGGGCCGCCCGCCGCGGCAGCGGACGGCGTGCGGGGAGGGCGTCGGGCGCGAGCGTCATGGGAAGTCCCTTCTCCGGTTCGGTGCGATGGCCGAACCGTAGGGACACGGCCGCGCCGACCGCGTCATACCGGGGAGCCAACCCGGCCGTCGGACCTCAGTAGCACGCCCTTGCGGCGAGCGTCCTCCGGCGGCAGGCTTCGGCATTCCGGAAAGCGGCAACTCCACGTAAAATCAAGGCCCTTGATGGCGCGAGAGAATCAGGAGCCCGGGTGGAGCCTCTCCTTCTGCTGGTGTGCGTCGCGGTCCTGTACTGGCTGTTCCTGAAGCTCCGGACAGCCGTTCACAGGCGAAGGCTCCCCGCCCTGTCCATCAGCACGGACAGGCTGGACCTCTACCAGAAGCAGGCGTTCCAGGAGATCTGCCGCAGGTCGCCGAGCCTGGGCGCCCGGGTAAGCCTGGGGTCTTACTTCGCCGAGCGGAACTGGAACCGCGCCGACGCCCTGCTCGTCCTCGCGGAACCCGTCAAGCACGGACTCCTGCGCGTCGAGGGCTGGAGGTTCGGCTCGTACGCCCTCACCCGCAAGGGATGGCGCGAGTACCGGAAGCACTTCATGTGGACAGGGAGCAGTGATGAATCGATGCATATAACGGCCTCCGAGGGCGGCTTCGCGGCCGTCAACGTCAACAGTCCCCACGGCGTCGCCCAGAGCAGTGGGCGGGACAGTAGTGCCGACCTGTCCGGCATCTCGTACCATCAGCTGGCGACCGCGCTCCGGGCGGACTCGGAGGGCGCCACGCCCGAGGAGGCGGTCAGGGCGCGGGAGTACGCGGAGGACCTGTCGGACGCGGCCGGAGCGCAGGACACCGACCGCGCCAACCGGGTGCTCGGCCGGATCAACGCCCTCCTCGCCACCGCGACCTCCGCCTTCGACCTGACCAGGAACCTGCTTCCGCCCGGCAGCTGAGCCCGGGACCGACGGGCTCGGCTGCCGGGGCGGGCATCAGGCGGGTTCCTCGACGGGGTGTTCCTCGACGCTGCGGGAGTCGGTGAGGCTCAGCGCGCCGCCGGCCGCGACCAGGCCGACGACGACGGCGAGCAGCGCGTAGGTGATCCGTTCGCCGTGGAAGAACGACGCGACGAGATCGCCGCTCCACACCCCGGCGGGGAGCGACGTGGTGACCAGGGCGGCGATCAGCGTGCCGACCACGGCGGTGCCGACGCTGGAACCGACCTCCTGGGCGGTGTCGTTCAGTGCGGCGGCGATCGAGGTGCGGTTCTCGGGCATCGCGTCCACGAGGGCCACCGCGCAGATCGTCATCACGGTGCGCAGCCCCACGGTCATGAGCACCATGCACGCCGCGATGACGGCGTACCCGTGCTCGACGCCCCAGGCGAGACCGGCGAGCGAACCCGCCAGGCAGGCCGCGCCCACCAGGCAGGCGATGCGGTGGCCGAAGCGGCGGGCGAGCCACTCGGACAGCGGGGTGGCCATGAGCATCGTCACGATGATGGGCAGGTTGGCCAGACCGGCCCGGACCGGGCTCCATCCGTACGCGTACTGGAAGTGCAGGATCAGCCCGAACATCACACTGGCCATCGCGATGGAGGTTCCGATCTGCGCGAGGGCGGCCCCCCGCACCGTGCCGTTCGAGAAGACCCGGAGATCCAGCATGGGCGCCGCGCTGCGCCGCTCGTGCCGGACGAAGGCGCACGCGGCCGCGACCGCCCCCACGACCGACGCGAGGGTGATTCCGGAGAGCCAGCCGTGCTCGACACCGCTGGTCAGCGAGTAGCAGGCGAGCCCGATGGCGGCGACACTCAGCAGCGCGCCCGGCACGTCGAGCCGGTCCTTGGTCAGGTCCTCGGGGCGGTCGGCCGGTACGCCGAGCCGGACACCGACGCACGCGATCAGCGCGATCGGGGCGTTGACGAGCAGCAGCCACTCCCACCGCACATGCGCCAGCGCCGTACCGCCGAGCAGCGGGCCGAGGACGAAGCCGGACATGCCCACGATGATCATGACGGTCATCGCGCGCATGCGCAGGGCCTTGTCGTCGAACAGGCGGAAGACCAGGGAGTTCGTGATCGGAGCCATCGCGGCGGCGGCCACGCCGAGCGCGGCGCGCAGGGCGATCAGCTCGCCCGCGGTGGAGACGAGGGCGACGCACAGGCTGAGCGCCCCGAACACGGTGAGCCCGATGAGCAGCACCCGTCGACGGCCGAGCCGGTCCGCCATCGATCCGGCGGTCAGCAGAAGGCCGCCGAACGTCAGCGAGTACGCACCGGTGACCCACTGCAACGCGGTCGTGCCGCTGCCCAGGTCGCGGCCGATCGTGGGCAGGGCGATCGACAGGAGGGTGTTGTCGACCATCTCGACGAAGAAGGCCAGGCACAGGGCGGCGAGGGGTATCCACGCCGCGCGCAGCGAGGGATAGGAGAGGGACCCGTTTCCGGGTGGGGCGGTAGTCATGGCGCGGTCCTTTCGATCGAACGTCGTTCGGCTATCGAACGCCGTACGATGCGTTACGATAGAACAGCGTTCGATGAGATGCAAAGAGCGAGAGGGAGAAGCCATGGCACAGCAGCGGCGCCGGTCCGAGGGGGGACGCCGCCGGGCTTCGCACTCGATGGAGTCCGTGCTGACCGAGGCGGTGGCCCTGCTGGACGAGGCGGGCGCGCCCGCGCTGACGTTCCGCGCGCTCGCCCAGCGCCTGGGCGGCGGCGTCGCCAGCATCTACTGGTATGTCGCGAGCAAGGACGAACTGCTCGACCGCGCCACCGACCATGTAATGGGTACGGTGCTCGCCGAGATCGAGAAGCTCCCGGGTGGCGACGACCCCATCGACGACCTGCGCGCGATGGCCGTGACGCTGTTCGACGCGGTCGTGGAGAGGCCCTGGCTCGGCGCGTACTTCATGCGCAACACCGATGTGCAGAGCAATTCCCTGCGCGTGTACGAGAAGCTGGGCCGGCAGACGCTCCGCCTGGAACTCGACGCGCGCCAGCGGTTCCACGCCGTTTCCGCCGTCATCGGCGTCGTCGTCGGCTCCGCCGTCGACATGGGCCAGGAACCGCCGGAGGAGATTCTCGACGGCGCCGTGGACCGAGAGGAATACCTCGGCCGGTTCGCCACGGCCTGGCGGGGGCTCGATCCGGAGGACTACCCCTTCGTTCACGAGATCGTCGACGAGTTCGACGGCCATGACGACACGGATCAGTTCCGCTCCGCGCTGGACCTGACCCTGGCGGGCCTGCGTCTGCAGGCCGGAGCGTAAGGCTCTCGGGTCAGTGGCCCTCGCGGCGCCGGGCGTCGAACCGGCGCAGCACCCGCACCACGCGCCAGATCCCGGCCGCCGCTCCGAGCAGCGCACCTGCGGTCAGCGTGCGTTCCCGCGCCGGGCCGGTGACGTCGAACGCCAGGGAGAGGGCGAGGGCCGCCCCGAAGACGGCTGCCCCCAGCGCGGCGGCCGTCACCAGAGCGAAGACGATCTCCACCGTCATCGCGTCCTTCTCCCACCGCGACTCACGCCCCATGTCCATGGCGCAAGTCTCACATGGCGGTCAGCCCTTGCCGCCGGATCGTCCGTGATCCGGCGGCAAGGGCTGACCGCGTGGGCGTGCGGGAGGCTCAGCCCGCCGCCCTCCGGACGAGCGCGGTGATCTGCTCCTCGGCGGCGGCGGTCAGCTCGGTCAGGGCGTACGCGGCCGGCCACATCACGCCGTCGTCCAGCGCGGCCTGGTCGCTGAAGCCCAGCGTCGCGTACCTCGACGTGAACTTCTCCGCGCTCTGGAAGTGACAGACGACCTTGCCGTCCCTGGCGTACGCGGGCATGCCGTACCAGAGCTTCGGGGCCAGCTCAGGAGCCGTCTCTCTGATGATCTTGTGGATGCGCTCGGCGAGGGCCCGGTCGGCGTCCCGCATCTCGGCGATCTTCGCGAGGACGTCCTGCTCCGCCGCCGCCTCCTTCTCGGCCCGGGACGCGCCGCGCCGCGAAGCCGCCTTCTTCTCCTCGCGTGCGTGGTCCTTCATCGCGGCCCGCTCCTCGGCGGTGAATCCGCTGTAGTTCTCGGAGGAGTCCGACATCGACATGGCTGGGGTTCCTTTCGTACGGGACAGAGTGAAGAGGGTGTGCGGGTCAGGCGCGGCCGGCGGAGGAGGTGGGCTCCCAGGCGAAGCCGTCCGGGCCGGTGAAGGCGCCGGCCGTGCTGCCGAGGACGATCCGGTGGGAGCCGGCCGCCCCGTCCGGGACGCCGAGGTCCTTGGCGAGGGACCCGCGCTTGTACGGGGCCGGCTTGACGGTGGCGGGGCCGGACACGGCCGGCGCCAGGGTGGAACCACGGAATCCGGAGTCCTGGGCCTCGCGGGCCCGCAGCTGGATGTGCGTGTCCCCACCGAAGGCGGTGCGGAAGCGGCGGGCCGCCGCGACATCGCCCCTCTCGAGGGTGACGGAGGAGAGCGGGGCGGCGGGCTCGGTGTCAGCGGTGGTTTCCATGAACTTCACGTGAGGGGCCGGGCAGGTCCCGGAGCTTCCTGATTCCTGACCGCTCTCGCGACCTGCCGCGCCAGACAGGCCGGCAGCCCCTCGACGCCGGGTGCCACCGCCGCGCCGACGGCCGTGTCCGTGGTGGCGGCCGCGTCCTCCGTGAGGCGGCGGAAGCGCTCCGGCGTCAGGCCGATGAGCTCGGTGAAGCGGGTGGTGAATATCCCCGGCGTCGCGCAGCCGACCGCCGCGCCGACGGCGCCGATGCCGAGACCGCCCCGCAGCAGCAGCGTCGCGCGGTCCACGCGACGCGCTGTCAGATAGGCGTACGGGGACTGCCCGTAGACGGTCCGGAACTGCCGGCTGAGGCAGCCGGGGGCCATGTCCGCACCGCGTGCGAGTGCCAGCACGTCCAGCGGCGCGGTGTGCGTCCGGTCGATCAGGTCGCGGACGCGCCGCAGGCGTGCCAGGGCGGCCGGGCGCCGTGCCGCGGTGAGCGCGGGCTTCCCGGGGATCCCTGGTGTGGGTGAGATGTCCATGTCGAGCAGGCTAGGTACGCCCCGATGGCCCGTGCTTCTCGATTCCTGACGAGCTGGGCGGGACGCGTCCTCGGACGGTCTGCCGCTTCCTGGGCGCGGTTGCCGCGCACGTTCATCGACGCGTCAGGCTGCCCCGCGACGACGGTGGTACGCGTACGCGAGGGCGAGCACGATCGGGCCCCACAGCATCACCGGACTGATGCACACGCGTGCCAGCGCCATCCACCAGCCGTTGCTGAAGCCGACCTCATGGAACCCGAACAGGCCGAACCAGGCCAGGGGCATGGTGTCCCACAGGGCCACCAGTCCCAGCCCGCCCAGCGTCGCCGGGACGGTCGCGGCGAGCGGTGGGACGCGTCGGCCACCGATGACGGGCACCCGGTCGGGAACCCGCTCGCCCCACCCGCTGACCAGGCCCATGCAGAGCAACGCCAGCGCTTCGGTGAACACGCTCAGTCCGAGGACATAGGCCGGGGACCACCAGGGCTCGGGTTCCTTCGGCAGGCCCACCATCCCCATGGTGAAGCCGAAGGCGAACGGCAGCCGCCACAGGCAGTGCGGCAGGACGACGAACGGAAGGGCCCGCGCGAGCCGCAGCGCCCAGGGCGGGACCGGGCGTTCGGTGGCACTCGAGGAGAAGTTGATCGGCATGCCTCCACCGTCACCCGACGCCGGCGACGAAGCGTCCACTCCAGGGACGATCATGCTCCTCCGCACGGGGGAGCCACCCGCTGCCCGCATCAGCGGATGGTCGGAGCGACCGGGGCGCCGAGACCGGCCGTGGCGTCAGGGCACCGGAACGCGGATGACGGGATGGAACGGGCGCTTGACGTATCCGCTGCGGACGTTGCGGCAGGTCGGCGCCTCGCACATGAAGAACTCGTCCACCTTCGTGCGCCCCGTTCTCTCCTTCAGCCAGGTCTTCTCGTCGTCCGTGAGAGGCCGGTGCATCTCGTCGGAATCGCACGTATAGCAGAACAAGGTCTGAGGCTTCATGTGATCTCCCAGAAGTTCCGGATGAACCGGTCATCGACAGTAAGGAAGACCACCGCTGTTCCGGAAGACTCCATTCGGCCGATCAGGGCGAAGGCGTCGCGGACCAGGGGAGAAGCGGCTGCTCCGGTCCGTACCGCCGCCGTTGACAGCGCGTCGCACCCCTCCCATTATGGGAGCGCTCCCACAGGTAACGCCCCCTCGCCGCAACGGACTTCGCGTGTCCGGCGCGGCATTCTCGCCCCCATTCCGCCCGTGCCGCCGAGATCCCAGGGAGGATCCCCCATGGCGCCAACGCACAGACCCGCACACGGCTTCCGCCCCCTCGCACGTGCCGCCGCCGTCCTGGCCGCCTCGCTCGCCGTGCTGGCCTCACTGACCGGTGCGGCCCCCGCCGCACCGCGGGCCGCCGCCGACACGGACGCCGACGTGCGGGTGAACGCCCAGGCGGCGCTGGGCACGCTGACCGGCGCCGCCCGCGGGGTCAACACCGCCATCTGGGACTCGCACATGAACGACCCCGAGGTGGCGGACCTGATGAAGGCGGCCGATGTCGGGGCGATGCGCTACCCGGGGGGTTCGTACGCGGACATCTACCACTGGGAGACGCACACCGCGCCCGGTGGATACGTCGCACCGGGCACCGGCTTCGATGCCTTCATGGGCTCCGTCCGCGCAACCGGGGCGCAGCCGATCCTCATCGCCAACTACGGCTCCGGCACCCCGGAGGAGGCGGCCGGCTGGGTCAGGTACGCGAACGTCACCAAGAAGTACGGGGCGGAGTACTGGGAGATCGGCAACGAGATCTACGGCAACGGCCACTACGGCAGCGGCTGGGAGAACGACGAGCACGAGGACAAGAGCCCGCAGGAGTACGCGCGTGAGGTGCGCGCCTACGCGGCGGCGATGAAGGCCGTCGACCCCACGGTCAAGATCGGCGCGGTCCTCACCAGCCCGGGGGAGTGGCCGGACGGAGTGGTCGGTGACGGCGATTCCGGCGACTGGAACCACACCGTGCTCCCGGCGGTGGCCGACGTCGTCGACTTCGTCAGCGTCCACTGGTACGCGGGCGGAGCGGACACCACCGCCGACGCCGCCATGTCCCGGCTCGCCAAGCTGCCCGGTGAACTCCGGGAGGTGCGCAACCAGATCGACCGGGTCGCCGGAGCGCACGCACCGGACATCAAGATCGCGCTCACCGAGATCAACACCAACACCGGCGGCGCCCGGCTCACCGCCCGCCCCAACGGACTCTTCGCCGCCGACGCGTTCATGACGGCGCTGGAGAACGGCGTGTTCAACGTCGACTGGTGGAACACCCACAACGGCGCGGGGGCGATCACCACCGTCGACGGCGAGACCGACTACGGCGACATGGGCATGCTGTCCAGCGGCGCCTGCACCGGTGACGTCTGCGAACCGGCGCCCAACACGCCGTTCCACCCGTACTACGGGATGAAGATGACCGCCGAACTGGGCACCGCGGGCGACACCATGGTCGCCGCCGAGTCCTCCGCGCAGGACGTCTCGGCGCACGCCGTGCTCCGCGACGACGGGCGGCTGAGTGTCATGCTCGTCAACAAGAACCCGGACGCCGCACGGACCGTCGCCCTCGACTACGCGGGCTTCACCCCGTCCGCGACCGCGCCGGAGGTCAGCCGCTACGCGCGCGGCGACAGCGACATCACCCAGGTCACCGACGGCGACGCGTCCGCCTCCCGGGTCACCGTGCCCCCGTACGCACTGCTCACCATGACCCTCGAACCGAAGACCGGGACCGGACCGGCCGCTTCGGCCGCGAGCACCCCCGGCACCCCGCGCCTGGAGGCGGTCACCGACACCACCGCGCGCCTCACCTGGGACGGGTCGACGGGCGCGACCCGGTACCTGGTCCAGGAGCGCGACGGCGCCCACACCCTCCTGGTCGGCGAGACCACCGGCACCTCCGTCACCCTGCGGAACCTGCCCCCGGGCAGCAGCCACACGGTCAACGTGCTGGCGGCGGACTCGGCGGGGCGGCTCTCGGGCGCCTCATCGCCGCTGACCTTCAGCACCGGCACCCCCGAGGACGCGGTCTGCTCGGTGACGTACCACCGTGACTCCAGCTGGGGCAACGGCTTCGTGACCACGGTGACCGTGCGGAACCTGTCGGGCACGCCGATCACGGGCTGGACGGTCGACTGGGACTGGCCGACCACGGGCCAGTCCGTGGACTCCGGCTGGAACGCCACGTTCCACCAGACCGGTTCCCATGTGCGGGTCACCGCTCCGGACGGCTCGGGCGCGCTGGCTCCGGACGGCGGGTCGACCGCCTCCTTCGGGTTCGTCGGCGCCAACGACGGCCCCAACCCCGACCCGGCCGTCTTCCGCCTGAACGGCGCGGTCTGCTCGGGCGGCTGACGCCCACGCGAGGGGAGCCTCCTCCGGCCCGGGGGCTCCCCGCACGTCACCCGGTCCGCGTATGCGTGGCTCCTCGCATCGGCCCGCGGAACGTGGTCCGCTGGACCGAATGACCGTGCCGGGGCGAGGAGCAGCATGACCGACGAGCACCGCCGGCCCACGGACGCCGTCGTCGTCGGGGCGGGCCTGGCCGGACTGGCCTGCGCGCTGGACCTCTGCCGTTCCGGCCTGAAGGTGGCCCTCCTGGAGGCGTCCGACTCGGTGGGCGGCCGGATGCGCACGGACCGCCGGGACGGATTCCTGCTCGACCGCGGCTTCCAGGTGTTCAACACCTCCTACCCGCAGGTGAAGCGCCGCCTGGACCTGCGGAGCCTGCGCCTGCGGCCGTTCACCGCGGGCATCATCGCGCACACCCGGACAGGTCCCGTCCGCCTCGCCGACCCGACGCGCGAACAGGGTGCGGTGGGGGCGCTGCTGCCGGGCCGGGCCCTCTCCGCCCGCGACCTGGGCGCACTGGCGGCACTCACGGCACGGGACGCGGTCCTCCCCGCTTCCTCCGTCAGGCGCCGCCGCGACGAAACCACCTCGTCGGCGCTGTTCCGGGCCGGTCTGTCGGACGACGTCATCACCGACGTGCTCCGGCCGTTCCTGGCAGGGGTGTTCCTGGAGGACGGCCTGGAAACCTCCGCCCGGTTCTTCCACCTGGTGTGGCGGAGCATGGTGCGCGGGACGCTGTGCCTGCCCGCGCGGGGCATCGGCGCCGTACCCCACCAGCTCGCCCAGGGCCTCCCCGACGGTGTCCTCAGGCTCGGCGCCGCCGTCGCGGGGATCACCGACACCGGGGCCGCCCTGGAGGACGGAAGCGAAGTGCCCGCGAGCGTCGTCGTGGTGGCGACGGAACCGGCGGCCGCCGCCCGCCTGCTGCCGGACCTCGCCGTGCCGGACACGCGCACCGTCACCACGTACTACCACGCCACCGACCGCACACCGCTCGCCGAACCGACCCTGCTCGTGGACAGCACCGGACCGGTCCTGAACACCTGCGTACTCAGCGAGGTCGCCCCCACGTACGCGCCGCCCGGCACCGCGCTGATCTCCACCTCCGTCCTGGGCACCGACCTCCCGGGCCGCGCCCAGGCGGTGCTGCGGCGCCTGGCCGACCTGTACGCCACCGACACCGGCGGCTGGACGCAGATCGCCGCCCGCACGGTCGAGGGCGCCCTGCCGGCCATGCGCCCGCCCTGGCAGCTCAGCCGCACCACCCGCGTCCGCCCGGGCCGGTACGTGTGCGGGGACCACCGGGCCACCGGCTCCGTCCAGGGCGCGCTCGCCTCGGGCACCCGGGC
>NZ_JAAGNI010000176.1 GCF_010550605.1 Streptomyces sp. SID9727
CCCCGTCGACCCGCGCCGCGCCCCGCTCGACAGCGGTGAGCGCTGGCTCAAGGACGCCCCCGCGATGGCGGAGACCGCCGAGCGGATCACCTCCGCCGCCGGGCTCGGCGCCGGTGCCGGGGCGCGGCTCCTCGCGGAGACCCGGCACACCGCCGAGGCGTGCGTGGTGGACCCCGGGGGCGACCTCGGCATCGGTTCCGTCCACTTCCCCGAGCCCGGCCTCGTCGGCGCGGGCCGGCGCACCGCCCAGCGGGTGCTGGCCTCCCGCGCCGCCGCCGGCATGGTGCTGCACGGCTACGACCGCAGACCCGGGTACTGGGACCGGATGCACCACGAGCTGGACATCATCGCCCACCACGGCTTCGCCTCGTACTTCCTGACGGTCGCCCAGGTGGTGGACGACGTACGCGCGATGAAGGTGCGGGTGGCCGCCCGGGGCTCCGGGGCCGGTTCGCTGGTCAACCACCTGCTGGGCATCGCGCACGCCGACCCGGTCGAGCACGGGCTGCTGATGGAGCGCTTCCTGTCCAAGCGCCGCTTCGTGCTGCCCGACATCGACATCGACGTCGAGTCGGCCCGCCGCCTCGACGTCTACCGCGCGATCATCGGCCGCTTCGGCGCCGAGCGGGTCGCCACCGTCGCCATGCCCGAGACCTACCGGGTGCGCCACGCCATCCGCGACGTCGGCGCCGCGCTCTCCATGAACCCGGCCGAGACCGACCGGCTCGCCAAGGCGTTCCCGCACATCCGGGCCCGCGACGCCCGCGCGGCCATGGAGGAACTGCCCGAACTGCGCGAGGTCGCGAGGACCAAGGAGACGTACGGGAGGCTGTGGGAGCTGGTGGAGGCGCTGGACGCGCTGCCGCGCGGCGTCGCCATGCATCCGTGCGGGGTCCTCCTCTCGGACGCCTCGCTGCTGCGCCGTACCCCCGTCATGCCCACCAGCGGCGAGGGCTTCCCGATGTCCCAGTTCGACAAGGAGGACGTGGAGCACCTGGGGCTGCTCAAGCTGGACGTGCTGGGCGTGCGGATGCAGTCGGCGATGGCGCACGCGGTGGCCGAGGTGAAGCGGGCCTCGGGGCGCGAGGTGGACCTGGACGCCGTGGAGCCGGGCGACCCGCGTACGTACCAGCTGATCAGGACGGCCGAGACGCTGGGCTGCTTCCAGATCGAGTCCCCGGGCCAGCGGGACCTGGTCGGCAGGCTCCAGCCGGAGACCTTCCACGATCTGGTGGTCGACATCTCGCTGTTCCGGCCGGGCCCGGTCTCCGCCGACATGGTCCGCCCGTTCATCGAGGCCCGGCACGGCCGGGCGCCGGTCCGCTATCCGCACCCCGACCTGGAGGGCCCGCTGCGCGAGACGTACGGCGTGGTGGTCTTCCACGAGCAGATCATCCAGATCGTCGACATCATGACCGGCTGCGGCCGCGACGAGGCCGACCGGGTCAGACGCGGGCTCTCCCACCCCGAGTCCCAGTCCCTGATCAGGGTCTGGTTCGCCCAGCACGCGGCGGCGCGGAAGTACGACGCGGAGGTGATCGCCCGCGCCTGGGAGATCATCGAGGCGTTCGGCAGCTACGGCTTCTGCAAGGCGCACGCGGTGGCCTTCGCCGTGCCCACGTACCAGTCCGCCTGGCTGAAGGCGCACCACCCGGCGGCCTTCTACGCCGGGCTGCTCACCCACGACCCCGGGATGTACCCGAAGCGGTTGCTGCTCGCCGACGCCCGGAGGCGCGGGGTGCCCGTACTGCCCTTGGACGTGAACCGGTCGGCGGCCGCTCACAGAATCGAACTGGTGTCTGATGAAGGGGGGGAGGGGGAGCGCTGGGGACTCCGGCTCGCGCTCTCGGACGTCCACGGCATCAGCGAGGCCGAGGCCGCCCGGATCGAGGCCGGCCGGCCCTACAGCTCACTGCTCGACTTCTGGCAGCGGGCCCGCCCGGGGAAGCCGGCCGCCGAACGGCTGGCCCAGGTCGGCGCGCTCGACGCGTTCGGGGCCAACCGCCGCGACCTGCTGCTGCACCTGTCCGAACTGCACCGCGCCCAGCGCGGCGCGGGCTCCGGCGCTCAGCTCCCGCTCGGCGGCGGGCACCGCACCGCGTCCGTCGGTCTGCCCGACCTCAACGAGGCGGAACGGCTCAGCGCCGAACTGGGCGTACTGAGCATGGACGTCTCGCGCCATCTGATGAGCGATCACCACGCCTTCCTCAAGGAGCTCGGCGCGGTCTCGGCCAAGCGGCTGCGCGAGGCGCGGCACGGGGAGACCGTGCTGGTCGCGGGTGCCAAGGCGGCGACCCAGACCCCGCCCATCCGCTCCGGCCGCCGGGTCGTCTTCACCACCCTGGACGACGGCACGGGCCTGGTCGACCTGGCCTTCTTCGACGACAGCCACGCCGCCTGCGCGCACACCGTCTTCCACTCCTGGCTGCTGCTGGTGCGCGGAGTGGTGCAGCGGCGCGGGGCGCGCAGCCTGAGCGTGGTCGGCGCGGCCGCCTGGAACCTGGCGGAACTGGCCGAGCTGCGGCGCACCGGCGGGCTCGACGCGGTCGCGGAGCGGCTGGCGCGGGTGCCGGAGCCGGAGGGCGGGGATCCGCCATCGGACGAGGCCCCGCCCGGCGACGGCGGGCGGCGCATCCGGATGCCCACCGGTTACGAGATGAACCCCTGGGCGGACCTCAAGCCGGCCGGCGAGGGGCTGCCCACCGGAAGGAAGCTGTGGCACCAGAGCCCGGGGAGCGCGGGATGACCGGGGCCGACGTCCTCTGCCTGCGGTTCCGCAGGGTCGGCGGCGGGCTCCCGGACGCCGCCGGGTACGCGGGACTGCTCGCCCTGCTCGGTTCGTTCACCCCGGTCGTGGAGGCGGCCCCGCCCGACGGGGCGCTCGCCGATGTGCGCGGCGCGCTCCGCTACTTCGGGCGGGACGTGCGGGGGCTGGCCTCGGTGATCCGGGTCCGCGCGCTGGCCCTGCACGGGGTGGACTGCGCGATCGGGGCCGCCCCGAATCCCATGCTGGCCCGGATGGCGCTGCGGCAGGCCGCGCCCGGGGCGACCTTCGTGGTGCCCGCCGACGGGGTGACCGCCTTCCTCGCGGACCGGCCGGCCGCCGCGCTGGACGGCGTCGGGGCGGCGACGGCCCGGACGCTGTGCGGGTACGGGCTCGACTCCGTCGGCCGGATCGCGGCGGCCCCGCTCGGCACCCTGCAACGGATCACCGGGACGCGGACCGGGCGCGACCTGTGGGAGCGGGCGCACGGTATCGACCGCACCGCCGTCCGGCCGAACGCCGCCGCCCGCTCGGTCGCCGCCGAGCGCACCTTCCCGCGCGACGAGCTGGACCCGGAGCGGCAGCGCCGCGCGCTCATGTCGCTCACCGAGGAGCTGGGGGCGCGGATGCGCGGCGAGGGGCAGGTGTGCCGCGCGCTGGCGGTCTCCGTGCGGTACGCCGACCGCACCGGCTACTCGACGCTGACCCGGAGCCGTACCCTCCGCGAACCCACCGCGCACTCCGCGGAGCTCACCGCGCTCGCGTACCGCATCCACGACTCGTTCGGCCTGCAGCGGGCCCGGGTGCGGGGGATCGGGCTGCGCGCGGAGGGGCTGGGCGAGGCCGAACGGGCGGCCCGGCAGCTGAGCTTCGACCCGGTGGACGAGCGGGCGCGGCGGATCGAGGCGGTCGCGGACCGGCTGCGGGAGCGGTTCGGCCCCCGGGCCGTGATGCCGGGGCGGCTGGCGGCCTGAGCGGTGCGAAGCGGGGCCGCGCGGGCCCCGGGCAGCGGTGCGACCCGG
>NZ_JAAGNI010000186.1 GCF_010550605.1 Streptomyces sp. SID9727
CCTCGGCCGTCCCCGGCGCGGCGACCGCCTCCCCCAGCAGCTCCCGGTACGCGCGGTCCACGGCCCGCCCGCGCGCCGCGAGCACCGCGTCCGGCGAGGCGACCGACCAGGCGGCCGGGACGTACGCGCCGACCATGCGCGGGCTGAAGCTGTGGAACGCCTCCGCGACCCGGTCCGCCCCCGCCTCGCCCAGCGGCGCCGCCCGCCAGGCGAAGTAGCTCGGCCACCGCTCGTCGACCGCGTACCCGAGCGCGGCGGCCTCCTCGAACGCCTCCGGCGCGTAGTACAGGACGGCGTGCACGGGCTCCAGCAGGTGCCACAACCGCCGTACGCGCCCCAGCTCATCGGACATGTCCACACCTTCCGCCACGCACCGGCCACCATCTAGCCACTGCCTAGATCCCCAGAGTGCGCGCCGGCCGCGAACTTGTCAACGACTAGATCCCGCGTACCCTGCTGTCCATGACCAGCGACCGCGCCTACCACCACGGCGACCTGCGGCGGGCCGTCCTCACCGCCGCCCTCGACGTCATCCGCACCGAGGGCCCCGCCGCGCTCAGCCTGCGCGACCTGGCCCGCCGGGCCGGCGTCTCCCACGCCGCGCCCGCCCACCACTTCAAGGACCGTACGGGCCTGCTCACCGCGATCGCCGCCGAGGGCTACGCCCTGTTCGCGGACGCCCTGGCAGCCGCCCCGGACCTCCGCGAGCGGGGCGTGGCGTACGTGCGGTTCGCGGCGACGCACCCGGCGCACTTCCAGGTGATGTTCCAGCCGGACCTGTACCGCACGGACGACCCGGACCTGCTCGCCGCGAAGGACCGCGCCACAGCGGAACTGCGCGCGGGCGTCGCCACCGTGCCCCCCACCGACGACCCCCGCCTCGCGGGCGTGGCCGCCTGGTCCCTCGCCCACGGCTACGCCACGCTGCTCCTGAGCGGCAACCTGGACGAGGCGGTGGGCGACCGCGACCCGGAGGACGTGTTCCGCCTCGTCGGCCGGCTGCTGTTCAACGCGGAGGACGCGCCCGGCCGGTAGGGCCTACTCGGCCGCGAACTCGTACTGCACCTCGTACAAGTGCCCGGCCTTCACCATGACCGTCGCCTCGATGGGCCGCTCACCGTCGCTGTAGACGACGCGCAGCGTACGCAGCACCGGCAACCCTCCTGGCAGGCGCAGCGCCTGGTACTGCTCCTGGGTGGGCACGCGTGCGGACACACGGTCGACGCTGAGCCGTGGAGGGTACCCCAGGCCCGCGAGCAGCGTCGGGGTCCCGCCCGGAATCTTGCGGCGATCCGTCATCGCCGTACCGCTGACGATGTCCAGCGGGTAGTACGAGGCCACGAGTTCGGCTGGTTCGTCGTCGATCGCGAGCAACTGGCGCCGCAGCAGGGCCGGAGCGCCATCCGGAAGCCTCAGCGCCTCCGCGACATCCGCCGGCGGCTGGACCTCGGCCACTTCGAGCAGCGTGCTGTGGGCCCGAGAGCCGCCCTTCGCCACTTCGGTCAGCCAGCGGTAGGGCTCCCCGGCGCCCGCCGGAGCCATGGACGCGGCCGGGCGGACAGTCCGCTGGCGATGCTCGCGCACGGTCACCGACGCGCCCGCCCTGCCGACCACCAGCTCCTCGTCCTTGAGCAGCTGCACCGCCTTCTGGATCGTCGCGTTCGAGGCGTCGAACCGCTGCTTGAGGTGGGCCGTCGAGGGCAGGTGCGCGCCCGGCGCGAGGTCCCCGCCCATGATCTGGTCCCTGAGATCGGCCGCGATCCGCTCATGCAGCGAACGGCGGTCGGCGGCGTCGGGTTCTGGTCTGGGCACGGTCATCCGATCCTGATCTCGTAGCGCAGCCTCTGGCGTTGCGGAGGCATGGCCATGATGTCGACCTGAATGGGCCGGTCCGCCTCGTCCAGAGTGAGCCGGGTGAGCTGGAGGACCGGGTCGCCCTCCGCCAGCCCCAGCCGCTCGGCCTCGGGTCCGGTCGCCCGCCGCGCGGTCACCTCTTCGCGTACGCGCACGCCGATGTGGCCCAGCTCCGCCAGGAGCCTGACCGCCCCGCCGGGGATCTTGGCCGTACCGGCGAGACCGGTGCCGCCGGCGATGGCCAGCGGGTAGTACGTGTCCGTCAACTCACAAGGGACGTCGTCGAGGTACATGATCCTGCGCCGGGCGACAACGCTCTCCCCAAGCTCCACCCCGAACAGCTCCGCGACCGCTGCCGGGGCCTCCACCTCGCCCGCGCGGACGATGCGCTGACTCCCCCGCCGCCCCTCGGCAGCGGCCTCGGCCGCCCAGGTGTCACCCGGAGCGCCGGAGGACGCGGCGAGATAGGGCGTCGACGTGCTGACCCATTCATGACCGCCCACGTCTCTCTCCTCCGTAGCTCCCACCGACGACACCCAGCGTGCCTCATGTCCGGACGGGAGGCCCAGTCGCACTCCCACCCGGAGGCTACCTTGCTGCTTTTTGCGAATAGCAGTACAGTCGTCGCCACGTTACAACCCGCAAGCAAGGCGGTGAACCACCGTGTTCCTGGTGCAGCAACGACGCTTCACCCGCAGGCGCACCTCCGTCGGTGCCTCACGCGACTTCGTCACCGGCGTCCTCACCGAGTGGCGGCTCCACGCCTTGATCGAAGACATAAGGCTGTGCGTGTCGGAACTCGCCACCAACGCGTTGCTGCACGGCGTGCCGCCCGGCCGGGAGTTCAGCGTCGGCCTCCACCGGGCCGAGGACCTGGTACGTCTGGAGGTCCGCGACAGCGGACCGGGGCAGCCGCGCGTCCGACAAGCCGCCGACGATGCCTGCTCCGGACGCGGCTTGCACCTCGTCCGGGAACTCGCCGACGACTTCGGAGTCGATGACCACGTCGTCGGCAAGACCGTGTGGCTGATCTTCAAGACCTCGCCGTGAGAGTCGACTCCCACATTTCGCGAAGAGCGTGATCGGTCCTGACCTCTTCTGTCGCTCTTGGGCCGTGACTCACTTCGTGAGCTGGCCCATTCGGCTGCAAACGGATGACGGCACTTCACCCGCCCCCTCCCGGCTGCCGACAACCACAGCATGATCACTTCCCCCTCCACACGCTCCAAGGCCCTCGCCGCCGCAGCCGCCACCGTCTGTGTGCTCACGGTCTCGGGCGCACTCCCCGCCTCCGCCTCCGCCTCCCGGACCGCGTCGGCCGCCCCCGCCGAGGCGCCGTTGCTGGTGTCCGTGGGTGACAGCTTCATCTCCGGCGAGGCGGGCCGCTGGGCCGGCAACAGCAACCGGAGCGCCGACGGTTACTCCGGCACCGACCGGGCCTGGAACCCGGCAACCGGCAAGAGCGACCCGTACTGGGTGTACGGGTCGTCCTACGACAACGGCTGCAACCGCTCCGACGTGGCCGAGGTCCAGTCCGTCACGCTCGACGTCAGCCGGCTCAACCTCGCCTGCTCCGGGGCGACCTCGAAGGCGGTGCTCCTCCCGGAGAGCGGCGGCGAGCCGTTCAAGGGCGAGCGCTCGCAGGCCAGGGAGCTGGAGGACGTGGCGGCCGGCCGGGCCGTGCGCGCGGTCGTCGTGTCGATCGGCGGCAACGACCTCGGCTTCTCCGACATCATCACCGACTGCGCGACCGAGTTCGTCAAGCCCTACGGCGGCGACCCGTGCGCACCGGACGCGGCCGAACAGGTCGCCCAGCGCCTGCCCGGCGTGCGGCAGGCGGCTGTGAACACCCTCGCCGACGTGCGGACCGCGCTCGACCGGGCGGGCCACCCGGCCGGCTCGTACCGGCTGATCCTCCAGTCCTACCCGTCCCCGCTCCCGGACGCCGGCCGCATCCGCTACCCCGGCGAGAAGTACGACCGGCTCAAGTCCGGCGGCTGCCCCTTCTTCGACAAGGACCTCACCTGGGCGCACGACGAGCTGGTCCCCGAGATCAGCTCGGTCCTGGCGGACGCGGCCGACCAGAGCGACGCGGAGTTCCTGGACCTGTCCCGGTCGTTCGAGGGCCGCGAGGTGTGCTCGACCAGTACCCGGCAGGCCGACGCCACCCATTCCCCCTCCGGTGACACCAGCGAGTGGATCCGCTTCGTGACCTCCGGCCTCGGTCAGGGCCAGAAGCAGGAGTCGCTGCACCCCAACCGCTACGGCCAGCAGGCCCTCGGCACCTGCCTGACCCTTCAGCTGGAACAGCCGTCGGGCGACCGCCGCTGCACCAACACCCCGGGGCGGGGCCCCGCCGCGATGCGGCTGAACTCCATCGGCTGACCTCTGTACGGGAAACGGGAGCGGGTGCGGTACGCCCTCGGCGTGCCGCACCCGCTCCCGTTCGAGGGGCCGGGCTCACGACCCCAGGATCGTCGTGAGGAACTCGCCCGTCCAGGCCAGCAGTTCGCGGCCCACCACCGGCTTGCCGCCGATCTTGCCCGTCGTCGGGCGCGGCACCAGGATCTGGTGGACCGCCGGCTTGATGACCGTCTTCGGGTACAGCCGCTTCAGGCGGAGCTCCTGGGACTCGCGCAGCTCCACCGGTGCGAAGCGGATGTTCGGGCCCTGGAGCACGATGTCGCCGACCCCGCAGGCGCGCGCCAGCATGCGCAGGCCCGCCACCAGGAGCAGGTTCTCGACCGGCTCCGGGAGCTTGCCGTAGCGGTCGGTCAGCTCCTCGCGGACCGCCTTGATGTCGTCCTCCGAGGACGCCGAGGCGATCGAGCGGTACGCCTGGAGGCGCAGCCGCTCGCCGGGGGCGTAGTCGTGCGGGACGTGCGCGTCGACCGGAAGCTCGATCTTGACCTCCAGCGGCGGCTCCTCCTCCACACCGCCCTCCAGGGACGCCCGGTAGTCCGCGACCGCCTCGCCGACCATGCGTACGTACAGGTCGAAGCCGACGCCCGCGATGTGGCCGGACTGCTCGCCGCCGAGCAGGTTGCCCGCGCCCCGGATCTCCAGGTCCTTCATGGCCACGTACATGCCCGCGCCCATCTCGGTGTGCTGGGCGATCGTGGCCAGGCGCTCGTGGGCGGTCTCGGTGAGCGGCTTCTCCGGCGGGTAGAGGAAGTACGCGTAACCCCGGTCGCGGCCACGCCCGACCCGGCCGCGCAGCTGGTGCAGCTGGGAGAGGCCGAAGTTGTCGCCGCGCTCCACGATCAGCGTGTTCGCGTTGGAGATGTCGATGCCCGACTCCACGATCGTCGTGGAGACCAGCACGTCGAACTTCTTCTCCCAGAAGTCCACCACGACCTGCTCCAGGGCCTGTTCGGACATCTGGCCGTGCGCCGTGGCGATCCGCGCCTCGGGCACGATCTCGCGCAGCCGCGCCGCCGCCCGGTCGATCGACTCGACCCGGTTGTGGATGTAGAACGCCTGGCCCTCGCGCAGCAGTTCACGCCGGATCGCGGCGCCGATCTGCTTCTCCTCGTACGGCCCGACGAAGGTCAGGACCGGGTGGCGCTCCTCGGGCGGGGTGGTGATGGTCGACATCTCTCGGATGCCGGTGACCGCCATTTCGAGCGTACGGGGGATGGGTGTCGCGGACATGGTGAGCACGTCCACGTTGGCGCGGAGCTTCTTCAGCTGCTCCTTGTGCTCGACGCCGAACCGCTGCTCCTCGTCCACGATGACGAGGCCGAGGTCCTTGAACTTCGTCTCCGAGGAGAACAGGCGGTGGGTGCCGATGACCAGGTCGACGGCACCGTCCTTCAGCCCCGCGAGCGTCGCCTTGGACTCGGCCTCGGACTGGAAGCGGCTCAGCGCGCGTACGTTGACGGGGAACTGGGAATAGCGCTCGGTGAACGTGCCGTAGTGCTGCTGCACGAGCAGCGTGGTGGGGACGAGGACGGCGACCTGCTTCCCGTCCTGCACCGCCTTGAACGCGGCGCGGACCGCGATCTCCGTCTTGCCGTACCCCACGTCGCCGCAGATCAGCCGGTCCATCGGGACCGACTTCTCCATGTCCTCCTTGACCTCGGCGATCGTCGTCAGCTGGTCGGGCGTCTCCGCGTACGGGAACGCGTCCTCCAGCTCGCGCTGCCAGGGGGTGTCCGGGCCGAAGGTGTGGCCGGGGGCCGCCATCCGGGCCGAGTACAGCTTGATCAGGTCGGCGGCGATCTCCTTGACGGCCTTCTTGGCGCGCGCCTTCGTCTTCGTCCAGTCGGCGCCGCCGAGCCGGTGCAGGGTCGGGGCCTCGCCGCCGACGTACTTGGTGACCTGCTCCAGCTGGTCGGTCGGGATGTACAGCCGGTCGCCGGGCTGCCCGCGCTTGGCCGGGGCGTACTCGACGAGCAGGTACTCGCGCGTCGCCCCCTGCACCGTGCGCTGCACCATCTCGATGTAGCGGCCCACACCGTGCTGCTCGTGCACGATGTAGTCGCCGGTCTCCAGCGTCAGCGGGTCGATCGTCTTGCGCCGCCGGACCGGCATCCGGCCCAGGTCCTTGGTGGCGGTGCGCTGCCCGGTGAGGTCGGTCTCCGTGAGCACCGCGAGCTTCAGGCCGGGGTGGACGAAGCCGTGGTCGATGGCCCCGCACGAGACGTGCACCACGGACGGGGTGATCTCGTCCAGGTCCGGGTCGAGCCGGGCCGCGATCCCCTCGCCGCCCAGCATCTCGACCGTACGCGAGGCGAGCCCCTGGCCCTCCGTGACGTACACCGTGCGCCAGCCGTCGGCCAGCCGGCCCTTGGTGTCGGCGAACGCCCGCGCGGTGTCCCCCCGGTACGTCTCCGGGGCCTGCATCCCGAGCGCCAGCGTGTCGTCGTCCAGCTCCGCGTCGGCGGCGAACGGGGAGATCGACCACCACATCATGTCCAGCTCACGGGCCCGCTCGCGGACGTCCGCGATGCCCCGCAGCGAGGCCGCGCCGACGTCGATCGGGGCCTCGCCGCCGCCCGCCGACGCCGCCCAGGACGCCTGGAGGAACTCCTGACTGGTCGCGACCAGGTCCGCGGCCCGGGTCCGGACCCGCTCGGGGTCGCAGACGACCGCCATCGCCCCCTTGGGCAGCACGTCGAGCAGCAGCTCCATGTCGTCCACGAGGACCGGCGCCAGGGACTCCATGCCCTCCACCGCGATGCCCTCGGCGATCTTGTTGAGCAGCTCGCCCAGCTCCGGATGGGCCTCGGCGAGCGCGGCGGCCCGCTCCCGCACCTCGTCCGTCAGCAGGAGCTCCCGGCAGGGCGGCGCCCACAGGCCGTGCTCGGCGACCTCCAGGGACCGCTGGTCCGCGATCTTGAAGTAACGGATCTCCTCGACGTCGTCGCCCCAGAACTCCACCCGGAGCGGGTGCTCCTCGGTGGGCGGGAACACGTCCAGGATGCCGCCGCGCACCGCGAACTCGCCGCGCTTCTCGACCAGTTCCACCCGGGCGTACGCGGCTGCCGCCAGCGCCTCCACGGTCTCGCCGAGGTCGGCGCTCTGCCCGGTGCGCAGCGCGACGGGCTCCAGGTCCGCGAGCCCCTTGACCTGCGGCTGGAGCACGGACCGGATCGGTGCGACGACGACCGAGACCGGCCCGGTCTCCGGGTCGTCGGCGCGCGGGTGCGCGAGGCGCCGCAGCACGGCGAGCCGGCGGCCCACGGTGTCGGAGCGGGGCGACAGGCGCTCGTGCGGCAGGGTCTCCCAGGACGGGAACTCCGCGATCGTGTCCGGCGGCAGCATGGTGCGCAGCGCGGACGCCAGGTCCTCCGCCTCCCGGCCGGTCGCGGTGACCGCGAGGACCGTCCGCCCGGCGTCCCGGGCCAGCGCGGCGACGGCGAAGGGCCGCGCGGCGGGCGGGCCCACCAGGTCGATGTGCATCCGGTGGCCGTCACCGGCGGCCTTCACCGCTTCGTCGAGCGCCGGATCACGTACGACGACATCCAGCAGACCGTTCAGGCTCATGAAGGGGCTTCCGTCCGGGTGAGGAGAAGGGCCTCTGACGGCCGGCTGCCGCCAGGGCGCGCTGCCCCGGGGGCAACGCGAAGGGCCCGACACGTGGTACGAGCCGGGGGTTCCAGCGTACGACCCGGGGCCGACGTCCGCCCCGCCGACGGGGCGGGACCCGCCACCGGCCGGGCGGCCGTGCGTTCCCGGACGTCACCCGGCCGCCCCGGCGCGTTCCGGACCGTTCCGGAATTCGACGGCGACCCGGCGGCCGGGGCCGATCGCGACGACGAGCACGGAGTTCAGCGCCTCGGCGATTTTCTCCAGCAGATAGAAGGTCGGCATGCATTTCCCGTGTTCCAGCCGGGATATCGCGGCCTGGGACATTCCCGCGAGTTCCGCGAGCCTCGACTGAGTCATTCCGGCCGCGCGCCGCCGGTCGCGTACCGCACGACCGAAATGGTCCTCCGGCCGTAAGGAACTCCGGCCGCCACCCACCGTCGCCACTCACCCCCGCCCCTTTCGTCCACCCCCGCGGCACCCCTCGCGGAGTGCGGCGATCGGGAGCCTAGCCAGCCGGTGACCGCGCCCGCGTTTCCCTTGAGGAACATCTGAGCTTTCGATGCGGTGGCAAACCGCGGGCCGTTCCGGAGCGGCGCGGAACGGACACCCCCGGGCATGCCGAGACCGGCATATTCGGAGCCCGCTCACGGAAAGGACCTGGTCGACGCCGCGGAATTAATTCATCCGTTTCCACCGGGGGGCCACGGCAGCCCGAAAGGGCTTGCCCGCCCTATTTTCGCGTGCCATGGTTGCCGCCGAAAACACACCGGAAGGAAACGCAACCTTGACCACCTTGCGTCGTTCGTTTTCCGCAGCCGCCCTGGCGGGCGCGCTCACCGTCGGGGCAGCCGTCCCCGCCCTCGTCACCGCAGAGCCGGCCGGCGCTGCGGCGAAGCCGACGAAGTCGCAGAAGCTGGCGAAGATGGCCTCCATCACCGGGGATTCGGCCGCCTCGCAGAACCGCTGGTTCTCCGCACTCGGTTCCCGCACATCGGCCTCCATCAAGAAGTACGGATTCGTCTGGAAGACCGACGGCTGCTCCTGGGCGCCGGACAGGCTTCCCGGCGGCTACGACTTCGAATTTCCCTGCTGGCGTCATGATTTCGGTTACCGGAATTACAAGAAGACCGTCGGGGCGACGAAGTTCCGGGCGTCCTACAAGGCCCGTGTCGACAAGGCGTTCCTGCACGACATGAATCGCCAGTGCGGACGGTGGTTCTGGGCCGATCCCTACACCAAGGCCCAGCGCAAGAAGCTGAAGGCGGCCTGCAACAAGACGGCCACCAAGTACTACAACACGGTGCGCTCCTTCCGCTGACGCCCGGAGTTTCCGTCCGACGACGCAGCAGCGGCGGCCCGCCGGAACGGGCCGCCGCTGCTGTCCCTTTCTTTCCGGACGGTCTCAGCCGTCGGTCGCGATGGCGTTCAGGACGTTCATCCGGCCGGCCCGGAAAGCCGGGACCAGGGCGGCGAAGAGTCCGACGAAGGCCGAGCCGACGAAGACGGCCAGGATGGTCGGCCACGGAATGTCGAGGATCCTCATGCCCTCCAGCGAGAGGAGCTTGTGGGCCGCCACGCCCCAGCCCATGCCGAGGCCGAGTCCGAGCAGGGCGCCGAAGACCGCGATGACGACGGACTCCAGGCGGATCATCCGGCGCAGCTGCCTGCGGGAGAGGCCGATGGCGCGGATGAGGCCGATCTCCCGGGTGCGCTCCACGACCGACAGCGCGAGGGTGTTCACCACACCGAGCACCGCCACGATGATGGCCAGGGCGAGCAGCCCGTAGACGATCTTCAGGAGTTGTCCGATCTGGTCCTTCAGCGCCTGCTTGAAGTCGGTCTGGTCGAGCACCTTGACCGTCGGGTCCGAGGCCACGGCCTTCTTGAGAGCCGCGTACGCCTCGTCCTGCTTCCCGTCCGCCGCCTTCGCGAACATCATCGTGTCGAGCGGCACGGAGTCGGCCGGGAGGTAGCGGGTGACGGTCGCGATGTTGACGTACATGGCCTCCGAGTCGAGCGCGGTGTCGTCGGAAGTGACGGCGGCGACCTTCAGCCGCGCCGTCCTGCCGTGCTCGAACGCGACGGTCAGCGTGTCGCCGACCTTGGTGCCCGTGCGCTCGGCGAACTTGGAGCCGACGGACATGGCGTTCATGCCGTACGCGTCGGAGAGCCGTCCCGAGAGCGGCTTGCGGCTCAGGTCCTGTGCGTACGTGGGTTCGGAGGCGACGAGGCTCTTCTTCTCCTTGCCGCCGCCGGGGAGGGTCAGTTCGGCCCGCACGTCCTTGATGTGGGTGACGTGGTCGATGCCGGGTGTGCCGTCGACCGCCTCGGACGCCTGGCGGTTCAGCGGCCGGCCGTCCGCGCTGCCGGACTGCACGATGAAGTCCGCGCCGACCGACTTGTCGAGTTCGTCGGTGGCCGAGGCGACCATGGAGGAGCCGACCACGGACAGGCAGGCGACCAGGGCGAGGCCGATCATGAGGGCGGCGCCGGTGGCGCCGGTGCGGCGCGGGTTGCGCAGGGCGTTGCGCTCGGCGAGCCGGCCGACCGGTCCGAAGAACCGGAGCAGTACGGCGCTCAGCGCCCGTACGACGACGCCGGCGAGCAGCGGGCCGATCACGACGAAGCCGACGAGGGTGAGCAGGACGCCCAGGCCGAGGAAGGCGGAGCCGTCGCTCGCGGCGTCCACCCGTGTGGTGGACCAGAGGGCGGCGGCGCCGGCACCGGTCACGACCAGGCCGAGTCCGGCCCGGACCCAGCCCGACCTGGCGTCCGCCGGGGTGCCGGCGTCGCGCAGGGCGGCCATCGGGGAGACCTTGCCGGCCCGGCGGGCCGGGACGTAGGCGGCGAGGACGGTGACGATGACGCCGAGCGCGAGCCCGACGACCGGGGTCGTCCAGGCGATGGTCAGGTCCTCGGTGGACAGCTCCATGCCGACGGCGCCCATGACCTTCATCAACCCGACGGCGAGCCCGACGCCGGCGCCGACACCGAGGACGGAGCCGAAGACGCCGAGGAGCACCGCCTCCAGCAGCACCGAGCGGTTGACCTGCTCGCGGCTGGAGCCGATGGCCCGCATCAGGCCGATCTCACGGGTGCGCTGGGCGACCAGCATCGAGAACGTGTTGACGATGAGGAAGATGCCGACGAGGAAGGCGATCCCGGCGAAGCCGAGCATCGCGTACTTCATGACGTCGAGGAACGACCCCATGGAGTCCTTGCTCTCGGCGGCGGCCTCCGCCTGCGTCTGGAGCTTGTACGCGCCGGTGCCGTCGAGCGCCCGCGCCACGTTCTGCTTCAACCGGGTGTCGCTGACGCCGGGTGCGGCGGTGATGGAGAGGTGCGAGAAGCGGTCGGGAGCGCCGAGCAGGGCGCGCTGGGCGGTGGCGGTGTCCAGGTAGACGATGGCCGCGCCCGGGTTGGTCACCTTGAAGGCGACGATGCCGGAGATCTCTGCCTTGAGGTCGCCGGTGGCCGTGATGGTGCGCAGCTCGTCACCGATCTTCAGGTGGTGCTTCTCGGCGGTGTCGGCGTCGACCATGATCTCGGTCGGGCCGCGCGGGGCGTGGCCGGAGGTGATCTCCATGGACCGCAGGTCGTTCCGCGTCCAGTTGGCGGCGATGGTCGGGGCGCCGGTCGCGGAGCCCATGTTCTCGTTGCGGCCGTCGACCACGGTGACGGAGGAGCTGGAGACGCCGCCCTCGGCCTTCTCCACCCCGTCGGCCTTGCCGGCCTTCGCGAGGAGGGAGGCGGGCAGCGACTCGGGCTTCCCGTTCTCCGGTATGTCGTCCACCTTGGCCTTCTTGGGGCTGACGGTGACATCGGCGGAGGTGGCGGCGAAGAGCTTGTCGAACGTGGTGTTCATGGTGTCGGTGAAGACGAGCGTGCCGCAGACGAACGCCACCGAGAGCAGGACGGCGACGGCGGAGAGCGCCATGCGTCCCTTGTGCGCGAGGAAGTTGCGCATCGAGGTCTTCCAGACGGTCATGACGTCCGCCCGCGCGCGTCGAAGTCCTTCATGCGGTCCAGCACCTGGTCGGCGGTGGGGTTGTGCATCTCGTCCACGATGCGCCCGTCGGCGAGGTAGAGCACCCGGTCCGCGTAGGAGGCGGCGACCGGGTCGTGGGTGACCATGACGATGGTCTGGCCCAGCTCGTCCACGGACCTGCGCAGGAAGCTCAGGACCTCGGCGCCGGCCCGGGAGTCCAGGTTCCCGGTCGGCTCGTCGCCGAAGATGATCTCCGGCTTGGCGGCGAGGGCCCGCGCCACCGCGACGCGCTGCTGCTGGCCGCCGGAGAGCTGGGTCGGCCGGTGCTTGAGGCGGCCGGCCAGGCCGACGGTCTCCACGACCTGGTCCAGCCAGGCGGGGTCGGGCTTGCGGCCGGCGATGTCCATCGGCAGCGTGATGTTCTCCAGCGCGTTCAGCGTCGGCAGCAGGTTGAACGCCTGGAAGATGAACCCGATGCGGTCGCGCCGGAGCTGGGTGAGCTTCTTGTCCTTGAGCCCGGTGATCTCGGTGTCGGCGACATGGATCTGGCCGGACGTCACGGTGTCCAGGCCGGCCAGGCAGTGCATCAGCGTCGACTTGCCGGAGCCGGACGGGCCCATGATCGCGGTGAACTGCCCGCGGGCGATGTCCACGTCGACGTGGTCGAGCGCGACGACCCGGGTCTCCCCGGACCCGTACGCCTTGACGACCTGCCGCGCCCGCGCAGCCACGGCCGTACGCCCTCCAGTGCCCCCGTGCCTGGGAATGGTTACAGCCGTTGTCACGGTTTTTCTCCTATGTCGGTCAGCGACGAGTTGTCGCCGTCTGCTGTGAAGTCTGCTGTGCGGAGGGGGTCCGGCGCGCTGGTGCCCAGCGCAGTCTTCCGGTGGGGTTTTCCCCACCCCGTCCCCTGCGGTTCGCCCTTCGGCGGTGCGTCGGCGGTGCGTGTGCGTCACGTCTGCGGTACGACAACCACGCTACGGAGAGGCCCCGCCCCCGCACGTCCTCCACCGGGAGGAACGGCCCCTGGCCCGCTGTAAGGAGCTCCCCCTAGGGGGCTGGGCCCCCGGGTTGACCCCGGTCTCAGGGACTGCACCCAGGGGCCCACGCCTCGGGGTGGAGCCGAGGCGCTACCTGCGCCGGGGGGCGAGTGCCGCGCGTACGGCCGGGGTGAGGGCGGCGCGGGTCTCGGCCGGGGTGAGGGCGGCCGGGGTGGGGAGGGGATTCAGATAGCGGGTGTAGATGATTCCGCCGAGCACGGTCACCACGGCGGTGGCGCGGGCGGTCGCGTCCGGGCCGCCGAGAAATTCAACGAGCGGCTTGAGCAGCTCCTGTTCCAGGTATTCGCGGACGACCTCGGCAGCGGTCTCGCCCCGGGTCGAGAGGCGCCGGAAGTCGGCGTCCTCCCACAGGCCGGTCACCGCGTCGATCAGCCGTCCGGGCAGGGTGGCCGGGTCACCGCCCAGCACCTCGTCCACGGACAGCGCACTCGCGCACTGGAACTGCATCACGTCCGCGAACAGGCCCTTCTTCGAGCCGAAGTGATACGAGATCAGGGCGGGGTCCACCCCGGCCGCACCGGCCACGGCGCGCAGCGTGGTGGCCCGGTAGCCGCGTTCCAGGAACAGCTCACGCGCCGCCGCCACGAGCGATTCACGGGTCGGCGGATTGCCCCGGGGGCGGCCCCGGGGCCGGGCGGGGGCGGCCACGGCGTTATTCATCAGCGTTGAGCGTGCGCGGCGCGGTCCGCACAGTCAAGGGAATCCCGCCGCCGCACGAAGGAATCGCCCCCACCATGCGCATCACGCTGACCCGCACCGCCCGCGAGTTCCTCGCCCTCCCCCGCACCGCCACGCTCACCACGCTGCGCCCCGACGGCACCCCGCACGTCGCCCCCGTCCGCTTCACCTTCGACGCGGCCACCGGCCTCGCCCGGGTGACCACCCGGGCCGCCGCCCGCAAGGCGCGCAACGTGTCGGCGGGCGGCCCGGCCGCCCGGGTGGCGCTCTGCCAGGCGGACGGCTTCCGCTGGATCACCCTCGAAGGCCGGGCGTCGGTCGACGCCGGACCCGTACGCCTGGAGGAGGCGGTACGCCGCTACACCGCCCGGTACGGCTCCGCGCCGCCCGCCCCGCCGGACCTGGCCGTCATCGAGATCACGGTCGACCGGGTCCTGAGCCTCGACCTGTGAAGTCCCCTGCGACGAGAAAGCTGTGACGCTTCATCATGCCTACCGTTCCCGTTCTCGGCACCACCGTTCACTACCGCGAGTCCGGCGACCCCCACGGGCTGCCGTTCGTCTTCCTGCACGGCAACCCCACCTCCTCCCACCTCTGGCGCAACGTCCTGCCGGGGGTGGCCGCGCCCGGCCGCCGGCTGCTGGCACCCGACCTCATCGGCATGGGCGACTCCGGCAAACCCGCACTCGCCTACTCCTTCGAGGACCACGCCCGGCACCTGGACGCCTGGTTCGACGCGCTCGGCCTCGCCGAGGCGGTGCTGATCGGTCACGACTGGGGCGGCGCGCTCGCCTTCGACCGGGCCGCGCGCCTGCCGGGGGCCGTCCGCGCGCTCGCCTTCACGGAGACCATCGTCAAACCGCTGTACGGTGACGAGTTCCCGGCCGCCGGGCGCGAGCTGTTCGCGCTGCTGCGGACGCCGGGGGTGGGCGAGAGCATGGTCCTGGAACAGGGCGCGTTCGTCGAGGGGCTGCCGGGGACGCTCGCCACCCCGCTCGACCCCGCCGACCTCGGCGTCTACCGCCGCCCCTTCCCGACCCCGGACAGCCGCCGCCCGGTCCTGGCGTGGACGCGCATGATGCCGCTGGACGGTGAGCCCGCCGACGTCGTGGCCCGCATCGAGCGCTACGACGCCTGGCTGGCCGCGAGCCCGGACGTGCCCAAGCTCCTGGCCGCGTTCGAGCCCGGCCCCGGCGCCATGACCGACGCGACGGCCGTGGCCTGGTGCGAGGCGAACATCGCGGGCCTGGAGGTCTCCCGGCACGGACCGGCCGGCCACCACTCCCCGGAGGACCGTCCGAAGGAGCTGGCCTCGGCGATCAGCGCGTGGGCGGCCCGGCACGGCCTGGGGGCGTGAGGCTCCGGACGACGCGGACCGCCCGGCCCGGCGCCCCGTGCGGGGGTGCCGGGCCGGGCGGTCCGGGGTGCGTGGCGGGTCAGCCCTTGGTCACCGCCGCCTCCGGGGCGGCCGGGGTGTCCGCCGTGCCGGAGGCCGTGGCGGAGCCGCGTACCGCCGGGATGAAGGCGGAGATCGCGACCGCGATCAGGGCGACGCCGCAGCCGAGGACCAGGCCCATGCGGAAGCCGGACTCCGAGGTGAAGGTGTAGCCGGCCGTCTCGGTGGTCATCTGGGCGAGGACCGCGCCGATCACGGCGGCGCCGACCGAGGTGCCGAGGGCGCGCATGAGGGTGTTGAAGCCGTTCGCGGCGGCGGTCTCGGAGGCCGGGACCGCGCTCATGATGAGGGCGGGCATCGCCCCGTACGCGAGGCCGACGCCGCTGCTGCTGACCATGAGGAACAGCATCAGGCCCCAGGCGGAGCCCATCAGCAGGATGCCCAGGCCGTAGGCGGCGGCGATGACGAGGACGCCGGAGATCAGGGTGAACTTCGGGCCGCGGGCGTCGGTGAGCTTCCCGCCGAACGGGGAGACGACCATCATCATGATGCCGCCGGGGGCCATCCACAGGCCGGCCTGGAGCATCGTCTGGCCGAGCCCGTAGCCGGTGGCCTCGGGGAACTGGAGCAGCTGCGGCGCGATCAGCATGCCCGCGTACATGCCGAAGCCGACGAAGAGCGACGCGATGTTGGTGATGAGCACCCGGGGGCGGGCCGTGGTGCGCAGGTCCACCAGCGGGTCCGTGGTGCGCAGCTCCCAGAAGCCCCAGGCGAGGAGGATCACGACGGCGGCGGCGAACAGGCCGATGGTCGTGGTGGAGGCCCAGCCCCAGTCGGCGCCCTTGGAGACGGCGAGGAGCAGGCAGACCAGGCCGGCCGCGAGGCCGAGCGCGCCGGGCACGTCGAAGCGCTGCCCCTTGGCACCCGCCGGGACGTCCGGGATCAGGAACCAGATCAGCGCGCAGATCACGGCGGCCAGCACGGCCGAGCCCCAGAACAGCACGCGCCAGCTGGCGTACTGGGCGACCGCCGAGGCGATCGGCAGGCCGAGCGCGCCGCCGATGCCGAGCGAGGCGCTGACCAGCGCGATGGACGAGCTCATCTTCTCCGGCGGCACCACGTCGCGCAGCAGGGCGATCCCGAGCGGGACCATGCCCATGCCCATGCCCTGGAGGCCGCGACCGACGATCATCGGCACGACGGAGGACGAGAGCGCGCAGACCACCGAGCCGGCGATCAGCGGCACCGAGCAGGCGAGCAGCATCCGCCGCTTGCCCAGCAGGTCGCCGAGGCGGCCGGAGACCGGCACGCACACCGCGGAGACCAGGAGGGTCACGGTGATGACCCAGGCCGCGTTGGACGACGAGGTGTCGAGGATCTTGGGCAGTTCCGCGATGAGCGGTGTGACCAGGGTCTGCATGACCGCTGCCACGGTGCCGGCGAAGGCCAGGGTGGCGACGACGGCGCCTGTCCTCGCCGACGGCTGGGGGGCATCCATGAGGGGGACTCCTTGGGGCGTGGTCCCGCCTTCCGGGACAGCAGCATGCATCGTACATGCTCAATGTGTCATACACATTATGTGCCACGTACACATTCCATGCGAGAATGAGCCGCCGCCCACAAGCAGCAGAAGCAGGAGGCCGTTCCCATGCCCAGGCCCACGGAAGAGGTGGAGTACGAGCAGATGCTGCTCGGCCGCCACAGCCTCGCCGACCACCGCGGCGGACGCCACAAGTACGCCCTCCTGGACCGGAGCGCGTACATCCTGCTGAGCCGGCTGCGCGTCCAGGGCCCCATGTCCAACGGCGAACTCAGCGACGCCTTCGGCCTCGACGCCTCCACCCTCAACCGCCAGACCGCCGCCGTGACCCGCGCCGGACTCGCCGCGCGCATCCCGGACCCCGACGGCGGCATGGCCCGCAAGTTCCGCATCACGGACGAGGGCGCGCGGCTCCTGGACGCGGAGCGCGAACGCGTCGTGCGCTCCCTGGACCAGGTCATGCACGACTGGCCCGACGAGGACATCGCGGCCTTCGCCGGCTACCTCAAACGCTTCAACAGCGGCATCGAACAGCTCTCGCGCCGTCCCTGGCCCCGCCCCTGAGAAGCCGTCAGCCCCGGGCCCGCTCCCGCGCGGGCTCCGGCTCCGCTTCCGGCCCCGCCGCCGGGGAGACCCGCCCCGTCAGCGCCGCGAGCGAACTGCGCACGTGGGCCATGTGGGCCTGGACCTCCTCGCGGCCCTCCTCGTGCACCCGCAGGACACGCTCGGTCTCCCGCACCACCCGCTCCTCACGCACCCGCGCCCGCGCGATCAGCTCGGCCGCCCGGGCCTCCGCGTCCTCCTGGCCGTGCCGCGCGGCCTCCTCCGCCTCCGCCCGGGCCCGGCGCGCGGCCGCG
>NZ_JAAGNI010000198.1 GCF_010550605.1 Streptomyces sp. SID9727
CGGTACGGACCCCGCGTGGCCGGTGGCCATCCTGGGGTGCGCGGCGGGCACGCGCCGCCTTCCTCCGCCGCGCGCCGTGCTCGCCGCCCGGCACCCCGTCCCGGCGCACGTCAGCGCGCGGGCCCGTCACGATGGAGTCCACACCCATGTCCGTTCCCGGCCGGTCCGCCTCGCAGGCGGAGTCATCGCCGTCCACCACGCCCCTCCCGTCGGCCCGGCCCGCACCCTCGGCCGGTCACCCCGGCGAGACGCCCCCGGCAGCCCCGCCCGAACGACCCTCCGCCCCCGCACACCTGCGCGTCCATCCCGTGGACCGTGCCTTCCTCGACCTGGAACGGACACGCCCCGACGTCCGCTGGGACACCGGTGGCATCGCCTACCTGAGCGGCCCGCCCCCCGCGCTCGCGGACCTCCGCGCCTACGTCGCGTACTGCCTGCGCGGCGTCCCCCTGATGACGAGCCGGGTGACGGGCGGCCGGCGGCCGCGCTGGCAGCCGGACGAGGACTTCGCCGTGGACCACCATGTCCACGAGTCCGTCGCCGACGGGCCCGCCGGATGGGACGCCGCCCTGCACGGTGCGCTCAACGCCCCCTTCGCGCCCGGCGCCTACTGGGGAATCTGGCTGGTCCACGGCCACGCCGACGACGCGTACGCCGTGTGCTACCGCCTCCGCCACGCCTGCCAGGACGGTTCGGCGGCGGCCATGGCCTTCCGTACCCTGCTCGGCGAGGGAGAACCCTCGGGCCGCCCGGTGCCGGCACCGGGCCGCCGCTCCGCCGTGCCCGGCCGGGTGGCAACGGCCCTCCGGCTCGCTGCGGCATTCGCGGCCGGCACGCTCGTACGCCGGTACCGCCCGGTCACCGGGTTCGCGCCGACCGGGGAGCGGCGGCTGTACCGGGGACGCGTGCCGGCGGACACCCTGCGCGGCATCGGCGCCGCCGGGGGCGGCTCGGCGCACGACGCGCATCTCGCCGCGCTCGCCGGAGCGCTGGCGGCCTGGTCGGAGAAGGCGCGCATCCCCCTGCCGCGGGCCACGGCGGTGCTCCCGGTCGACGCACGGCGCCCCGACGAGGAGCAGACCTGGGGGAACCGCTGCTTCGCCCTGCCGCTCGAACTGCCCGTGCACATCGCACCGGCGCACCCGGGCGCGGCCCGGCTGCGGCTGGACCACGTCACGGCGGTGACGCGGAAGCTGCGAGGCGCCGCGTGGCGGCAGGCGATCGGAGACCTGGTCCGCCACATGCCGGCCCGCCCCACCGCGTGGTACATGCGCCGGGTGCTCTCCCCACGCGTCACCAACGTCATGGCCACCTCGATGCCACTCGCCCACCGGGGCAGCCTGGGTGAGACCCAGGTGACGGGGACCGCCCTGCTGCCGCTGGTCGTGCCCGGGCACCTCTTCGCCGTCGGGCTCTCGTTCTTCGGCGAGTGGGCCGAGGTCTCCGTCGTCGTCGACAGCGGCCTGCACCTGGGCGGGGAGCTGGCGGATCTGTGGGAACGGGCCGTGGCGGAGCTTGCGGAGACCGTGGCGCCGCGCTGAGCCCCCGCGCCCCTCACACGCCCGCCGGGCGGGCGCCGCGAGCGCGGCGCCGGCCTGCCCGGAGCTCCCGGCGGAGGACCTTCTGGTAGGCGCGGACGTCGATCTCGATCCCGTGGCGGTAGGTGGGCACGTAGGTTCCGGAATCGCGGCGGCGCTCGCGACGGATCGCCCGGACCATCCGCTCCGGCGCCGGGAGCGCGACCGTTCCCTCGATCAGATCGGCGATCCACTGCGCCTGGGGTTCGAGCAGCGGGAAGGCCGCACCGGCCGGTTGGGCGAGCCCCATGAAGTAGAGCCCGGGCAGCCCGGGCGGAACCGTGCGCAGGTAGAGGTCCGTACGCCCGTCCGGGGCGGCGAAGACGGACGGGCTCAGGAACGGGAAGGAGAGGGAGTAACCGGTCGCGTACACGACCGCGTCCACGGTCTCTCGACTGCCGTCGGTGAACGCCGCCGAGTCCCGGCCGAACGAGCTCAGGCCCGGCTTGGGCGTGACCGCGCCACGGGCGAGCTGAACCAGGAGCTCGTCCGACGACGACGGGTGCGCGACGAGCGGCCCGCGGGCCGGCCGGGGGAGTCCGTACCGTTCCGGGGCGCCCCTGCTCAGCCGCAGGAGCAGTGTCATGGCCGGGCCCTTGACGAAGCGTGGCAGCGCGGCCAGCGGACTCACGGCCAAGTGGTCCGCCGGGCGGCCGAGCAGCATCTTGGGGAACACGTGGACCGGGTCACGTGCCGACAGGTAGGTCCGTGCGGCCGTGCGGGAGATCTCCGCGGCGATCTCGCACGCCGAGTTGCCCATGCCGACGACCAGCACCCGCAGGCCGGCGTACGGCTCCGGAGTGCGGTACGCGTGCGAATGCGCGGACAGCCCTTCGAACTCCTCGGCGCCCGGGACGGCTGGGTCGGGAAGGCGCGGGTCCCAGTGGTGGCCGTTGGCCACCACCACCTCGGTGTACCGCCGGGTCACGGACCCGGCGCCCGTGTCCCCGCGCCTCCGGTGGACGACTTCCCAGCCGCCGCCGTCCAGGGGCCGTACGGACGTCACCTCGGTGCCGAACGCGATGTGCCGGTGCAGACCGGACGAGGCCGCGTACTCCTCGAGGTAGGCGAGTACCTGGCTGTGATGGGGGAAGACGGGCCCGTCCGCGGGCATGGCCAGCGAGGAGAACGACATGCTCTCCTTCGAGATGTTGGCGTGCAGCGACGCGTACACCCCCGACATGCCGTTGTCGTTCTCGTAGCGCCAGAGCCCGCCGATGTGCGAACCGGCCTCGTAGCAGTCGAAAGGAATGCCGCGCGAGGTGAGGACCTTGCCCGCCGCGAGCCCCGACGGGCCCGCCCCGATGACGCATGTTCTCCGCATGGCCGCCCGACCTCTCCAGCACCGGGCCGCAGCCCCGGTGCGCCCGTGTTCCGTACGCGGCGCGGCGGACAGCCGCCCGGGCCCGGCGCGGGGCCCGGCCCGCGGCCCGGGTGCCGT
>NZ_JAAGNI010000209.1 GCF_010550605.1 Streptomyces sp. SID9727
TGTTCGTGGCGGCGGCGTGGGTGCGGCTCGCGGTGTCGGGGGTGTCGGCGCCGGAGGCGTACACCCTGCCGGTGACCGTGCCGGCGCTTGTGGTCGGGGTGCTGCGCCGGCGCCGCGATCCTTCGGCCTCGTCGTGGGCGGCGTACGGGGCGGGGCTCGCCGTGACGCTGGTGCCGTCGCTGGGCGCGGCCTGGACGGACCCCGACTGGGCGCGTCCGCTGCTGCTGGGGGTGGCGGCCCTGGGGGTCACGCTGGTGGGGGCGCGGCTGCGGCTCCAGGCGCTGCTGGTGCTGGGCGGCGCGGTGCTGGCGCTGGACGCGCTGCACGAGCTGGCGCCGTACGTCGTGCAGGTGGCGGGGGCGCTGCCGCGGTGGGTGGCGCCGGCCCTGGCCGGGGTGCTGTTGCTGGCGGTGGGGGCGACGTACGAGAAGCGGCTGCGGGACGCCCGGCGGCTGAGGGAGGCGCTGGGGCGGATGCGGTGAGGCGGGGGCGGGAACGCCGACGGCCCGGAAGCTCTTGGGGCTTCCGGGCCGTCGGTCCGGGTGGGCGATACTGGGTTCGAACCAGTGACCTCTTCGGTGTGAACGAAGCGCTCTCCCACTGAGCTAATCGCCCGGGCGCACCGCAAACATTACCCCATGTCAGCGGCGCCCCGTGACCACCTCGGGGAGGGCTCCGGGGTCACTCGTGGATCTTCCAGGGCATGACGATGCCGAACTTCCACAAGTAGATCCCGACGAGCACCGCGATGATCACAAGTCCGGTCACCGTGAGGATGATGTTGCGCCGGCGGACCTTGGGGTCGAGCGCCCGCTGGGCGGCCTCGGTGACCTTGCGCCGGGTCCAGCGCAGCACCAGCTGGGCCCAGACGAACTCGGTCGCCCAGATCGCCATGCCGCCGAAGATCACCAGCCAGCCGGGGCCCGGCAGCGGCAGCATGATGATGCCGGCCACCACGACGGCCAGGCCGACGACGAAGACGCCGACCTGCCAGCTGAGGTGCAGGGCCCTGGACGCCTTGATGAAGCCGGGCGCCCTGGAGCCGAGCGCCGGCTCCTCCTTGGTCACTCCCGGTATGACGTCCCCCGCCGCATCGCGGGGCGCTTCCCCCGCGGCGGAATCCGGTGCCATCGCCGCGGCGGCACCGTCCCGCTCGTCACTCTCCGCGTTCATGGACCCAACTTACCGGACCGCCCCGTGTCACTGGAATGGCCGCATGACGCAAAGTTACACACCGCTGTACGAGCTACCCGAAGCATCTCAAAACGGTCAGAGGGGTTTACAACGCCACCGTAGGTGGCATGTCGATTTCGCCGACGTGCGAATCCCCGAGCGCACACTGAGCGAAAGGCCCTGGCGCTTATGAACACCACGGTCAGCTGCGAGCTGCACCTGCGCCTCGTTGTGTCGAGCGAGTCCTCACTGCCTGTACCCGCGGGCCTGCGGTATGACACGGCCGATCCCTATGCCGTGCACGCCACCTTCCACACCGGAGCGGAGGAGACGGTCGAGTGGGTTTTCGCCCGCGACCTCCTTGCCGAAGGGCTGCACCGGCCCACCGGCACCGGAGACGTACGCGTCTGGCCATCCCGTAGTCACGGCCAGGGCGTCGTCTGCATCGCGCTGAGCTCCCCAGAGGGCGAAGCACTGCTCGAGGCGCCGGCACGGGCCCTGGAGTCGTTCCTGAAGCGGACCGACGCCGCGGTACCACCGGGCACCGAACACCGTCACTTCGACCTCGATACGGAGCTCTCACACATCCTGGCCGAGAGCTGAGCCAGGCCGAGAGCTACACGACGCCGTCCGACTCGGGGAGACGGCGTCGCGCGGACAACCTCATACGGCTGACACCGGCGCCGGTGACCGCGGATCCACCGCGGCGACCGGCGCCGGTCCGCGCCCCGGCCGAGCCAGTAGAGTCGTCCGGCATCGGCGGGCGCCCGCTCGCCGGAGGCCAGGGAGCGAAAGCGTGCTGATCCCCCACGACACCCGGATCGCCCTCGACCTGGTGGTCGATCTGGTGAACACCGCGCCGGAGAGCGAGCCGGAGGGGGGCGCCGCGCCGGCCGACGGACTCGCCGACGTCGCGGCACTCCACGCGTTCGCCGTACGCCACCGGGTGAGCGGGATCGGGGTGCTCGACCAGCGGGACCTGCGGGCGGTGCACGAGGTGCGCGCCCGGTTCGGCGAGGTCTTCGCCGCCGAGGACGCGCGCACCGCCGCCGGGCTGGTGAACGCCCTGGTGGCCGCGGCGGGCACCACACCGCAGCTCACCGCCCACGACGGCTACGACTGGCACGTGCACTACTTCTCGCCGGACGCCTCGATCGCCGACCACCTGGCGGCCGACTGCGGCATGGCCCTCGCCTTCATCATCGTGGCGGGCGAGACGGAACGGCTGCGGCGCTGCGAGGCGCCGGACTGCCGGCACGCCTTCGTGGACCTCTCGCGCAACCGCTCCCGCCGCTACTGCTCCAGCCGCACCTGCGGTAACCGCCTGCACGTGGCCGCGTACCGGGCTCGCCGCCGGGAAGCGGCCGGCTGACCGCTCACAGCAGGAAGAGATCGTGCAACGCGGCCATCAGCAGCAGGCTGCCGATGACCGTGAGGAAGATCATCAGAGGGGGCTGGGAAAGCGCGAAGAGGCAGCCGCGCGGCTCTTCGCCAGGGGGTGCGGGGGCGTCGCCCCGAGAGGTGTCCACCATTTCGGGACGATCATGACGCAGTGCCGGGAGTGCTCGTTACCAACATGACCCTCCCAGGCGGGAGTTCACCCGTCACGGGGGCATCCGTTATCGCTCCGGCGTCCGGTTTTCACTCACGTTTTCGGGTTGCCGCCCCGCACCCCGTCGGCTCAGCGCAGCTCGCGCAGCATCCGCAGCTGCGCCTGGCGGTGGACGCCGGTGCCGCCCTCGTGGCCGTTCCAGGGGTAGATCTCGATCTCCTTGGGTCCGGCCCAGCGGTTGTAGGCGGCGAAGACCGTGGAGGGCGGGCAGATCGCGTCCATCAGGGCGACCGAGTACAGCGCGGGTACGGTCGCGCGTGCGGCGAAGCTGACGCCGTCGAAGTACGACAGGGTGCGGAACACCTGGGCGTCCGCGCGGTGCTGGGTGGCGAGGAAGCGGACGATCTCCTGGTACGGGTCCTCGTCGGTGATCTCGACGGCCCGCCGGAAGTGCGTCAGGAACGGCACGTCCACGAACGCGGCCTTCACATCGGGGCTGAGGGCCGCCACGGCCTGCGTGATGCCACCGCCCTGGCTGGCGCCGTTCACGACGATGCGTGCCGGGTCGACGGCGGGGTGGCTGCGGGCGACCTCGACGGCCCGCACCGCGTCGGTGAAGACCCGGCGGTAGTAGTACGTCTCCGGGGCGAGGATGCCGTTGGTCATGAAGCCGGGCGCCTGCGGGTTGGCGGCGCCGTACGGGTCCGGGGTGGCGCCCGCCGAGTGGTGGTTGACCGCACCCTGGCCCCGGGTGTCCACGATCAGCGCGGCCCAGCCGGCCGACGGCCACACCAGGTGGTCGTGGGGCAGCCCGCGCCCGCCGCTGTAGCCGAGGTAGTGCACGACGGTCGGCAGGGGGCCCTCGGCGCCCGCGGGAACGTTCAGCCAGGCGCGTATCCGGTGCCCGCCCCAGCCGGCGAACGACACGTCGTACGAGTCGACCGCGGTCAGCGCGCCGTCGTAGGGCGCGAACTCGGCGTCCAGCGGGTGGGCGGCGGCCTCGTCCAGGGTGAGCTGCCAGAAGGCGTCGAAGTCCTCCGGCTCGTCGGGGTCGGGCCGGTAGCTCCGCAGCTGGTCCAGGGGCAGGTCGAACAGGGCCATCGCTTCTCCGTCTCGGGCACGCGGAAGGGGGCGGCGTCCGCCGCACGGTCCACGCGTCCCGCCCCCGGTGTCATGGGACCCGAACGCATACGTTCGCGGCCCAGCGGGACGCTATGCGGCCCCGCCGGGCAGGGTCAAGGAATCTCGGGCGAAACGATTCACCTGGTGAGACGGGGCGGCCCCGCCGCGTGCTGCGGCGGGTTCGGACGGCTCCGGTGTCAGATGCCGTGCTTCTTCAGGATCGCCTCGATGTCACTGAAGTCCTCGCCGGCTCCGGCCGACGGCGACTGCCTGCCCTGCTTCCCGGGCTTGGCCCGCGAGCCCGCGCCGCCCGGCGAGGAGCCCGCGCCGAGCGAGGGGGCCGACGCGGCCGGTTCCACGGCCTCGCCGCGGGCGGCCCGGGCGGCCGCCCGGCGTTCCTTGCGGCTGCCGCCGCCCCGGCGTTCGACGGCTCGCGTAATCATGAAGAGCAGCCAGGCCACCCCCAGCAGGCCGAAGCCCAGCCAGACGCTCGGTTTGAAGGCGATGTCCGACACCCACTTCACGACCCCCGTCAGCACCAGGCCGACCGGCACCAGCGCGTAGGCGGCGATCCTCGTCGCGGTGAGGAACCGCTTGCGGTACGCGGTGACGGCCGCGATGCCCAGGCCCGCCGCGGACACCGCGGAACAGATGGTCTCGGCAAGCATCGGTGCCTCCTGGCGCAGGGGGATACGTCCCTTCCATCCTGCACCGGCCACCGGGCGGACGGCCACGCCCCGGGCCCGTATCAGGGACATCTCAGGGGCCGGGCTCCTTCCCAGGTGCCGTACCGGCGGTGCCGGGACGAGACCGGGCCGCCCGCCCTGCGAGACTGGCCCCATGAGCGATTCCACCCCCGCAACACCGGTCGTCCTCGACGTCTGGTGCGAGCTCCAGTGCCCCGACTGCCACCACGCCCTCACCGATGTGCACGCCCTGCGGGCCCGGTACGGCGACCGGCTGGAGATCCGGCTGCGGCACTTCCCCCTGGAGAAGCACAAGCACGCCTACGCCGCCGCGCAGGCCGCCGAGGAGGCCGTGGCCCAGGGCAGCGGCTGGCCGTACATCGAGGCGGTGCTCGCGCGGACCGGCGATCTCGGGGACCGGGGCGAGAAGCTGCTGGTCGAGGTGGCCGGGGAGCTGGGTCTGGACGCGGAGGAGTTCGACACCGCGCTCATCGACGGCCGGCACATGCTGATCGTCGACGCGGACCAGGCCGAGGGCAAGGCGATCGGGGTGACCGGCACGCCGGCGTACGTGATCGGCGGCGAACGCCTGGACGGCGGCAAGAGCCAGGACGGGCTGCGTGAGCGGATCGAGGAGATCGCCGACCGCCTCCTGGCCGAGCAGGGCTGAGGGGCGGGAGCTACAGCGGCTTGGCCAGGTTGTACCCGGTCGGCTCGTAACCGAGCGATTCGTACAGCCGCAGGGCCGGGGTGTTGGCCGTGACGACGTGCAGGCCGATCCGCGTCTCGCCCGCCGCCAGGGCGATCCGCTCGGCCTGGAGCATCAGCGCCCGCCCGTAACCGCGCCCCCGGTACCGCTCCGCCACCTCCACGTCGAACACGTAGCCGACGCGCATGCCGGGGTGCATCTCGAACCGCGACTCCCAGACATGGCCGACCGTCTCGCCCTCGTGGCGCAGGTACTCCAGCCACGCGCCCTCGGTGGCGAGGCCGTCCGGCAGGTGGCGGGCGTGGGAGGCGCGGGCCGCGGCCGGCGCCGCCTCGCGCGGGGCGCCCCGGCTCACCAGGCTCTCCGTGTAGGCGGCGATCGCGTCGCGCTCCCAGGCGGCGAACTCCTCGGGCGTCATCGGGTGCGCGGTGAGCCCGGCGGGGAGGGCCGGGGGCTCCTCGGGCAGCGTCTTGACCATGTTGCGGCTGCGCTCGGTGTAGCCGAGGGCGGCGGCCAGCCGCTGCCCCGCCCTGTCCCCGGCGGCCACGCTCGTACACACCTGGGAGCAGCCCCAGCCGCGCAGGATCTCCTCGGAGGCCAGCGCGGCGATGGTGCCCCGGCCGCGCCTGCGGACGGCCTCGTCGATCCGCAGGGCGCTGATCAGGCCCGTCGCCCCGCCCGCGCCCGGCTCGACGGCGAGCGCCACGGAGCCGACGGGGCGCCCGTTGTCGCACACGTCGTACGCGCGCCGCTGTGCGCCGTCGGCGCCTGACTGGATCGGCCCGGCCGGCCGGAGTGTCGTCGTCATCAGGTGCTTTCTATCCCCTGCGCGGGGGCCCGTCACCCGTTTTTGCGCGGACGGGCCGGTCGCCGGTCACGGGTCGAGGTCGTCGGCCGCGCGGTCCTCGAAGATCCGCATCGCCTTGGCGGTCACCGGTCCCGGTGCGCCCGGGAGCTCCCGGCCGTCGATCCGGTGGACGGCCTGCACGTCACGGAGGGTGGAGGTCAGGAAGACCTCGTCGGCCCGGTCCAGGACGTCGTACGGGAGGTCGGTCTCCTGCGCCCCGGTCCACTCCACCGCGAGCGCCCGCGTGATGCCGGCCAGGCAGCCGGAGGCGACGGGCGGGGTGTGGAGCTGCCCGTTCAGGACGACGAAGACGTTGGACCCGGTGCCCTCGCAGAGCCGGCCGGCGGTGTTGGCGAACAGCGCCTCGGAGGCGCCCTGCTCGTGGGCGCGGGCGAGGGCGACGACGTTCTCCGCGTAGGAGGTGGTCTTGAGGCCGGTGAGCGCGGAGCGCTCGTTGCGGGTCCAGTCCACGGTGACGACGGCCGTGGTGTCGGGGCGGCGCGTCACCTCGCCGAGGGCGACGACGAGGCCGGGGCCCGCGTCGCCCCGGTCGGAGCCGAGGGGCGAGATGCCGCCGGTGTACGTGATCCGCAGCCGGCCCAGCCCGACCGGATTGGCCTCGACGACGGCGGCGCAGGCGCGGCGCACCTCGTCCAGGTCCGGGGCGGGCAGGCCGAGCCCTTGGGCGGAGCGGGTCAGCCGGTCGAGATGGCGGGTGAGGGCGAAGGGGCGGCCCTGGGAGACCCGGAGCGTCTCGAAGACGCCGTCGCCGACGGTGAGCCCGTGGTCGAGCACGGACACCCGGGCGTCGTCGGCGGGGCGCAGCTCGCCGTTGACCCAGATCCTCATGGTGCGGTCCTTCCGGTCGCTTCGTATGCGCCCGACGCTACAGCGAGCAGCCTGGACGCCTTCAGTTCGGTCTCGTCCCACTCGCGTTCCGGATCGGAGCCCCAGGTGATGCCGGCGCCGGTGCCGAAGCGGAGGAGGGGGGCGGGCCCGGTGCGGTCGGTCCAGAAGGTTCTGATGCCGACGGCGAGCGAGGCGGTCCGCCGGTCGGCGTCCACCCAGCCGATGCCCCCGCAGTACGGGCCGCGCGGGGCGGTCTCCAGTGCGCCGATGATCCGCAGCGCGCTGGACTTGGGGGCGCCGGTGACCGAGCCGGGCGGGAAGGCGGCGGCGAGGATCTCCGGCCAGCCCGCGCCGTCGGCGAGGCGGCCGCGCACGGTGGAGACGAGGTGGACGAGACCGGGGTGCTTCTCGACGGCGCAGAGGTCGGGGACGGTGACCGATCCGGTGGCGCAGACCCGGCCCAGGTCGTTGCGGACCAGGTCCACGATCATCACGTTCTCGGCGTGGTCCTTCTCCAGCAGGTCCGCCTCGGTGCGCCCGGTGCCCTTGATGGGACCGGACTCGACCGTGCGGCCGTCCCTGCGCAGGAAGAGTTCGGGGGACGCGGTGGCGATCTCGACGCCGTGCGCGGGGAGCCGAATCGTTCCTGCGTACGGGGCCGGGTTGCCGCGCGCCAGCAGCGCGGTGAGGGCGTCCACGTCGGCGGCGCCCGGGCCGGGCAGGGGCGCGGTCAGCACGCGGCAGAGGTTGGCCTGGTAGACCTCGCCGGCCGCGATGTACGCGCGGATGCGCCGTACGCCTTCCGTGTAGGCCTCGCGGTCGAGCGAGGAGGTCCAGTCGCCGACGGCGGGGCCGCGCCAGGCGCCGGGGACCGGGGCGGGCACGGGGGCGGGACGCACGGTGTCGAAGCGGGCGCAGGTCAGGGAACCTTCGAACCCCGCGCAGACGGCCCAGAAGCCGGACGAGTCGAGGGCTGCGGGATCACTGGTCACATCCCGCAGACCGGAGGCGACGAGGCCGCCGAAGCGGGCCATGGGAGCGAGGTCGTGCACGTCCGCGAGTGTAGGACGGCGCAGGGTGACCCGCGCCGGGGCGAGCGCACCTCAGCACGCTGCACAAACGCGTTTTTGTACTGGCCCCGGAATCCGCTAGAGTTCAACACGTCGCCGGGACGCGCAAGCGGACCGGGAAAGACAAGCGGACGTAGCTCAGTTGGTAGAGCGCAACCTTGCCAAGGTTGAGGTCGCCAGTTCGAACCTGGTCGTCCGCTCGCAGATGGCGGGGGATTCTTCCCGGACTCCCGCCCCTGGTGGAGTGGCCGAGAGGCGAGGCAACGGCCTGCAAAGCCGTCTACACGGGTTCAAATCCCGTCTCCACCTCCAAGGACGATTAGCTCAGCGGGAGAGCGCTTCCCTGACACGGAAGAGGTCACTGGTTCAATCCCAGTATCGTCCACTGATCCGCAAGGATCGTCGGTCCGCAAGGATCACCCGCGCGATTAGCTCAGCGGGAGAGCGCTTCCCTGACACGGAAGAGGTCACTGGTTCAATCCCAGTATCGCGCACGCAGTACACGCAGGTTCACCTGCGCGATTAGCTCAGCGGGAGAGCGCTTCCCTGACACGGAAGAGGTCACTGGTTCAATCCCAGTATCGCGCACTGTCACGAAGCCCCGGTCGTCTCGGCGACCGGGGCTTCGTCGTGCTCGCGCGCGTGCGGACGGGCCGCCGGCACGGGTGCCGGGGCCCACCGGGCGCGGTCAGGAGGAGAAGAGCATGCGGCCGAAGCTCTTCTGCCGGTAGTGACCGTGGTGGCCGCCGTGGTGCGGGGCGCCCCAGGCGGGTGCGGGGGCGGAGGGGTACGCCTGCGGCGGGGCGGCCGGCGGCGGGGCCTGCTGCGTCCACTGGGACTCGATGCGGGTCAGCGTCTCCAGCTCGCCGTAGTCCAGGAATATCCCCCGGCAGCCGCTGCACTGCTCGATCTGGATGCCGTTGCGGTTGTACGTGTGCATCTGTGCGTGGCACTTGGGACACTGCATGTTCGGGCTCACTCCTCGCCGTCGGTTCGCCGTCGCCGGAATGCCTGCCCGCCGACGGTCGGTTCACCCTACGACGTACGTTCGGCCGCCAACTCGGGCGGGAGCGAGGCGATTCGGGCACATGCGTCGATCATCACCTGTTCCACCTCATCCGGAGCCCGGCCCTCCGCCGCCGACTTGGCCCAGGCGAGCGCGGCGGTCTGCACGGTCAGCGCGCGGGCCGGCACGTCCAGGGCGGGCCACGGATCGCCGTCGGCGGGCACGGCGGGGCCCCCGCCCGCCCGGTAGGCGTCCAGGAAGCGGAGCCAGACGTCCGGCGGGAGCAGTCCGGCCGCGTACCAGGCGGCGGGGCGCGCGAGGTCCCAGGCCGGATCGCCGAGGCCCGCGTCGTCCACGTCGATGAGCAGCCAGCGGCCGTGCGGGGCGGGGTGGCGTACGAGCTGGCCCAGGTGGAGGTCGCCGTGGCAGAGGTACGTTCCCCGGCCCGCCGGGGAGGCCGCCCGGCCCCGTGTCCCGGCCCCCTCCTCGCCCCGCGCCCAGCCCGGCAGCCCGCACCAGGCGGTGAGCACCGGTTCCACGGCCGGGTCGGCGGGACGGGCGGCGCGCATCCGGTCGACGGCG
>NZ_JAAGNI010000230.1 GCF_010550605.1 Streptomyces sp. SID9727
CCCGGCCAGCGCACGCGCCCCGGCCACCGCCCGCCGCGCGTCCGGACCCGCCTCCACCAGCCCGTACACCGCGCCGAGCAGCGCGGTCACGGCCTCGTTCCGGTCGTCCACGTCGATGCGCACCGCGACGGTGTCCCGCACCGCGTGCGCGATCCCGCCCGCCGCGGCCAGCGCCTGGTCGGCCGTCTGCGCGCCGACGCCGGGGATCTGGCGGAGCTCGTAGCGGTTGGCGCCGTACACCTGGCCGACCGTGCCCAAACCCGCCTGCTCGATCGCGCCGAGGCGCAGCCGGCCCTCGGTGACGTCTTTCAGCCGGGAGACGGGGATGGCGGCGAGTTCGGCGCGCACGAGGGCGTCGAGCAGGGGATCCAGGCACGTCCGGACGGCGGTGACGGCCCGGGCGTGGTCGGCGAGGACCCCGCGCGCCGCGTCCAGCAGGCCGTCGGCGCGGACGAGCAGTTCCCGGGCGGCCCGCCCGGCCGGTGCCCCGCCCTCGGTCATGTACGTCCCTCTGTCTCCGTGGAACTGCCGTTCTCCGCGAAACACGGTGGCTCGTATCGTCCCACGCGGTGCCGGCGTCCCGGCCGGGAGGACGCGGCGTTGATCAGTCGTTTATCGCGGCACGGCACTGTGGCCCTCATGCTGATCAACACCGCGACCGACCCCGCCTTCTCCTGGCAGGAGACAGCACTGTGCGCCCAGGCGGGCCCCGAGTTCTTCTTCCCGGCCCCCGGCAGCTCCACCCGTGAGGCCAAGCAGCTCTGCAACGCCTGCGAGGGACGGCAGGCGTGCCTGGAGTACGCCCTCGACAACGACGAGCGCTTCGGTGTGTGGGGCGGCCTGTCCGAGAAGGAGCGGGAGCGGCTGCGCAGAGTTGGCCGCGACCGGGCCTGAAACGGCCCCGCCCGTGCGAGACTTCGGCCTCCACCGTCTCCGTACGCGGTCCCCGTGACCGTGGCGGAGCCCGCGTCGACCTGGAGGAGAAGCCGAGTTGAGCGAGTACGACTACGTCGTCGTCGGGGCGGGTTCGGCCGGCTGCGTGCTGGCCGCGCGGCTGTCCGAGGACCCCACCGTGCGGGTCGCGCTGGTCGAGTCGGGCGGGCCCGACCGCAAGCAGGAGATCCGCGTCCCGGCCGCCTTCCCGCAGCTGTTCAAGACCCCGTTCGACTGGGACTTCAGCACGGTGGAGCAGCCGGCGCTCGGCGGCCGTGAGCTGTTCTGGCCGCGCGGCCACACCCTGGGCGGCTCCTCCTCGATCAACGCCATGATGTGGGTACGCGGCCACCGCGACGACTACGACGCGTGGGCGGCGTCCGCCGGGCCGGACTGGGGCCACGACGCGATCGTGCCCTACTTCCGGCGTGCCGAGCGCTGGTCCGGCCCGGCCGGCGAGGGCACGGTGTACGGCACCGAGGGCCCGCTGCACATCGCGCCGCCCCGCAGCCCGTCCCCGCTGACCGCCGACTTCGTCACCGCCTGCCGCGACGACGGCCTGACGTTCCTGCCGGAGCTGAACGCGCCCGACCACAGCGGAGTCGCCCACACCCCCGTCAACCAGCGGCGCGGGCGGCGCTGGAGCGCGGCCGACGGCTACCTCAAACCGGCCGCCCGGCGCGCCAATCTGGACATCCTCACCCACACCCGCGTCCGCGCCCTCGCCTTCGACGGCGACCGGGCCACCGGAGTGGAGACCGAGGTCACCGGCACGCTCACCGCCCGCCGCGAGGTGATCCTCAGCGCCGGCGCCATCGGCTCCCCGCACCTGCTGCTGCGCTCGGGCATCGGCGACCCCGGCGAACTGCGCCGCGCCGGCGTCGAGGTCCGCGCCGCGTCACCGGACGTCGGCCGCAACCTCCAGGACCACCTCTCCTTCGCGGTGACCCTGCACTGCCCGCGCCCGGTCACCATGACGGGCGCCGACACCCCGGTGAACGTCGCGCGCTACCTGGTCACCGGGCGCGGACCGCTCAGCTCCAACCTGGCGGAGGCCGTCGCCTTCGTCCGCAGCGCCTCCGCACCGTCAGCCCCGGACCTCGAACTGATCTTCGCCCCGGCCCCGTTCATCGACCACGGGCTGACCCCGCCCACCGAACACGGCATCACGATCGGCGTGGTCCTGCTCCAGCCCGAGAGCACCGGCCGCATCACCCTGGACTCGGACCACCCGGACCCCCGCTCCGCCCTGCGCATCGACCCCGGCTACCTCGCCGACGGCACCGATCTGCGGCGCATGATGGACGGCGTCCGCCACGCCGAACGCCTCTTCGCCCACCCGGCTCTCGCCCCGCACACCTCGACGCCCATGGGCCACTACCCGGGCGAGGTGGACGACGACCGCCTGGCCGAGGCGATCCGCACCGGGGCGGAAACCCTCTACCACCCCGTCGGCACCTGCCGGATGGGCGAGGACCCCGGATCGGTCACCGACCCCCGGCTCCGGGTGCGCGGAGTCAGGGGTCTGCGCGTGGTCGACGCCTCGGTCATGCCGCGCATCACCCGGGGCCACACCCACGCGCCCACGGTCGCCATCGCCGAGAAGGCCGCCGAACTGATCAGGCAGGACGCCCGAGGCTAGAGGGTGTCAGGGGCCGCCGCAGGGCCGGGATCACGACGGGATACGGAACGTCTCCCCGTACATCTTCCAGGTCAGCGGCGGCTCCAGGCCGAGGTTCTCGTCCTCCAGGAAGACGCGCTGCGCGGTGTCGATGCGCGAGGTGTCGTGCCGCTGGTTCTTCTTGGACTTCATCACGGCCCGCGCGGTGTCCAGGAAGACGTCCAGGTACGCCGACTCGTCACCGCCCTCCGCGACCGTGTCCGCCTCGGCGAGGGCCGCCTGCCGGATGCCGTAGAAGGAGTCCTTCTCGTGCCCGGGGCCCTGGAGGACCATGGTGTCGAAGTAGATGAACTGGCCCAGCGCGCCGAGCCCGTCCAGCTTCGCCAGGCGCACCGCCGGCTCGAAGTACTGCTTGTCGCGCACCTCCTCCTGCGCCGTGCGGAACGCCGGGTCCTCCGCCGCCTTCTTCCACGCGCCCGTGAACCCCGGGTCCAGACCCTCGTGCGACCCGGTCCCGTCGACCTTGCGCAGCGCGGGGAGATACGGGGCGAGCGGGTTGTCCGGGTGGTCCTTCGTGAACGCCTCGACGAACGCGAGCATGTCGTGCGTACCGGAGCAGAAACCGACGAGACCGGCCGCGTAACCGGTGCCGTCGCCGCTGTCCTCGATCGTCGCGTACTGCGTGCGCCAGTCCAGCGTCGAGCCCTCCGCGCTGGCCAGCAGCTCCCACGCGATCTCCCGCATCCCCGGCGCGGCGAGTCCGGCCGGGGCCCCGTCGATCCGCTCGTTCATCTCCGCGCGCTCCTCGTCGTCCGCCGCCGCGAACGGGTCCGGGTTCACCGGCCCGGTGGCGGACGCGTCGGCGGCCTTGGGGGAGTCCGTGGGAAGCCCGGCGTCGTCGCCCCCTGGGTTGAGGACGAGGGCGACGGCTATCGCCAGCGGCGCACCGATCAGAACGAAGCGGGTCACAGGTTTCACCGGCACAGCGTACGGTCACCGCCCGCCCCCGGGCGGCACACCCCCGCACGGCGGAATCGCCCCATGACCGATGCCCTGGCGGACCCAGCTGCGGCTGCTGCGGCGCCACCCGGAGGCGGAGATGCGCGACGCGGCCTGCGCGGAGGTGACGGTCCGGGAGTGAGCGGTCTCCCGGACCGTCGCCTCCGCGCGGTCAGCCCTGGGCGCGCGCGGCCATCCGGGCCTTGCGCGCGGCCAGCTTCTCGTCGAACTTCGCCGCCTCGGTGTCCAGGCCGTGCATGTACAGGCCCAGCTCCTCCTGCGCCTTCAGGCCGTCCGGGCCCAGGCCGTCGATGTCGAGCACCTTCAGAAAGCGCAGCACCGGCTGGATGACGTCGTCGTGGTGGATGCGCATGTTGTAGATCCCGCCGATCGCCATCTGCGCGGCGGCCCGCTCGAAGCCGGGCATGCCGTGGCCGGGCATCCGGAAGTTCACGACGACGTCGCGCACCGACTGCATCGTCAGGTCGGGGGCCAGCTGGAAGGCCGCGCCCAGCAGGTTGCGGTAGAACACCATGTGCAGGTTCTCGTCGGTCGCGATGCGTGCCAGCATGCGGTCGCAGACCGGGTCGCCCGACTGATGCCCGGTGTTGCGGTGCGAGACGCGGGTGGCCAGCTCCTGGAAGGCCACATAGGCCACGGAGTGCAGCATCGAGTGCCGGTTGTCGGACTCGAAGCCCTCCGCCATGTGCGCCATCCGGAACTGCTCCAGCTTGTCCGGGTCGACGGCGCGCGAGGTGAGCAGGTAGTCCCGCATCACGATGCCGTGCCGGCCCTCCTCGGCCGTCCAGCGGTGCACCCAGGTGCCCCAGGCGCCGTCCCGCCCGAAGAGCGTGGCGATCTCGTGGTGGTAGCTGGGCAGGTTGTCCTCGGTGAGGAGGTTGACCACGAGGGCGATCTTGCCGATGTCGGTGACCTTGGACTGGTCGGCCTGCCACGCCTCGCCGTCCTCGAAGACGCCGGGGAAGTTGCGCCCGTCGGAGAAGGGGACGTACTCGTGCGGCATCCAGTCCTTGGCGACCTTGAGATGCCGGTCGAGCTCCTTCTCGACCACCTCTTCCAGTGCGAACAGGAGGTGGGCATCGGTCCACGCCTGTGAACTGCCGAGATGGGGAGAAGTAAGGGTCACGGGGGCTCCTGGGGACGGGAGGACTGGCTACCTACGGCTTCGTAGGTTACGAGACCGTAGGTTAAAGCGGCGGTAAGGCTCTGGCCAAGCCCGAACGGGCGAGCATCGCTCACTCTGCGTGACCAGAGGCCGGAGGGGGTGCGCACCGGCCCGGCGCACACCCCCTTGTTCCCGTGTCAGAGCCGGGCACGCACCTCCTCGGCCGTGGTGTCCCGCAGTTCGCCGTCGAGCAGCAGCCAGCGGGTGATGCCCAGCGATTCCAGGAACGGCACGTCGTGACTGGCCACGACGAGTGCCCCCTCGTACGCCTCCAGGGCCTCGGTCAGCCGCCGTACGCTCGCCAGGTCGAGGTTGTTCGTGGGCTCGTCCAGCATCAGCAGCTGGGGCGCCGGCTCGGCCAGCAGCAGTGCGGCCAGCGCCGCCCGGAACCGCTCCCCGCCCGACAGCGTCCCCGCCGCCCGGTCCGCCCGCGCACCCCGGAAGAGAAAGTGCGCGAGCCTCGCCCTGATGTGGTTGTTGGTGGCGTCCGGGGCGAACCGCGCCACGTTCTCCACCACGCTCAGCCCGTCGTCCAGCACGTCGAGCCGCTGGGGCAGGAAGCGCAGCGGGACGTCGGTCACCGCCTCCCCGGACACCGGGGCCAGCTCTCCGGCGAGCGTACGGAGCAGCGTGGTCTTGCCCGCCCCGTTGCGCCCCACCAGCGCGATGCGCTCCGGACCGCGCACCTCGTACTGCCCCCGTACCCGTGCCCCGTACGCGAGTTCCAGATCGCGCAGGACCAGCACGCCCCGGCCCGGGTGGACCCGGGTGTGCGGCAGCTCGACCCGGATCTCGTCGTCGTCGCGGACCAGTTCCACGGCGTCGTCCAGGCGCTCCTTCGCCTCGGCCAGCCGTTCCGCGTGCATGATCCGGTGCTTGCCCGCGGACTCCTGGGCGGCCCGTTTGCGCGCCCCCATGACGATCTTGGGCTCACGCTTCTGCTCGTACATCTTCTGCCCGTACCGCTTGCGCCGGGCCAGCTTCACCTGGGCCTCGGCCAGTTCGCGCTTCTGCCGCTTCATGTCGGCCTCGGCGGCGCGCACCATGCGCTCGGCCGCCTCCTGCTCGACGGCCAGCGCCTCCTCGTACGCGGAGAGGTTGCCGCCGTACCAGGTGACGGCGGAGTCGCGCAGGTCGGCGATCTGGTCGACCCGGTCCAGGAGTTCCCGGTCGTGGCTGACGACGACGAGCACCCCGTGCCAGGCGTCGACCGCCGCGTACAGCCGTTGCCTGGCGTACACGTCCAGGTTGTTCGTCGGCTCGTCGAGCAGCAGCACGTCGGGCCGGGCCAGCAGCAGCGCGGCCAGCCGCAGCAGCACGCACTCGCCGCCCGACATCTCGCCGATCGTGCGGTCGAGCCCGATGTGGCCGAGGCCCAGCCCGTCGAGGGCGGCCCGGGCCCGCTCCTCGACGTCCCAGTCGTCGCCCACGACGGCGAAGTGCTCCTCGGCGACGTCACCGGACTCGATGGCGTGCAGCGCCGTGCGGACCGCGTCGATCCCGAGCGCGGCGTCGACGCGCACGTCCGTGTCCAGGACCAGATCCTGCGGCAGGTACCCCACGTCGCCGGACACACTGATCCGGCCCTCGGTGGGCGCGAGTTCGCCGGCGAGCAGCCGGAGCAGGGTCGATTTCCCGGCCCCGTTGAGGCCGATGAGCCCCGTGCGGCCGGGGCCCACGGAGAGATGGAGGCCGTCCAGGGCCCGGCCGCCGTCGGGCCAGACCAGGGAGAGGGCGGAACAGGTGATGTGGGCGGTGGGGGTGGACATGAGGAATCTCCCGGTTGCGAGGAAGGACAGGGCAACGGGACGAGACACCGGCCACTGGCATTCGACGCGTTCCGGCGGGAATTCCGGGATCGCGGAGGGAAGGCCCTGGTCGCGGAGGACGGCTCGGAGAGCTGAGGTCGCACTCGGGCGCGCGGACACGGCAAAGGCCGGTCATGGCACGCGACACGGTGTCTCGGGACCTCAGACCTTCAACGGCCTGCTCCATTCGGCGACGACAAGGACACCGAGAACGCTACGCGGGGCCCGGGGAGGGAGCAATCGAATTAACGGCCCCCGCGCAAGCGGGTCGCGGACTCAGCGGGGACCGAACAGATCGGCAAGATCCCGGTCCAGGTCCAGGAACCGGTGCTCGTGGCCGCAGGGCACCAGCTCCTCGGCCCGCCGCAGGAACCGCCGCAGATCCGCGGTGCGCACGTGCACCATCGCGATCCCCTCGGCGGCGTGGAACTCCAGCACCGTACGGTCGTAGCCGAACGGCCTGATCCGTACGTCCCCGAGCCCGGACGGGACCTCCATCCCGGCGGCGAGGAGGTCTCGGGAGAACTGCCAGGACACCTCGGTCCCCTCCAGCGTCGCCGGCGCCGGGAACGCCATGCGAACGGCGAAGGGGTCCGACCGGTCGTAACTCAGGACGGCGGGCAGCGTCTCCATCTGCGGCGCGGACGCCACCATGCGGGCCTGTACGGACTGTTCGATGACCGTGGACACGAACCTGCTCCCTCTCGCGACCGGACGAACGGTTCCCGGCACACGTAGAGACGACGGAAGCCGCCGATCCGTGCACCGGGGGGCGGCGTGAGCTGTATCACCGCACACCGCTGCCTGTTCACCTGCCCCGTTCCGGCCGGAGCACCCCGGCCGGCCGCATTTCAGAGCTGCTGGCGGTACGGGGCGAGCGCGTCCGAGGTCTTGGTGGCGATGAACTCGGTGATCCGGTACGCGCAGACACCCTCGGCCACGAACGGGTCGGTCGCCGCCAGCCGTTCGATCGCCGCCCGGTCGTCCCCGACCGCGAGTATCACCCCGCCGTCCCGGGGGTTCTTGCGACCGGAGGCGATGAACACCCCGGCCTCGTACTGCTGGTCGAGCCAGACGACGTGCGCGTTCAGCACGGCGTCGACGCGGTCCAGCGGGGCGGTGTAGGACAGCTCAAGTACGAACATGGGTTCAGGCTATCGGCCGGGGCGGCCCGTAGGGTGGGCGGCATCATGACAGCGCTTCAGATGCCCTCCGACGCCGCCGGGGCCCGTGCCCTCCAGGACGCCCTGCGCGGCCGGGTGATCCTCGACGAGCCCGGTCCGCCGCCGGGGACCGGCCGGGTGACCGGGGTCGACGTCGCCTACGACGACGAGCGCGACATCGTGGCGGCGGCGGCCGTCGTGCTCGACGCCGCGACGCTGGAGGTGGTGGAGGAGGCGACCGCGGTCGGCCGGGTCAGCTTCCCGTACGTCCCGGGGCTGCTGGCGTTCCGCGAGATCCCGACCGTCCTGGCCGCCCTGGAGAACCTGGCCGCCGACCCCGGGCTCGTCGTCTGCGACGGGTACGGCAGGGCCCACCCCCGCCGCTTCGGCCTCGCGAGCCACCTCGGCGTCCTCACCGGGCTCCCGGTCATCGGCGTCGCCAAGAACCCGTTCACCTTCACCTACGAGCCGCCCGGCCCGGAGCGCGGGGACCAGTCGCCGCTGCTGGACGGGACGGAGGAGGTCGGCCGGGCCCTGCGCACCCGGGCCGGCACCAAGCCGGTCTACGTATCGGTCGGACACCGCACCGGTCTGGACAACGCCGTCGCGCACACCCTCGCGCTCGCCCGGGACTTCCGGCAGCCGGAGACGACGCGCAGGGCGGACGCCCTGTGCCGCAGGGCCCTGCGCGAGGCGACCGCCTGAGACCGCGGTCCCTCAGCGCATCGCCGCCACCCGGAACCGCAGCCCGGCCGCGACCAGCCGGTCCAGCAGCGCGTCGCCCATCGCGGCGGCCGTCGTGACCTGTCCCGAGGTGGCCGGCAGCTCGTCCAGCGCCAGGCACAGCGCGGACTCCGCGAGCATCTTCGCCGTCTCGTCGTACCCCGGATCGCCGCCCGACACCTCCGTGAACACCCGCCGCCCGCCGCCCTCACCGACGAACCGCACGGTGAACCAGCTGCGCCGCCTGCGCTCCGCGTCCGGGCCCGCGCCGGATTCGTAGCGCGCCATCAGCCAGTCCCGCGCGGCCGGCACCTGGGCGGCCCCCAGGAGCGCGCCGAGCGCCGCCGTACCGCCGAGCGCCACGGGGAGGCGCTTGACCGAGGCGTAGTGGCGGTAGCGGAAGTCGGGGCCGTAGCGGGGCAGCGCCTTCGCCGAGCGGGCGATGATCCGCGCGTCGAGCGTCGGCAGCGGAAGCGCCCAGGTGCCGGTCTCCGGGCTGAACCGCGGGCGGCCGAGCGGGGCGTGGAC
>NZ_JAAGNI010000238.1 GCF_010550605.1 Streptomyces sp. SID9727
GGCCTGGCCGGCATCCGGCGCACGCACCGCGCCCGCAGCCGCAGCGCCGCCGACGCCGAGGTCCGCACCCAGCGGGGCTGCGGCCGGAAGCCCAGCGCCCCGAGCAGCGGCTCGTCGAGCACCGCCAGGGCGAACCGGGCGACGAACGGCCGCAGCGGGCGCGGGTACCAGCTCGCCATCACCCGGAACGTGGCACTGGCCACCCGCCGGTTCGCCGGGTCGTACGCGAACATCCGCTCCTCGTACGCGTCGAGCAGCCGCTCGAAGCCCTCGTACGTGTCGGGCACGTCCTCGATGCCCATCATCGCCCCGGTCTTCCGCCCCGCCTCCGCCAGCGCCCGCACCTCCTGCGTGCACAGCGGCCGCCAGCCGTACCGGTCGATCCAGCGCTTCGGCCCCACGACCGTCGTCGCCAGGACGTACCGGAAGTCGTCGTTCTCGATGCGGTACCTGCCGTGGATGCGGTTCAGATGCCGCGCCGCCGCCCGCCCGCGCTCGGAGTCGAAGCCGTCGACGGCCATCTCGTACGCGAGCAGCACCGTGTCGTCGTACCGCTTCTGCCCGTTGCGCTCGAACTCCTGGGTGCGGTCGAGGAGCACGGAGATCCGGGGGACGCCGTAGTCGCGCAGGAACGCCACGCTGACGCCCTGCCGGTAGTCCCACGGGAACTCGTACTGGGAGATCAGCCGAAGGATCTCGGCGTAGTCCCGCGCCGGATCCATCCGGCGGATCTCGTGCAGGCGGCTGTACCGGCCCATGGTGCGCCCTCCTGTCCGTGCCCCGGCGTCAACGCGCTCATTCGGCAGCGATGTGACGGCACGTCTGTTCCGGAGAGTCAAAGTTACAAATACTATTGACTTGTTTCATCGACGCCGTCAACACCACTGCCGGGAGCACCGCATGAGCAGCAGCAACGACCCCGCGCCGCCCCCGCCCGGTGGTGTGCTGTGGAGCCTGTCCGGCGATGTGCGGGCCCTGCTGATGCTGCCCGCCGCCCTCACCCTCCAGGTCGCCCACCCCGCCGTCGGCGCGGGCGTGGACGAGCACTCCGTGTTCCGCACGGACCCCTGGGGACGCGGCGAGCGCTCCCTCGGCTCGCTCCAGCTCTGGGTGTACGGAGGTGAGGAAGCCGCCGAGGAGGGGCGCAGGCTCCGCCGGCTGCACCGCGCCATCCAGGGCACCGACACCCGGGGCCGCCCGTACCACGCCCTGACCCCGGCGAACTACGCCTGGGTGCACGCCACCGGCTACCCCGTCTACCGGCACGGCGCCCGCTACCTGCTGCGCCCGCTCAGCCGCGAGCAGGAGCGCGCACTGTACGCGGAATGGCTTCAGGTGGGCCGGGTGCTCGGCATCCACGACCGGGACATGCCGCAGACCATCGAGGAGTTCTGGCCGTACTACCGCGCCATGCTGGCCGACGAGATCGAGAAGACCCCCGTCGTCGCGGAACTCGTCGCCACCGACACCGCCGTCCCGCCGCCGGACCGGGGACCCCGGGCACTGCGGCTGCTGCTCAGGGTGGTGTGGCCGGTGCTGCTCCCGTCGCTCGCCCGGTTCCGCTCCTTCCTGACCGTCGGGCTGATGCCGCCCGACGCCCGCGAGGCCATCGGCCTGGAGTGGACCGACGCGCAGGAACGCGCCCTGCGGAGGTTCTGCGCGGTGGTCCGGCTCGTCGTCCCCGTCCTGCCGGAGCGCCTGCGCTACCTGCCCCGGGCCCGCCGCGCCCGGGCGGCGCACCGGGCCCGCACGGGCGGGCTCAGGCCGAGGCGCGGCGGACCAGCCGCGTCGGCGTGATCACCGACTCCGGCACCGCGCCCCCGTCCTCCAGCCGGTCCATCAGCAGCCGCACCATCAACCGGCCCATGCCCACCACGTCCTGACGTATCGTCGTCAGCGGCGGGTCCGTCGCCCCGGCGACCGACTCCATGTCGTCGAAGCCCACCAGCGCCACGTCCTGCGGCACCCGCCGCCCCCGCTCCCGCAGCACCCGCAGCGCACCCGACGCCATCAGGTCGTTCGCCGCGAACACCGCGTCCAGGTCCGGCCGCCGCGCCAGCAGCTCGGCCATGGCCCGCGCACCGCCCTCCACCGTGAAGTCGCCGTCCGCGAGCAGCGCGGGGTCGGCGTCCGGCAGGATGTCCGCGTAGCCGTCGATCCGGTCGAGAGCCGAGGTCTGGTCGCGCGGACCGGCGATGTGCGCGATGTTCCGGCGGCCGAGCCCGGCCAGATGCCGTACGGCCTCCCGGGCACCGCCCCGGTTGTCGCAGTCCACGAAGGGCACCGCGTCGGTCGGCGCGCCCGGCCGCCCGGGCCGGCCGCCGTAGACGGCCGGGACGCGGAAACGGCGGATGGCGGCGGGGAGTTCGTCGTCGGTGTGCAGGGAGAAGGCCAGCACCCCGTCGACGTGGCCCCCGCCCAGATAGCGGCTGACCCGCTCGAAGTCTCCCCGGCCCTCCACCAGCAGCAGCACCAACTGCGCGTCGTGCGCGTTCAGTTCCCGGCTGATGCCCCGGATGTGCTGGGAGAAGAACGGGTCGGAGAAGATCCGCACCTCGGGCTCGTCGATGATCACGGCCACCGCCCCGTTCCGCCGGGTCACCAGGGTCCGCGCCGCATGGTTCGGGATGTAGCCCAGCTCCTCGACCGCCTTGCGCACCTGGTCCACGAGCGGCTGCCGCACCCCCGCACCGCCGTTCACCACCCGTGAGGCCGTCGCCCGGGAGACTCCGGCACGGGCCGCCACGGCTTCCAGCGTGGGACGCGCGTGGAGCGGGGCATCGGGGGACGGACCGGGCAAGGGGACGCTCCTCTGTGGCGCAGCGGGGCCGACCGGCCGGCCGGCCCCGCCAGCCTAGGGGGTACCCGCCCGGCGAGGGCCGGATCGGGTACCAACGGGCCGGAGCGGTCCACCGGTCTCATGAAACAGCCCGTGCACGGGTCTGTCGCGGGCCGCCGCGACGCAGTACCTTCCGCCCATGCCGATCGCGCCGACGGCCGGGGGACGGCGGCTGCCCCGGCGCGGCCGTGCCCGCGATCTCGCGCTGGCGGTCGCCACCGCCGCTCTGACCGTCCCTCTTCTCACCGTCCCCTCGGACGCGGCCCGCACCACCGCGCCCCGCACCGGCTTCGAACTCTCCGGCGGAGCGCGCTGGACCCGGCAGTCCGAGGAGGCGTTCCTGCTCGCGGACCTCGCCCGGCGCGGCGACCGGGTCTCCGTGCGGCGGATCGGCACCACGGACCGGGACCGCCCCCTGCGCCTCGTCCGCATCGGCAGCACCGACCCCGGCGCGCTCACCGTGCTCCTGGTCTGCGGCCAGCACGGCGACGAACCGGCAGCGCGAGAGGCATGCCTGAGCACGGTCCGGGACCTCGCGTACGCCACCGACGCCCACACCCGCGCCCTCCTCGCCCGGACCGAGATCCTCGCCGTGCCCACCGCCAACCCCGACGGCCTCGCGGCGGGGACCCGGTCCAACGGCGACGGCGTGGACGTCAACCGGGACCACCTCGCCCTGCGCAGCCCCGAGGCCCGAGCCGTCGCCGCCGTACGGCGCGACCACGAACCCGATGTGATCGCGGACGTGCACGAGTACGCCGCGACCGCGCCGTACTACGACAAGGACCTGCTCGTCCTGTGGCCCCGTAACCCCAACACCGACGAACGGCTGCGCGACGAGGCGCGCTCCCTGGCCCTGGACCGGGTGCGGTCCGCCGCGGAGAAGGCCGGCTTCGGCACCGGCCTGTACGGCGTCCGGACCGACCCGGCCACCGGCCACCCGGTCGGACGGACCGCCGGCGACGGCCAGGAGCGCGTCCTGCGCAACATCGCCGGCCTCACCCACGCGGTCGGACTGCTGACCGAATCCCGTACGGACGCGCTCTCCGCCGAGGAGCGCGCCGACCCCGCCCTCAACGCCCGCCGCCGCGTGGCCTCCCAACTCGTGGCCCTCAGGGCACTCTTCCGGTACGCGGAGGAACAGCGCGCGAACATCGCCGCCGCCACCGCCGCCTCCCGGTCGGCGGGAACCGACGACCGGGGGCCCGTGTTTCTCGGGGGGTCGGACGACAGGACCCCGACGCCGGACGACACCCTCGCCGACCCGCCGTGCGGCTACCGCCTCACGAAGGATCAGTTCGCGCGCGTCCGGGACGAACTCTCGCTGCACGCCGTCACCTGGCGCCCCGACGGTGACGGGGTCCACGTGCCCCTGCGGCAGCCCGCCCGGAAGCTGATCCCGCTCCTGCTGGACGCAAGGGCCGCATATCACCTCACAAACGGGCAAGTCGATACTGCTTGTTGATCCCGAAAGATGCATGTCGAGTGTGGTACTGCCTACGGAGAGCGATTTGTCAGTTTCCGTGAAAGGTGCCATTCGTGTCGCAGGACGAGCAGAGAACGGGCGGCAGAGGGGATGTACCGGTGACGGCCGACCTCCCCGGCGAACCGGGCCACGGCCGGAGCCCCGTCACCGACCGGGTGGTGTTCGGCGTCACGGCCGGCCTCACCCTGGCCTTCGTCATCTGGGGGGCCACCGCCACCGACTCGCTGGAGGACGTCTCCGACAAGGCCCTCAACGGCCTCATCCACAACGGCGGTTGGGCGTTCATGCTGGCCGCGTCCGGATTCGTGGTCTTCGCCCTGTGGCTCGCGATCAGCCGGTACGGAAACATCACCCTCGGCCAGGAGGACGAGGAGCCGGAGTTCCGCACGGTCTCCTGGGTCGCGATGATGTTCAGCGCCGGCATGGGCATCGGTCTGATGTTCTACGGGGTCAGCGAGCCGCTCGCCCACTTCACTGACCCGCCGCCCGGCACCCGCCCCGCCGACGCGGCCGAGGCGATGCAGACCGCGATGGCCACCACCCTGTTCCACTGGACGCTGCATCCGTGGGCGATCTACGCGGTGGTCGGCCTGGGCATCGCGTACAGCACCTTCCGGCGCGGCAGGCGGCAGACCATCAGCGCCGTCTTCGAGCCGCTGATCGGTCCCCGCCACGCCCACGGCGGACTCGGCCGGTTCATCGACATCCTGGCCATCTTCGCGACCCTCTTCGGCTCGGCCGCCTCGCTGGGTCTCGGCGCCCTTCAGATCGGGAGCGGCTTCCACGAGCTGAACTGGAAGGAGAAGACCGGCACCGGACTGCTCGTCCTGATCATCGCCGTGCTGACCGTCGCGTTCATCGCCTCGGCGGTCTCCGGGGTGGAGAAGGGCATCCAGTGGCTGTCCAACATCAACATGGTGCTCGCCCTGATCCTGGCCGTGTTCGTGTTCATCGCGGGCCCCACGATCATCGTGCTCGACCTCATTCCGACCTCGATCGCCTCCTACTTCGGCGACCTCCCGCAGCTCGCCGGCCGTACGGAGGCCACCGGTGAGGGCGAGGTGGCCGACTGGCTCGGCAGCTGGACCGTCTTCTACTGGGCCTGGTGGATCTCCTGGACGCCCTTCGTGGGCATGTTCATCGCCCGGATCAGCAAGGGCCGGACCATCCGCCAGTTCATCGGCGGCGTCATCCTGGTGCCGAGCACCGTGAGCCTGATCTGGTTCGCCATCTTCGGCGGCACCGCCATCAAGCTCCAGGAGGGCGGCAAGCTCGGCGGCGCCGACACCCAGGAGGCGCAGCTCTTCGGCGTGCTCCAGCAGTTCCCCGTCGCCACGCTGATGAGCATCCTGGTGATGGTGCTCGTCGGCATCTTCTTCGTCTCCGGCGCGGACGCCGCGTCCATCGTGATGGGCACCCTGTCCCAGAAGGGCATCCTCGAACCCGCCAAGTGGGTCGTCATCTTCTGGGGCGTCGTCACCGGCGCGGTCGCCGCCGTCATGCTGCTCATCGGCGACGGCAAGGGCGATGCCCTCGCGGGTCTCCAGAACCTCACTATCCTGGTCGCGGCCCCGTTCACCATCGTCATGATCTGCATGTGCGTGGCCCTGCTGCGCGACCTGCGCCGGGACCCCCTGATCGTGCGCCGCGAGTTCGGCGTGGAGGCCGTGGAGTCGGCGGTCATCGAGGGCCACGCCAAGTACGACGGCGACTTCGAGATCCGCATCGGCCCGGGCGGCAGCCAGATCACCACGGAACGCCACGACCGCGACCGGCCCGGGGGAGCCGCCCCGGCGTGAGCGTCCCGCCGCGGCGGGCGGGCCCGGCGGGACGC
>NZ_JAAGNI010000250.1 GCF_010550605.1 Streptomyces sp. SID9727
CGTCGGCCGGGCCGCCGCGCTGGCCGTGGCGGCGGCGCTGCGCGGCGACGACACGGGCGTCGGCGTCCGCGTCACGCGTCGCTGAACCACGCGCGCGACGAGCCCGCCCTCCCCTCTCCGCAGAATGCCGACCCAGGAAGCCGAACCCATGACAACGAACCCCACCGCCCCGCCGCCCGAGACTGGCCCCGCTCCCGACTGGCGGCGCATCGGCAGCTTCGTCACCGGCCAGGCGGCCGTGCAGTGCGGCAGCTTCGCGCTGATCATCGCCATGAACTGGACGGCCGTCCAGCTCGGCGGCCGGTCCGCGGTCACGCTCGTCATCCTCGCCTCCACGCTGCCGCGCGCCCTGATGCTGCTGTTCGGCGGCGCCCTCGCGGACTCCCTCGGCCCGCGCGCGGTCCTCCTCCGGGCCACTTCCACCCGGCTCGTCGTCCTCGTGACCGGCGCCCTGGTCACCGCGGGCGCCGACAGCGTCTGGCCGCTGATCGCCGTCGCCGTGGTCGAGGGCTCGCTGCTGGGCCTGACCGGTCCGGCGTCGGGCGTCCTGCTCACCCGGCTGGCGCCCCAGGAGCACCTGGGCCGCGCCAACTCGCTGTTCTCCATGGTGATGCGGCTGGCCCCGATCGCCGGATCACCGCTGGGCGCCTGGCTGGTGGTGGCGGGCAGCCTGTCCGGGGTCATGCTCGTCTCGGCGGCCGGGTGCGCCGTCTGGCTGGTCTGCGCGTTCCATGTGACCCGGGGCATGGCCCGGCCGGAGCACGGCACCGGGCCGCGTGCGCCGTTGTTCCGGCGCTCCGGTGACGGGCTGCTGCTCCTGGGCGCCCACCCCCGGCTGCGCTGGATGTTCGTCGCCTGCTTCTGCATGGACTTCGCGTTCCTCTGGCCGGCCGAGGTGGCCCTTCCGCTGCGCGCGTCCGGCGAGGGCTGGGGCATCGGCTCGGTCGCGGCGGCCCTGACGGCGTTCAGCGCGGGTGCCCTGGCGTCGGCGGCGGCAGGTGCCGCTCTCGCCCACCGCATCCCGGTCCCGGTCAAGCTGGTCGGCGCCGGCGCCGGGCTCGCCGTGGGGATGGGCACGATGGCCCTGGTGCCCTCGCCGGCCGTCCTCGCGGTCACGGCGTGCGGGGTCGGCCTGTTCTCGGGGTTCAACGGTCCTGCCCTGGTCACCGCGTATCAACAGGCCGTCCCCGAGGGAAAGGTGGGCGCCGCGATGTCCACGTTCTCGCTGTCCAGCATCGGGGCCGCGCCCCTGTCCCTGGCCGTCTTCAGTTCGCTCTCCGCACCCCTGGGCGTGACCGGCACCTGGCTGCTGTGCGCGTGTGTCGCGCTGTTCTCGCCGATCGCCGCCACGCTCGCCCTGCGCGCCCCCCTGACGCGGAAGGCCCCCGCCACGACGGAGGTCTCCGCCGCCCCCGAGCCCGTCGCCACAGCCGTGTGAGGCCGCCATGTCCCTGCTGGACCCCCGTCCGTCACCCGTTCTGGAATCCGTCCTCCTGCCCACCGCGCTCCCGCCGCTGCCCGCCGCGCTGCCCCCGGCGGCCGGTCCGGGACCGGGCCGCCCGCAGCTCTGGCTGGTGGCCACCGCCGCGCACGAGGAGACCGCGGCCCGGTACGCCCCGCTCGTGCTCGGCCCGGCCGAGCTGGCGCGGGCGGACGAGTTCCGCCGCCCCACCGACCGCGCCACCTATCTGTGCGCCCACGTCGGGCTGCGCCGGGTCCTCGGCAACCACCTGGGCATCGCCCCGCGCACGGTGTCGGTGGTCCGGGCGCCCTGCCCGTGCTGCGGCGGACCGCACGGTCGGCCGGTGCTCCCGGACGGGCCCCTGCACTTCTCGCTCTCGCACTGCGAGGGCCTGAGCCTGATCGCCGTCGCCGCCACCCCGGTCGGCGTGGACGTCGAACCCGTACCGGACGCGCGCACCCTCCTGGAGGCGGCCGATGTCGTCCACCCTCTGGAGGCGGCGGAACTCGCCGCGCTGGCGCCCCCGTCGCGGCCGGCCGCCTTCGCCCGGGTGTGGACCAGGAAGGAGGCGTACCTGAAGGGGCTCGGCATCGGCCTGGGCGAGGATCCGTCGACGGAGTACGTGGGTGCCGGACCGGCACCGGCCGGCCCGGGCGGCTGGCTCCTGGCCGACGTCGCCGTGCCGCCCGGCCACCGGGCCGCGGTGGCGGTCCGCCGGGAGGACGTGGGCGGTGCTGGGCCGGACTGACCCGCACCGACCCGTGACGCCCTCGGCGGTGACCTCCGCCGGGGGCTCCTCCTGTCGTCCGGGCGACGCCCGGCACTACGTTGCGTTCCGCAACCGACTTCCAGTATCCGGAACAACAGTCGAAGCAGCGGGCGGGATGCCGGAGTCGCTGCTCGTCCGGGGGACGGCCCGGTCCTGTTCGGCGACGTAGCGCAGCCAGTACGGATCGCCGATCCGCTTGCCCACGCGCCGCGCGGCGTCGCGCACCGCCTGTCCGAAGCGGGCCTCGTTCTCGCGGCGCAGCTCGGGAGCGGGCAGGGCGATCCCTATGCCGAAGACCTGTCCCGTGTCGCCGTCCACGACGGCGGCGGAGATGCCGGCGACGTTCGGCACGAACTCGCCGCGGGAGGACTCCCAGCCGTCGGCGCGCACCCGGGCCAGCGAGGAGACCAGCTCACCAGGGGTGCGGGGGGCCGACCCGGTGGCCTGTTCGAGGCGGGCGTCGACGAGCCGCAGCACCTGCGCGTCGTCCAGGCGGGCCAGCAGGGCGCGCCCCATGGAGCTGGCGTAGGCGGGCGCGCGGGTGCCGGCCGGGGTGTACGCCTGGAGGGCGCCGACCGTGCCGATACGCATGTGCAGCACCAGCGATTCGGCGCCGTCGAGCACGTCCACGTAACCGGTGTAGCCGATGTCGGCGACCAGCCTGGCCAGCTCCTCCTCCAGGAACGAGGCGGTGGAGCGCGAGGCGCGGAAGTGGTACGAGGCTTCCATGACGAGTTCGCCGGGCCGGTAGGCGCGGCTCACCGGGTCGCGGTCCAGGAAGCCGTACTCGGCCATCATGCTCAGCGTCCGCGACACGGAGCTCTTCGGCAGGTCCAGGGCGCCCGCCACATCCGTCACGGTCAGGTCGCGCTGAAGGCGCGCCAGCAGCCGCAGGACGTCCCGCGCGTTGGCGAGTGTGCTCACCGTTCTCCTGCCTCCCCCGGGCCCCGGGGCCCGTGCGTCCGATCGTAAGGGGCGTCCGCATACCGAGACCGCCACCCACCCCCTTGACGGGTGAGCGTGCCCCCGTAGATGATCCGGGATATCCAGATATTCACACATGGTTCCAGAATATGGAACTCCGAGGGCGGCGGACATGCCGCCCCGCACGGAAGCACCGGAGATCCATGAGCACCGACGCGACGCACCGGGCCGTCACGGACGCCCCGCACCCCGCGGCCGACGGAGCGCGCCATCCCCGCGCCCTCGCGCCCGGCAACCTGATCCTCACCGTGGTGCTCAGCGTGTTCGGCGCGGTCGTCGGTGTGCAGCTGCTCGCCACCCTCGGCGTCACGCCCAGCACGTCGCTGATCGGCGCGCTGGCCGCGATGACGCTGGCGCGCGTGCCGCTCGTCGCCTTCCGCGGCTTCCGCTCGGTCCACGCGCAGAACCTGGCGCAGACCAGCATCTCGTCGGCCACATTCGGCGCCGCGAACAGCCTGTTCCTGCCGATCGGCATCCCGTTCCTGTTCGGGATGGACGACATGATCGTCCCGATGCTGGCCGGGGTCTCGGTCGCGATGCTGGTCGACGCCTGGCTGCTGTACCGGATGTACGACACCCCGGCCTTTCCCGCGAAGAACCCGTGGCCGCCCGGGCTCGCCGCCGCCGAGGCGATCAAGGCGGGCGACCAGGGCGGGCGGCGCGCCAAGGTCCTCGGTCTCGGCCTGCTGACCGGTCTGGTGGGCGCGGTGTTCTCGCTGCCGATGTCGGCGTTCGGCGTCGCCCTGATCGGCGGCTTCGGCGCGATGGCCGCGTTCGGCGCCGGCCTGCTGTTCACGCAGTACGCGGACCCGCTGTACGGGCTCGACCTGAACGGGATGTACCTGCCGCACGGGATGATGATCGGCGCCGGGCTCGTCGCCCTCGTCCAGGTCGGCCGGACCATCCTCGGCGCCCGGCGCACCGACGCGGCGCGGGCCCGGCCGGCGGGTGCGCCCGAGGGCGCGGAGGAGGGCGCGCGGCGGCTGGGCCGCTCGATGCGGCTGGGCCTCGGCGCCTACCTCGCGATCTCGGTCCTGCTGGCCTTCGCGACCGGCGCGGCCACGCACATGGGCCCGGGCATGCTGATCGGCTTCCTCGTCTACGCCTCCGTCGCGGCGTTCCTGCACGAGCTGCTGGTCGGCATCGCGTCCATGCACTCAGGCTGGTTCCCGGCCTTCGCGATCGCCCTGATCACGCTGCTGCTCGGCATCCTCATCGGCTTCCCGCCGGAGGCGCTGGTCGTGCTGTCGGGCTTCACCGCCGCGACCGGTCCGGCCTTCGCGGACATGGGTTACGACCTCAAGACCGGCTACATGCTGCGCGGTGAGAACGCCGACCCGGCCTTCGAACTGGAGGGCCGCCGCCAGCAGCTGATCGCCGCGATGATCGGCTTCGGCGTCGCGATCGTCGTCGTCCTCGTCTCGTACCGGGTGTTCTTCGACAACGGGCAGACCGCCCCGATCGACGCCGCGTACGTCGCCGCGATCAAGGCCGGTCCGTCCGCCGAGACCGCCAAGCACCTCGCGCTGTGGGCGGTCCCGGGCGCGATCGTGCAGCTCATCGGCGGTTCGAAGCGTCAGCTCGGCATCCTGCTCGCGACCGGGCTGCTGATCACGACCCCGATGGCCGGCTGGATGGTCGCCGCCGGCATCGCCGCCCGTGTCCTCGCCCCGCGCATCCTCGGCAGCGACGTCAAGAGCGACCTGGAGGTCTTCGCCGGCGGTGCGATCGCCGGGGACGCCCTCTACTCCTTCGGCAACGGCGTGTTCAAGGCCGCCAAGTAGCCGGAGCCCCTCTCTGCCCGCTCGTACACCCGCACCACCCTGGGAGAACCCCGTGAAGCGACAGCTGACCCATGACGACATCCGCGCGGCCGTGTACGGCGGTGCCGTACTCGGCGGAGGCGGCGGCGGGTTCGTGGCGCGGGGCCTGCGCACCGCCGAGCTGGCCCTCCAGGTCGGCACGCCCGAACTGTGGAGCGCCGACGAGTTCGCGGAGGGCGCCCTGACCGCGACCGTCGCCCTGGTCGGCGCCCCCGCAGCGCCCGACCCGCAGGTCCTGCCGACGCACCTGGTGCGCGCGCTGGAGCTGCTGCGTCGCGAGCTGCCGGGCGACCTGGTCGCGCTGCACACGAACGAGAACGGCGCCGAGACCACGATCAACGGCTGGTTCCACTCCGCGCTCACCGGCCTGCCCGTCATCGACCTCGCGTGCAACGGCCGCGCCCACCCCTCCAGCCAGATGGGAGCGATGGGTCTGCACCGCCGCGAGGGCTACCGGTCCAGCCAGGGTTACGCGGGCGGCAAGCCGCACGCGTACGTCGAGGGGGCCGTCTCCGGCGGCCTGGACGCGACGTCGAACGTGGTCCGCCGCGCGTCCGTGGAGGCGGGCGGCTGGGTGGGCGTCGCCCGCAACCCGGTCGAGGTCGGCTACGCCGTCCGCAACGGCGCCCCGGGCGCCATCGGCTTCGCCATCGAGCTGGGGCACCGCTTCCTGGCCGAGGGGCCGGCCGGCGCGGCCCGGCAGCTGGGCGGCGAGATCGCCGCGGCGGGGACGGTGATCGAATACCGCTGCGAGCAGCGCGAGGGCCTGGACGTGGGCGTCGCCGTCCTGGACGACGCCGACCGCACCACCCTGCACTTCGTGAACGAGTACATGGCGCTCGACCTGGCCGGCGGACGCCGTGCCGCGTTCCCGGACCTGATCACGACGTTCGACGAGGCGGGGCAGCCACTCGCCTCCGCCGACGTCGAGGTGGGCAAGCGGGTCGAGGTCCTGGTCGCCCCGGCGGAGAACCTGCTGCTGTCCCCGACGATGTACATGCCCGAGGTGTACGCCCCCGTCGAGGCGCTGCTCGGCATCGGGTTCGCGCCCGTCGCGAAGGCGCCCGCCCATGTCTGAGCCGGCCGTCGCCGACCAGGGCCGCGTCGCGGAGTGCTGGGCCCGGGTGCGAACGCCCGTGAGCTGAACGGGTCGCCGCACGTCCCGAACGCGCGGCGGCTCACCGCGAGCCCGTCCCCGGCCCTGCGCGCGTTCGCCGTGCGGGCGCCGGCGGAGGCGGAGTGAGGGCTCGTCACGCCTTCTGCTGCTTGAGCGACGTGAGGTGGGCGAAGACGACGACGTTGGCCGAGTAGCCGTCCTTCTTGTTGAAGCGTCCGCCGCAGGTCATCAGGCGGAGTTCCGGGCGACCGGTGTTGCCGTACACCTTGTCGTCGGGGAACTTGTCCTTCGTGTACGTCTCGACCGCGTCGACCGTGAAGACCGCGGTCCGCTTGTCGGCCCGGGTGACGGTGACCTTGTCCCCCTTGTGGAGGGCGTTGAGGTTGAGGAAGATCGCCGGTCCGGTCTCCGTGTCGCGGTGGCCGACGATCAGCGAGGTGCCCTTCTCGCCGGGTGAGGGCCCGTCGCGGTACCAGCCCACTTCTCTGGGTCTGCTCATGGGCGGGGCCCCGAGGTGCCCCTTCTTGTCGAGTCCGAGGCCGGTGACCGGCGCCTCGATGAAGATCGCGGGCACCGCGACCTTCACCGGCCGCGACGGGGACAGGGGCGCGTGCGGGACCGGCCGGTCGCCGCCGCCCGCGGCGTCGTTGCCGTGGGCGGCGGCGACCGGATCGTCGGACGAGTCGGAACTCGCCCAGACGATGCCGGTCACCAGCGAGGAGGTCACGCACAACGTCATCGTGAGACGACATGCCCGGCTCGGGCCCCGTCGGCGTCTTCTGCGCGGGTTATGCCTCGTTGCGGGCACGGCGGCGTGCGGCTCGGCGGACCATGATCAGCCCGGCGGCTCCGGCGGCCCCGGCCGCCAGCGCGGCGGTGGTCGCGACGTTCGAGTCGCTCTCGGAGCTGACGCTCTCCATGTCCGGGACGCCGCCGCCACCGGCGGGCACGCCGCCGGACGGCTGCTCGTAGTCCGTCTCGGAGCCGGAAGCCTCGGAACCCGAAGCGGCGGAGCCGCGCTCGTTGTTGTCACCCCGTCCGTTGTTGCCGGCCGGCTTGGTGCAGTCGACCTTGAACGCCTTGTTCTTCGGGCCGGACGGAACGATCCACACCAGCTGGTACGTGCCCTCGGGGAGCAGGTACTCCTGGCTGCGCGCCGAGCCGTTCACCAGCGGGAGGGTGCTGGCGAGGGTGTCCCCCGGGGGAACGGTCGGGGGCTGCGCGGTGATGGTCCACGGCACGGCCGGCATGTCGCCGAAGTTGTCGGCCTCGAGGACGAACTTGCAGACCTCGTTGCCGTCACCGCCGCGCGCCGCCCAGCCGCCGGGGCGGATGTCGATGTCGCCGCTGTCGCCGGGGGCGGCGAAGGCAGCCGACGCCCCGCCCAGCGTGGCGGCGGCGGCCGCGACCACGGCAGCCGCGACGGTGCCCGCGCGGACGCTGCGGGCACGGACAGAAGCGGAAGTACGCATGCTGAACTCCTTCGAGCCGGGATGATTGTCGTACTGATCAATCGATCGCACTAAGAGATGCCATGGCGCACGGGATAAATGCCGCGTAACACTCTGAAAAGTGCGACAAGTACCCTGAGTAGCCGATAGCGATCCGACCCGAAAAGACCTCCGGACACGCGAACGGGGCGCCCGCAAGCGCCCCGGCCCGATGCCCGCCGCCCAGGTCAGCCCGGTCCGGCCCCGGTCCCGGCCGCCGCGCGCCGCCTGCGCTGCTCGGCCACGTCCGCCACCGGCGAGGCGTGCAGCAGCGTGCGCGTGTAGGCGTGTCGCGGCGCGGAGGTGACCGTCGCGGCGTCGCCCGTCTCCACGATCTCGCCCCGGTGGATGACCGACACGCGGTGGCTCATGAAGCGGACGACGGCCAGGTCGTGGGAGACGAAGAGGTACGCGACCCCCGTCTCCTCCTGGATTTCCAGGAGGAGGTCGAGCACCGTGCGCTGGGTCGTCAGGTCCAGCGCGGAGACCGGCTCGTCGCAGATGACCAGCCGGGGGCGCAGGGCGAGCGCCCGGGCGATCGCGACCCGCTGCCGCTGGCCCCCGGAGAACTCCCGGGGCAGCCTGCCCGCGGCGTCGGACGGCAGATGGACGCGTTCCAGCAGCCCGGCGACCCTCCCCCGGGCCTCCCGGGCGCTCGTGCCCTGCCCGATCAGCGGCTCGGCGAGGGTGTCCCCGACGGTGCGGGACGGGTTCAGGGAGGTGTACGGGTCCTGGAAGACGACCTGGAGGTCGCGGCTGAGGGCCCTGCGGCGGCGGGCGTCGGCGTGCTCGACGCGCTCGCCGTCGAAGGTGACCGAGCCCGAGCGCACCGGCACGAGCCCGAGGACCGCGCGCCCGATGGTGGACTTGCCGGAGCCGGACTCGCCGACCAGGCCCAGGGTCTCCCCGGGCCGCACGTAGAGGCCGACGCCCTTGAGGACCTCGGTCTCCGGGGCGCGCCGCCCCTTGCCGGGGAACGAGACCCGCAGGTCCCGCACGGTGAGGAGGGCGTCCGCCGGGGGCGTGTCGTCCGTGTTCATGCGGTGACGGTCCTCGCTTCTCGGGGCTGCCAGGGGGCGCGGGCGGGCGCGTCGTCGAGGACGGCGGCCAGCAGGGTGCGGGTGTAGGGGTCCTGCGGAGCGCCGAGGACCTGTTCGGTGGTGCCGGTCTCCACGATGCGCCCGGCGTTCATCACGGCCACCCGGTCGCAGAGGTCGGCGACGACCCCGAGGTTGTGGGTCACCAGGAGGACGCCGAGGCCGCGTTCGTCGCGCAGCCGGCGCAGCAGGCCGAGCACTTCGGCCTGGACGCGCACGTCGAGCGCGGTGGTGGGCTCGTCGGCGATGAGGAGGTCCGGGTCGCAGGACATCGCACCGGCGATCAGGACGCGCTGGGCCATGCCGCCGGAGATCTCGTGCGGGTAGAGGCGCAGGGTGCGGTCCGGGTCGGGGATCTCGACCAGGCGCAGCAACTCGCGGGCCCGGTCGGCGGCTTCCTCGCGGCCGAGTCCGAGGTGGTGGCGTACGGGCTCCATGAGCTGGCTGCCGATGGTGAAGGCGGGGTCGAGATTGCTCATGGGTTCCTGCGGTACGTACGCGAGGGTGCGGCCGCGGAGCGCGCGGTGGTCGCGTTCCCGCAGGCCCGCCGTCTCCCGGCCGTTGACCGTGACGCTCCCGCGCGTGACGCGTCCGCCCTCGGGCAGCAGGCCCAGGACCGAGAAGGCCGTCTGGGTCTTCCCCGAGCCGGACTCCCCGACCAGGCCCACGATTTCGCCGGCTCCCACATCGAGGTCGATGCCGTGCACGACCTCCTTGTCGGTGCCGTCGGGCCGGGCGTAGGCGACGGTGAGGCCGCGCACGGAGAGCAGTGCGGCGCGCGGGGCGGTGGGGTCCGCGGGCTCGGCGGGGGCGGCGGGCCCGGTGCGCCGGCGGCGGGCGGGCCGGGGCGCCTGCTCCTCCAGGGCGTCGCGTACGGCTCCGGCGAGCAGGACGAGCGCGCAGTTGGTGAGGCCGAGGGCGAGACCGGGCCAGAGGATGAGCCGGGGGGCGCGCTGGATGTTCTGGAACGCCTCGTTGAGCATGGCGCCCCAGGTCGCGGACGAGCCGCTGCCGACGCCGAGGAACTCCAGGCCGGCCTGGAGGGCGATCGCGATGCCGGCGACCAGCGCGATCTGGATGATGATGGGGCCGCGCACGACGGTCAGGACGTGCCGGGCCACGATGCGGGTGTCGGAGAGTCCGGAGACCTTCGCGGCGTCCACGTACAGCTCGCCCCGGACGTTGGCGACGATGCCGCGCACCAGGCGGAAGAAGCTGGGCGCCACCAGGACGCCGAGCACGATCATCAGGACGTGGACGTCCGGGCCGAGGATGGCGCGGGAGGCGAGCAGCACGACCATGGCGGGCAGGGCCATGACGAGGTTGACGGTCCAGTTGGCCGCGGAGTCGAACCAGCCGCCCCGGTATCCGGCGAAGAGCCCCGACGGCACACCGAGCACCAGCGCGATGGCGAGGGCGAGCAGCGCGCCGCCCAGCGTGTTGCGCCCGCCGTACAGGACCCGGGCGAGGATGTCGCGCCCCGCCGAGTCCATGCCGAGGGGGTGCCCGCCGCCCGGTCCCGCGAACGCCTCGCTCAGCGAGGAGGCGCCCGGGTCCTGCGAGGCGATCACCGGCGCGAGGAGCACGGCGGCGACGATGAGCAGGAGCAGGGCGGCGGAGAGACCGCCCAAGGGGTTGCGCAGGACCCTGCGCAGGGTGCGGCCGGTACTCATGCGACCCTCGCCTTGGGGTTGAGCCAGCCGATCAGGATGTCGACCAGGAGGTTGATCAGGACCACGCCGACGACGGTGAGCATGACGAGCGCCATGATCACGGGGATGTCGCCGCGGGTGGTGTAGGTGACGGTCATGGAGCCGATGCCGGGGAGCCCGAAGATCTGCTCCACCAGGACGGCGCCGCCGAGCAGGCCGACGAACTGCATGCCGAGCACGGAGAGCGCGGGTGCCGAGGCGTTGCGCAGGACGTGCTTGAACACGATGCGGGAGGCGGGCAGTCCGCGGGCCCGCAGGGTGCGTACGTAGTCCTGGCGCAGGACGTCGATGACGGCGCCCCGCACCTGCTGGGAGACGCCCGCGACGGAGGCCACCGACAGCGAGAGCACCGGCAGGGTGATGGTGGAGAGCCAGCCGCTGGGCGAGTCGGTGAACCCGGTGTAGCCGATGGCGGGGAACCAGCCAAGCCGTACCGCGAAGACCAGGACGAGGACCAGGGTCAGCAGGAATCCCGGCAGGGCGTATCCCACCACGCCCAGCACCTGCACGAAGCGGTCGGCGGTTCCGCGCCGCACCCCGGCCCACACCCCCAGCAGGAAGGCGAGGACCGTGGTGACGGCGGTGACGCCGAGCATCAGGCTGGCCGTGACCGGAAGGCGGTTGCCGACGGCCTGGCCCACGTCCTCACTCGTGAACCAGGAGGTGCCGAGGTCGCCCCGGACGGCGTGGGCGAGCCAGCTCCCGTACTGCTGGAGCACCGGGTCGTCCAGGCCCAGCGACGCGTTCTTGGCGTCGATGGCGCTCTGGGACGCGCTCGCGCCGAGCAGTTGCCGGCCCACGTCGATGTGCGGGACGGACAGCAGCAGATAGGTGAGGAAGGAGATCACGACCAGGAGCACGGCTCCGGAGGCGATCCTGCGGGCGATGAAGTTCAGCATGACACTCGGTATCCGTCGGCGCGGGGCGCTACTTGGCGGGCGCGTAGTTGTAGATCGAGGGGACGGCCATGCCGGACTGCGGCGCGATCTTCACGGTGCCGTCCGAGACGTGCAGGTAGCTCATCCGGTAGAAGGGGACGAACCACGCGTCCTCCACCAGGTGCTGGTTGAGCTCGCGCGCGGCCGTCCTGGCCTCGGCCTCGCTGCCGGCCTTGAGGACGGGGAGCAGCTTCCGCGTCACCTTGTCCGTGGTGCCGAACATGTTGAAGGCGCCCGGGGTGACCAGTTCGTCGGCCGCCGCCCAGTCGGAGGCGGACTGGCCCATGTTCATGACCATGCCGGAGTACAGGCGGTCCTTGAAGACCTTCTGGACGGCCGAGGCGCCGTCGAGCGTGTCCCAGACCAGCTTCACGCCGATGGCCTTGAAGTCGGACTGGAGCGAGGCGGCGAGCGCGTCATTGACGATCGCCGTGATCCTCGGCAGCTTCAGCGTGAAGCCGCTTCCATAACCGGCCTGCTCGAGCAGGGACTTGGCCTTGGCGGGGTCGTGCGCGTAGGAGGCGTCCAGCTCCTTGTCGTACGCCTGGGTCTCGGGGCCGAAGACCTGTGCGGTGGTCCGGCCGCGGTTCTGGCGGATGCGGTCGAGCATGGTGCCGCGGTCGACGGCGTAGTTGAGCGCCTGCCGCACGCGCGGGTCGCGCAGGGCGGGGGTGATCCTGCCGTCGCGGTCGAAGAGCAGCAGCCCCTGGAAGTCGAACTCCTGCTTCTCCGTCTTCACCTTCGGGTCGGACTCGACGGCGATCTGCTGATCGGCGGACTGGAGGAGCGCCGCGTTGATCTGTCCGGTCTTGAGGCCGTTGGTGATCGCGGTCTCGTTGTCGAAGAAGCTGAAGGTGACGTTCGCGTAAGGGAGTTCCTTGCCCCAGTAGTCGGGGTTGCGGGTGTAGGACCACTTGGTGCCGACGGTGGTGCGCGCCTTGTCGAGGCGGTAGGGGCCGGTGCCGTCCGGGGTGGTCTTGAGGCTGTCGCCCTTCGCGAACTGCTTGGGGTTGGCCATCAGGCCGGGTGCGTCGCTGAGGTAGAACTCCATCGCCGGGTTGGGCTGCTTGAGCTTCAGCGTGACGTGGGCGGCGTCGGTGACGTCGACCGCCTCCAGGTCGTTCAGCCACTTCGCGGAGGCGCCGCCGCCCTTCTGGAAGCGTTCCAGGTTCGCCTTGACCGCGGCGCCGTCGAAAGCGGTGCCGTCGGCGAACTTCACGTCCTTGCGCAGGGTCAGCGCGAGCGCGGTGTGCTCCTTGTCGTACGCCCACTCCGTGGCGAGCATCGGACTGAACGAGCCGTCGGGTTCGCGCTTGATGAGGGTGTCGTACACGGCCTGGAAGTACGGCAGGGCGCTGCCGGTGGCGACGGCGGGGTCCAGGCTCTGCGGGAGGGTCATCGTCGCGATGTTCAGCGTGGACGATCCGGCGCCCGCGGCGCCGCCGTTGTCGCCGGCACATCCGGCGAGGGCGAGCGAAGCCGCGAGGCAGGCGGCAACGGTCGCGGTTCGGGCAGTTCTGCTCATGTTCTTTCGCTCCGTCTGGAGAGCCGGGGGCGCCGCCCCGGCGAAGATTGCCGGTGAGCCTACTCACGGAATTAACCAGTTGGTAGGTTTTTGCTCGGTGGAATTAACCAGCCGGTAAGTTCCGCAGGGCACCCCCGAGGACCGACCGCGGCAGGAGACGAACGAAGTGACCGACCCCGCACCCGAGGCGCCCCGGCGGCTGTCGAAGGGCGAACGCACCCGCGCCCGCGTCCTGGACTCCGCGGCCGAGCTGTTCGCCCGCTCCGGCTTCCTCGCGGTATCGCTGCGCGACATCGCCGCTCACGCGGGACTCAGCCACGCCGGGGTGCTGCACCACTTCCCCGGCAAGGAGGCCCTGCTCCTGGACGTGCTGAGCCGCCGGGACGAGCTGGACGGACGCCGCCTCTTCCCCGGCGTGCTCGCCCCGTGCGAACCGGAGCCGGAGCCCGCGGAGCGACTGCGCCTGCTGCTCGACGTGGTCGACCGCAACACCCGGACGCCAGGGCTGGTCGCCCTGTACGCGAAGCTGTCGGCGGAGGCGTCCGATCCGGAGCACCCCGCCCACCTCTACTTCGTACGGCGCTACCAGGTCCTGCGCCGCGAGACGACCGGCCTGCTGGCGGAGCTGTTCGCGGCGGCGGACGTCCGGGAGGATCCGGCGGCCGTGGCCCAGCAGCTGCTGGCCCTGCTGGACGGGCTCCAGACGCAGTGGCTGCTGGAGCCGGACGCGGTCGACATGGCGGAGCAGGTCCGCGCCTTTCTCCGCCGCCACGGCGTCGCGGCGGAGGGACGGGGCCGAGGCGTCAGTGGCCGAGGGCGGTGAGGACGGCATCGGCCGTACTCCTGTGTCCGGAGGCGTTCGGGTGGAAGCCGGCGCCCTCGGCCGAGTCGGCCGGCTCGATCCAGCGCACCCCCGCGGCCTGGCAGGCGTCGTGCCCGACGGACGGGCCGTAGGTGTCCACGTAACCGGCGGCGTGCGCCCCGGCCCGCTGCGCCATCATCGCGTCGAGCTGCTTCTCCTTGTCCCGGACCCAGCCGAAGTCGCCTTCGGCGAGCGGGATCACGGCGCGGCAGGCGCTCCCGTCGTCGGGCAGCAGCGAGGGGTAGCCGACGACGAGGACCCGGGCCTGCGGCGAGCGCGTGTGGATCGCGTCGAGCACCGCGTCGAGCTTCGGCGCGGTGGCGTTGACGCGGGAGCCGATCTCGTCCGTGCCGAACAGGGTGAAGCTGCTCTTGCAGGGCGCGCCGTGCGGCGCGAGGTAGCCGACCAGGACGCACCGGGTGATGACCCCGGCCAGGTCGAGATCGTTGCCGCCGACCCCGAGGGTGACCAGGGTCGTGTCGGGGCGCAGCGCGTCGAGCTGGGGCGCCACGGCGTCCTGCGGTCCGGCCATGTGCGTGGTGTCGGCCCCGGCGCAGGTGACGTCGGTGAACGACGCGGCGCCCACCGCCGCCGCCACGAGCGAGGGGTAGTTGCGATCGGACCGGCCGCAGACGGTGTCGGTCTGCTCGGGGATTCCGGGCCCGGAGCTGTAGGAGTCCCCGAGCGCCACGTACCGGACGGGCTCGCCGGACGCGGGGGCCGCCGGGGCGGCGACGCCGGGGGTCGCGGCGGCCGCCAGCAGTGCGACGGCCGCCGCG
>NZ_JAAGNI010000266.1 GCF_010550605.1 Streptomyces sp. SID9727
CGCCCTGCCCGCCGCGCTGCCCCGTACCGCCCGCAGGCGTTCCGCCGCCGGGCATGCCACCGCCCGCGCCTCCCGGCATCCCGCCCCGGCCGCCTCCCGGCCCGCCGCCCCGGTTGCCGCGCAGGGACATCAGCGTCGAGTTGCCCTTGAGGCGGATGCCGACATCGCTCAGGAAGACCCCGTCGACGGTGAGGTCGGCCGGGATGGAGTCCTTCGTGCCGTCCTTCTTGAACTCCTTCATCATCTTGTCGAAGTCGGTCTGCTGGTACTCCAGTCGCACGGAGTGCTTCACCGACGTGTCGTACAGGCCGACCGTGCCCTTCACGTCGTCCGTGATCGTGTCCGCCTCCACCCGCGAGGCGGAGGTGACGTACGGAGAGACCCGGGCGTCGCCGAACGCGTACAGCATCACCGCGAGTCCGGCGCACAGCGCCCCGGCGGGCTTCCAGTGGTGCCGCAGGCGCACGGGCACCCGGTCGCGCAGTCGTCGCCCGCGGGGCGTGCCGTCGACGGGGCTCACAGGTCGGTGGTGTCGTAACCGGTCAGGACCGTCACCCGCTGGCCGGAGGTGCGCTCCTGGAGTGCGGTGACCAGCTCGCCCGGCTCGGTGCCCTTCTTCATCCGGACCGTGTAGAACACCTCGTTCAGCGCACCGCCCCGGATCGTCTCCGTGGAGACCAGCTCGAATTCGGTCGTGTACTTGATCAGCACGTCACGGATACCCGGTGTGCAGTCCTCGCCCGCCGGGACCTGGACCTTGACCACCTGGCGCTGCACGTTGAGCGCGAACCAGTCGAACTTGTGCATGATCACGACGACCGCGCAGATCACGACCGCGCCGACCGCGGCCAGCGTGTAGAAACGGGCGCCGCAGGCCATGCCGATCGCCATGGCCAGGAAGATGAACCCGACGTCCCGGGTCTCCTTGACCGCGTTCCGGAACCGGACCACGGACAACGCGCCGACCAGCGAGAACGCGCGCGCCAGGTTGGACCCGACGACGAGCATGATCAGGGCGACGATCATGCCGACGATGACCAGGGTCTGGACGTAGGACTGGCTGTACGACACGTTCCGGTGGGTGTACCGGTAGACGTAGCCGATGACCGTGCTCAGGACGAAGGACAGCGCCATCGCCGCGACGACGTCGGCGACGCTGAACGTCCCGCTGAGTTCCTGCAGATCGAAATTCACTGTGCTCCTGCTTTCACCGGCGACCCTTGTGCCGGCAGCCGCGTGTCGAGGGGGGTGGTGGGCGGGGGGCAGTCCGCCTCGTGCAGATGGAAGGCGGACCGGGGCGCCAGCCCGAACGCCTCGATGGACTGGACGTACTTGGAGACCCGGATGAGGCTCAGGTTGCGGCGGGCCGCGAGGTCGGTGATCCAGTGCGGGGTGCGCTCGTTGACCTTGATCTCCATCACCGACAGGTGCGGCGGCACGGTGAACCGGTTCTCCGGGTTCTCCTGCCCGAAGTGGAAGTCGCGGTCGCGGCCCCGGATGCGCCGGTCGAAGGTGACCCGGAGCCCGGTGTCGGCGGCGCGCCCGACCAGCGCCTCGCGCTGGTAGCCGGTCATCGCGGTGGGCCTGAGGTTCAGCCGTACGACCAGGTCGAGCACCTCGTGGACGAACGCGCGCTCCTTGGGGGAGTGCGCCACCAGCTCGCGTCCGTCACAGAGCTGACGGGCCGTCGCGTACGGGAGGGTGATGCGCCGCTTCTGCGTGACCCGGTTGACGCGCTGCTTGATCTCGACGCAGACCGGGGACTCGTCCGTGACCCCGGCCGGGTCGCCGTAGTGCCTGATGCGCAGCTTGCGGCGGAACTTCAGGCCCTCGATCTTCTCCCAGTAGAACCGCAGTTCGGGGGAGTCGTAGTACAGGCTCCAGACCCCGTACCCGCCGACCGGGCTGTTCAGGTCGCGGTCCATCCGCTCACCGAGCTCGTCGCGCAGTTCGGCGGCCCGCTCGACCGGGACCAGGTACTTCAGCTCGTATCGATTGAAGGCGTGCAGCCTGCTCGCCACATGCAGCGGTGGGGGGTCCTTCGTGGCTGTGTCGGGTTGCGACACCGTGCGCCTCCTTCGTCGTCCGTGCCGGACCGGCCGGCCCGCGATACGCAACCAACGACGGATGAGGAAGCGATGAGAAACCCGGGTGTATTGAAGGAGGATCCAAGATGGCCGGAAGGTGAACACGGCCGGTGCGGAAACAGCTGTGTCCCCGGGCGGACCGCCCGGGGACACAGGAGGGGGAAGGTCAGGCGAGCGACGCGCTCAGCGTGATCGTCGTGCCCGAAAGGGCCTGGCTGACCGGGCAGTTGGCCTTCGCGTCCTCGGCCGCCTTGACGAAGCCGGCCTCGTCCAGACCCGGCACCTCGCCGACGACGGTGAGGTGGATACCGGTGATGCCGGTGCCCGGCTGGAAGGTGACGTCGGCCTTGGTGTCGAGCCGGGCCGGCGGGGTGCCGGCGCCGCTCAGGCCGTGCGAGAGCGCCATCGAGAAGCAGCTGGAGTGGGCCGCGGCGATCAGCTCCTCCGGGCTGGTCTTCCCGTTCGCCTCCTCCGCGCGGGACGGCCAGGAGACCGGGTAGTCGCCGATCCCGGAGGAGTCGAACGTGACGACGCCCGAGCCCTCGGCCAGATTGCCTTCCCAGACCGTGTGAGCCTGACGCGTGGTAGCCATGCTGGTTCCCTTCGAACGGAATGCCCGGTTGTACGGGGGCGACGGGGCACCGCGTCGTGCGCCGCCGGTCATACGTCCTTACGCCCCCGAACCTACTGCGCCACCAGCCCCTTCGCGTCACGCGCCAGCGCCGTGAGCCGGGAGATCGCCCGGAAGTACTTCTTCCGGTACCCGCCGTTCAGCATCTCCTCGCTGAACAGCCGGTCGAAGGGCAGCCCGGCCGCGAGGACCGGTACCTCCCGGTCGTACAAGCGGTCGGCGAGGACCACGAGCCGGAGCGCCGTCGACTGGTCGGGCACCGGTCGCACCTCGGTCAGGCAGACCGCCCGCACCCCGTCCGTCAGCGCCCCGTACCGGCTGGGGTGGACCCGGGCCAGGTGGTCGAGGAGCGCCGGGAAGTCGTCCAGGCTGGCGCCCGGCGTGGCGTACGCGGCCCTGGTGACCTGCTCGTCCGAGAACGGCGGCGGGGCCTCGGGCAGGCCGCGGTGGCGGTAGTCCTCGCCGTCGATGCGCAGCGGGCGGAAGTGCGCGGACAGGCCCTGGATCTCACGCAGGAAGTCGGCGGCGGCGAACCGGCCCTCGCCGAGCTTCCCGGGCAGCGTGTTGGAGGTCGCGGCCAGCGCCACGCCCTCCTCGACCAGCCGGCTGAGCAGCGAGGACACCAGCACGGTGTCGCCCGGGTCGTCCAGCTCGAATTCGTCGATGCAGAGCAGCCGGTGCCCGCTCAGCGTCCGTACGGTCTGCTGGAAGCCGAGCGCGCCCACCAGGTTCGTCAGCTCCACGAAGGTGCCGAAAGCTTTCAGCGAGGGTGCGGCCGGGGTGGCGTGCCAGAGCGAGGCCAGCAGATGGGTCTTGCCGACCCCGTACCCGCCGTCGAGGTACACCCCGCGCGGGCCCGAGGGCACCTCCGTCTTCCGGCCGAACCACTTGCGTTTCCCGGACCCCGAGGCGTGCGCTCCGCCGAGCCCGGCTGCGAAGTCGCTGAGCACCCGGACCGCCTCGGTCTGGCTCGGCTGGTCCGGGTCGGGTACGTACGTATCGAAGCGCACCGAGTCGAAGCGCGGCGGCGGCACCATCTCGGCGACCAGGCGGTCGGCGGGGACGTGCGGCTCGCGGGCGCACAGGGACAGCGGGGCCGTTTCGGCTATGGGGCTGGACCCCGGCACGGCGTGGGAGGACGACACAACCGTCAAGCTTACGACCCGTGTCACACTGCCGGACATGCGACGCCTGTTCCCTGTGACCGACCTGACAGCGCCCGACGCCTCCGGAGACTGGAGCCTGGACCGCCTCGCCGACGCCTACGCCTACCCCGCCGTGGACGGCCCCTGGCTGCGCGCCAACATGGTGTCGACCCTGGACGGGGCCGCCCAGCACGACGGCCGCTCGCAGCCGATCTCCTGCGAGAGCGACATGCGGATCTTCGGCACCCTGCGCGGCCTGGCCGACGTGGTGATCGCGGGCGCCGAGACCGTACGCCAGGAGGGTTACCGGCCGGCCCGGGCCCGGGACGCCTTCGCGGCGCGCCGGGCGGAGGCCGGCCAGACGCCGGTCCCGGCCATCGCCGTGGTCAGCGGCAGCCTGGACCTGGACTTCTCGCTCCCGCTCTTCGTCTCGCCGCTGGTCCCGACGCTCGTGCTGACCGGTGCGGGCGCGCCCCCGGACCGGATCGCGACGGCCCGGAAGGCGGGTGCCGAGGTGGTGATCGCGGGGGAGGGCTCGCGCGTCGACCCCGCGCGCGCCGTGCGGGAGCTGGCCGACCGGGGCCACCGGCGGCTGCTGACGGAGGGCGGCCCCCGGCTGCTCGGCCAGTTCGTGGCGGAGGGGGTGCTGGACGAGCTGTGCCTGACCGTCGCGCCGCTGCTCACGGCCGGTGACGCCCAGCGGATCGCGGGCGGGCCCGCCGTCGCCGTGCCGAAACGATTCGCCCTGGCCTCGCTGCTGGAGGAGGACGGCTTCCTCTTCACCCGCTACCGCCGGAACTGAGCCCCGGCCGCCCCGTACGCCCCAGAGCTCTCCCGTACCGCGCCCCGCGGCGGCAATTAGCGGAATATCACGTTCCGGTTAGCGTTCCGTGGGCAGAATGGATCTCGCAGACCCCGTGCGAGCGCGGGGAAGGATGGTTTCGGCAGCGGCCGGCGACGGTCGCTGAAGAGAAGGGCTCTGTGGTGTTCACCAGCGTTTTGATGATCGAGAAGGCCCTCACCTCCGGGGACGTCGAATTCGTCACCACCCTGCACGGGGAGGAGCGCATCTCCTTCGTCGTCCTCATGCAGCCGCGCGGTGACCAGGCGGACGTGCTGCTGCGGGCCATCGACGACCTGGCGATGGGCGAACTGAAGGAAGCGGCCCGCGAGAGCGAGGAGCCCGAGGGCCGGAGCGCCAGGGAATCGGCCGAGCTCGCCCTCCAGGTCTCGCTGGAGGCGCTGCGCCAGGCGGGCTCCGAAGCCGTCGGCCAGGTGATCGAGAGCCACCCCCTGGACAAGCTCACCTCGGTGGTCGAGGAGTCCCGGGCCGACGAGGTCATCGTGCTGACCGCGCCCCACTACGTCGAGGAGTTCTTCCACCGCGACTGGGCGTCCCGCGCCCGGCACAAGGTCGGCGTCCCGGTGCTCAAGCTCTTCGCGCACAGCGAATAGGCTGGGAACCCCTACCCGTACGCACCTGGGAGAGACACGTATGGCACCCGGCATCCCCGCCGCCATGGAACGACCCCACTTCATCGGCATCGGCGGCGCCGGAATGTCGGGCATCGCCAAGATCCTCGCCCAGCGCGGCGCGAAGGTCGCGGGCAGCGACGCCAAGGAGTCCCCGACGGCCGAGGCGCTGCGCGCGCTGGGGGCGACCGTCCACATCGGGCACGCCGCCGGGCACCTCGCCGACGACGCCAGCTGCGTGGTCGTCTCCAGCGCCATCCGCGCCGACAACCCGGAGCTGGTGCGCGCCGGGGAGCTGTCCGTCCCCGTCGTGCACCGCTCCGACGCCCTGGCCTCGCTGATGAACGGGCTGCGCTCCATCGCCGTGGCCGGCACCCACGGCAAGACCACCACCACCTCGATGCTGGCCGTCGCCCTGAACGAGCTGGACCTCGACCCCTCGTACGCCATCGGCGGCGACCTGGCGGGCCCGGGCACCAACGCCACGCACGGCGAGGGCGACATCTTCGTCGCCGAGGCCGACGAGAGCGACCGCAGTTTCCAGAAGTACGACCCCGACGTCGCGATCGTCCTCAACGTCGAGCTGGACCACCACGCGAACTACGCCTCGATGGACGAGATCTACGAGTCCTTCGAGACCTTCGCCGGGAAGATCGTCCCCGAGGGCACGCTCGTCGTCTCCGCCGACCAGTCCGGCGCCGTCGAGCTGACCCGCCGGGTCCGCGAGGCCCTGCCCGCGCTCACCGTCGTCACGTACGGCGAGGCCGAGACCGCCGACGTGCGCGTCCACAAGATCACCCCGCGCGGTCTGACCAGCGAGGTCACGGTGGTCCTGGGCGGGAAGTTCCTCACCTTCACCGTCTCCGTGCCCGGCCGCCACTACGCGCTCAACGCGGTCGCCGCCCTCGCCGCCGGCATCGCCCTCGGTATCCCCGCCCACAACCTCGCCTCGGCCCTCGGTAAGTACACCGGGGTCAAGCGCCGCCTCCAGCTCAAGGGCGAGGCGGCCGGCGTCCAGGTCATCGACAGCTACGCCCACCACCCCACCGAGATGACCGCCGACCTGGAGGCCATGCGCGGCGCCGCCTCCGACGCCCGCCTCCTCGTCGTCTTCCAGCCCCACCTGTTCTCCCGCACCCAGGAGCTCGGCACCGAGATGGGCCAGGCCCTCGCGCTCGCCGACGCCTCCGTGGTCCTGGACATCTACCCGGCCCGCGAGGACCCGGTCCCCGGTGTCACCAGCGCCCTGATCACCGACGCCGCGACCGCCGCGGGCGCCGACGTCACCGCCGTCCACGACAAGGACCGGATTCCCGAGGTCATCGCGGGAATGGCGAAGCCGGGCGACCTCGTTCTCACCATGGGAGCGGGCGACGTCACCGACCTCGGCCCGCTGATCCTGGACCACCTGTCGAGCTGAAGGAGCCACCGTGACGTACGACGTCGAGAAGCCGGACGAACAGTGGCGGGAGGAGCTCACCGCCGCCGAGTACGCGGTGCTGCGCAAGGCCGGCACCGAGCCCGCGTTCGTCGGTGAGTACACGGACACCAAGACCGCGGGCGTCTACTCCTGCCGGGCCTGCGACGCGGAGCTGTTCCGCTCCGACACCAAGTTCGAGTCGCACTGCGGCTGGCCGTCCTTCTACGACCCGAAGGACACCGACGCGGTCGAGCTGATCCAGGACCGCAGCCACGGCATGGTCCGCACCGAGGTCCGCTGCGCCCGCTGCGGCTCGCACCTGGGCCACGTCTTCGAGGGCGAGGGCTACCCGACCCCGACGGACCAGCGCTACTGCATCAACTCGATCTCGCTGCGGCTGACGCCGGACGCCTGATCCCCACGGCGGAACTCAGCCCCGCCGCACCCGCCCCGCGATGCGGCGGCCCAGGCGGCCCAGGGTGCGGCGCTCGCGGCGGTTCCAGTCGCGGAAGGCGTCCGCCCGGCCGCTGCTGCCGGAGCGGCCGACCGCGTCCTCGACCGCCGCGACCCGGTCGGTGGGCAGCCCCCGCACCACGGGGCGCAGCACCTCGTCGAGGAGCCCGCCGGCGGCCTCGGTCCACACCGCACCGGCGTGCGGGTGGGCCGTCCACACGGTGAAGCAGTCGG
>NZ_JAAGNI010000281.1 GCF_010550605.1 Streptomyces sp. SID9727
CCTCGGGGGCGCGGCGGCTGGCCCGGTCCGGGGGCGGCCGGACGGCGCGCCGGGTGCTCGTGGTCGGCGAGGCCCCGGGGGTGGACCGGGCGGTGCGGCTGCTCACCTCGCGGGAGGACCACTGCTATCGCGTGGTGGCCGCGCTGCCGGTGGGCACGGCGGCGCTGAGCTGCGAGGTCCCGGTGCCGGGGCGGCTGGCTCCGGTGCCCGAGGGGGACGACGCCTCGACGGTGCTCGGCGCGGCGTTCGCGCACGAGGCGGACCTCGCACTGGTGGTCCCGGGCCCGGAGCTGGCCGAGGAGCGGTTGCGGCGGCTGACCTGGGGGCTGCACGACGGCGGACTCGAAGTGTCGGTGCTCTCGCACCTCTCGGAGACCGCCGCGGACCGGATCCGGCCCTCGTCGGCGGCCGGGCTCACCCTGCTGCACATCGTGCCGCCGCTGCGCCGGGGGCTCCAGCCGGCCCTGAAGGCGGCGGTGGACCGGGCGGGGGCCACCTGCGGGCTGGTCGCCCTGGCCCCGCTGCTGCTGCTGATCGCGGTGGCGGTCCGGTTCACCTCGGCGGGCCCGGTCTTCCACCGGCAGGTGCGCCAGGGGCAGCACAACCACCCGTTCGTCATGTGGAAGTTCCGCACGATGGTGGTGGACGCCGAGCGGCACAAGGCGGGGCTCGCCGAGGCGAACGAGATCGAGGGCCCGATGTTCAAGATGCGCCGGGACCCCCGGGTGACCCGTCTCGGCCGCCTGCTGCGCCGCTCGTCGCTGGACGAACTGCCCCAGCTCATCAACGTCCTCAAGGGTGACATGTCCCTGGTCGGCCCGCGCCCTCCGCTGCCGGACGAGGTGTCCCGGTACGACGAGCGGGAGTTGCGGAGGCTCGCGGTCAAACCGGGGCTGACGGGTCTGTGGCAGGTCAGCGGCCGGTCCGACCTCTCGTGGCAGGAGACGGTGTCGCTCGACCTCTGGTACGTCGACAACTGGTCGGTGGCCACGGACATGGGGCTCATGGCCCGGACGCTGCGCGCCGTCACCGACGGTCGCGGGGCGTACTGAGGACGGGGGCGGATGAGAGCCAGGGGAAGGGGCCGGGCCGGCCGCCCGCCGGGTACGGGGGCGGGCCGCCCGGCCTGGCGGGGGCGGCTACGCGGCCCGCTGCCGGAGCCACCAGGAGTACGTCTGCGCGATGCCCTCCTTCAGCGGGATGCGCGGTGCGAAGCCGAGGGAGGACAGCAAGGTGACGTCGAGAAGTTTGCGCGGGGTGCCGTCGGGCTTGCCGGTGTCCCAGCGGATGTCTCCCTGATAGGCCGTCACCTCACCGACCATCGCGGCGAGTTCGCGGATCGCGAGGTCGTCGCCGCAGCCGATGTTGACGGGCGTGTCGTCGTCGTAGCGCTCCAGCAGGAGCACACAGGCGGCGGCGAGGTCGTCCACGTGCAGGAACTCGCGCCGGGGGGTTCCGGACCCCCAGAGCGTGACGGCCGGCGCACCGGACTCGCGGGCCTCGTGGAAGCGGCGGATCAGGGCGGGCAGGACGTGGGAGGTCTCCAGGTCGAAGCTGTCGCCCGGCCCGTAGAGATTGGTCGGCATGGCGCTGATGTAGGAGGCGCCGTACTGGCGGCGGTAGGACTGCGTCTGCACGATGCCGGCGATCTTCGCCAGCGCGTACGCCTCGTTGGTGGGTTCCAGGGGCCCGGTGAGCAGGGCGCTCTCGGGGATCGGCTGCGGGGCGTGCTTCGGGTAGATGCAGGAGGAGCCGAGGAAGAGCAGCCGCTCGGTGCCGGCCGCGTGCGCGCCCGCGATCACGCTCAGCTGGATGCGCAGGTTGTCCTCGATGAACTGCACGGGATACGTGCTGTTGGCCATGATCCCCCCGACCCGGGCGGCGGCCAGCACCACGGCGTCCGGGCGTATGCCGCGCAGGAAGGCGGCGGTCCGCCCGGCGTCCCGGAGATCGAGGCAGTCGCGGCCGCGGGTGATCGCCTCATGGCCGTCGGCGGTGAGGCGGCGGACCACCGCCGATCCCACCAGGCCCCGGTGACCGGCCACGAACACGCGGGCACCGGGGCGTAGCAGGGACGGGACTCGTTCCCGGGGAGGGCCGGGGAGATCAGTCGTCATGTTGTCGGATTGTGCCAGCAGCTGGGTGAAACGGTGATGTTTTATCCCGGATCACTCAGACCTTGATATTCCATGACCAACTGCCTTACAGGCGACCGCAGAAGGGGGACACGTGGCGAAGACCGCGCTCATCACCGGGGTGACCGGACAGGACGGTTCGTACCTGTCGGAACTGCTGCTCCAGAAGGGGTACACGGTCCACGGCCTGATCCGCCGCTCCTCCAGCTTCAACACGGAGCGGATCGACCACATCTACCAGGGCCCGGAGCAGGAGCACCGGTCCTTCGTGCTGCACCACGCGGATCTGGCCGACGGGGTCGCGCTGGTGAACCTGCTCCGCGACATCCGGCCCGACGAGGTGTACAACCTGGGCGCCCAGTCGCACGTGCGGGTCTCCTTCGACGCGCCGCTGTACACGGGGGATGTGACCGGTCTGGGCACGATCCGGCTCCTGGAGGCGGTCCGGGCCAGCGGCATCGACACCCGGATCTACCAGGCCTCCTCCTCGGAGATGTTCGGCGCGAGCCCGCCTCCGCAGAACGAGCTGACGCCGTTCCACCCGCGCAGCCCGTACAGCGTCGCCAAGGTCTACTCGTACTGGGCCACGGTCAACTACCGCGAGGCGTACGGGATGTTCGCGGTCAACGGCATCCTGTTCAACCACGAGTCGCCCCGGCGCGGGGAGACGTTCGTGACCCGGAAGATCACCCGTGGTGTGGCCCGGATCAAGGCGGGCCTCCAGAGCCGGCTGCACCTGGGCAACCTGGACGCGGTACGCGACTGGGGTTACGCCCCCGAGTACGTGGACGCGATGTGGCGCATGCTCCAGTGCGACACCCCTGACGACTACGTGGTGGCGACCGGTGAGGGGGTCAGCGTCCGGCAGTTCCTGGAGTACGCCTTCGAGCACGCCGGCCTCGACTGGCGCGAGTACGTCCGCTACGACGCGAAGTACGAGCGGCCCAGCGAGGTCGACGCGCTGATCGGCGACGCCTCGAAGGCCGGTCAGCTGCTCGGCTGGAAACCGGCCGTACGGTCCCGGGAGCTGGCCCGGATCATGGTCGACGCCGATGTGCGCCGGCTCTCCGACGAACTCGCGGGTGCCGCCGTGCGCGTGGACCGGTAACAGGCTCCGGCGCGCCCCCACCCCACCGGTGACGCGGTGGGACCGCACGCGCCGGTTCGGGCGGGGCCCCGGCTCCGCCCACTCGACCGCGGCCAACGGGCCGCAGCTCGTTCTCACCTTCGGAGCTGAATGATGAACGGAACCACGGGGCGCCGACGCGGCCGGACGAGGGCCGCGGCCGCGGCGCTCGGCCTGCTCGCGGGCGCCCTGAGCGCCGCCGCCGCGGGCAGTCCCCCGGCCGCCGCCCTCACCGCGCCCATCTCGATCACCGCGGACGACCTGTCCACCTGGCAGACCAACGGCATCGTCTGGTCGATGGCCGCGTCCGAGGACGGGGTGGTCTACGCGGGCGGCACCTTCTCCACCGTACGGCCGCCAGGGGCAGCGGCCGGGACCTCCGAGCAGCCCGCGGTGAACTTCGCCGCGTTCGACACCGCGACGGGGGCGCCCACCGGCTGCTCCCTGTCGTTCACGCTCTCCTCCGGGACCGCGACCGTACGGGCGCTGACCCTGTCGCCGGACGGTGAAACCCTTTACGCGGGCGGGCGGTTCGGGGCGGTGAACGGGGTGGGCGTCAGTAACATCGCGGCCATCGACACCGCCACCTGCACCCCGCGCCAGGACTTCAAGGTCGCCGTCTCCGCGACCGTGAGGGCGCTCGCGGTCACCGACGACACGGTGTACCTGGGGGGCGACTTCAAGAGCGTGGCGGGGCAGTCCCGCGACTTCTTCGCCGCCGTCACCACCGGTGCCGCGCTGAAACCGTGGACGGCGGACGCGGACGAGGTGGGCCGGGCGGTGGAGGTCACACCGGACGGGCAGCACGTGGTGCTCGGCGGGGACTTCTTCACCCTGAACGGCACCACCTCGCACGCGCTGGCGGTGGTGGACGCCACCACCGGCGCACTGGACAAGAGCTACCCGGGGTTCATCCCGAACGCCTCCACGGTGCAGGACCTCACCAGCGATTCCAAGCAGTTCTACACCGCCAACGAGGGCACCGGGGGCGGGGTGTTCGACGGCCGGATCGCCCTCGACCTCACCACGTTCAACCAGGTCTGGCGCGACACCTGCCTGGGGGCCACCCAGGCCCTGCTGGTGCACAAGGGGGTGCTCTACAGCGGCAGTCACGCGCATGACTGCGCGTCCATGGGCGAGTTCCCCGACCAGCCGCGCAAGCATCTGCTGGCCCAGTCGGTGGACGACCCGAAGCTGCTGCCGTGGTTCCCGGACACCAACGACGGGATCGGCGAGCCGGTCGGCCCGCGCGTGATGGCGCAGACCGACAAGGGCGGGCACCACTACCTGTGGGTGGGCGGAGAGTTCACCACGGTCAACAGCAAGCCGCAGCAGGGGCTCACCCGGTTCGCCGACGGCCCGGACACGGGGGCGCCGTGGGTGCCGAACGTGAGCGTCTCCACGGTCGCCCCGGGCAAGGTGGACGTGAACTGGCAGACCAGTTTCGACACCGACGACGGGGTGCTCACGTACCGGATCTACAAGGACGGGGCGTCCACCCCGGTCCACACGACGACGGGCTCCTCCGTCTTCTGGGACCGTCCGCAGCTGCGGTGGACGGACACCGACGTGGCGCCCGGTGAGACGCACACGTACCGGATCAGCGCGAGCGACGGCACCAACACCAGCGCGAAGTCGCCGGCGGTGAGCGCGACCGTGGCCGCCAAGGCCGAGAGCTACCCGGCGAAGGTGCTCTCCGACAGGGCGAACCTGTACTGGCGCTACGACGAGGGCACGTCCACCTTCGCCGCCGACACCGGGGCGGGGCTGGACAACGGCTTCCTGCGCGGCTCGCCCTCGTACCGGCAGACCCCGGCGGCCGTGGCCGGGCCCTCGACCGCCATCGGCTTCAACGGGTCCACCCAGTACGCGTACGGCAACCGCGGCCGGTCCCAGGTCACGGCCTTCTCCGTGGAGACCTGGATCAAGACCACGACGACCCGGGGAGGGAAGATCATCGGCTTCGGCAACAAGACCATGGAGCTGAGCGGCAAGTACGACAAGCACGTGTACATGCTCAACAACGGGCGTCTGACGTTCGGCACCTCCAACAACGGCGGCCAGACCGTCAGCACGACCGGGGCGTACAACGACGGCGCCTGGCACCACGTCGTCGCCACCCAGGGCTCGGGCGGCATGGCCCTGTACGTGGACGGGCAGCTGCGCGCGTCGAACTCGCGGTACACCAGGAGCGCGGACTACACCGGCTACTGGCGGGTGGGCGGGGACAACCTCGCGACCTGGCCGAACCGGCCGACGAGCGACTTCTTCGCCGGCCAGATCGACGAGACCGCCGTCTACCCGGCCGCGCTGACCGCCGCCCAGGTCAGTGCCCACTACGCGCTGAGGAACAGCGGATGAGGAACGCCTTCCTGGCCGGTGCCGCCGTCGTTCTCGCGACGGCGGCACTGGCCGCCTGCGGCTCGTCCTCCGGTGACGGGGGCGGGAACGGCGACGGCGGCAAGGCGGCGGGCGCACCCTCCGCCGTCTCCTCCGGCCCCGTGGCCGGGGCGGAGGCGGACCCCTCGGGGGCGGCGTCGGCCGGGCCCCGGCCCTCCCGCGGCAGCGAGCCGCCCAAGATCCCCGCCGACCGGCTGACGCCCGCCACCGGTACGTTCACCAAGAAGCAGAAGGAATACCTGACCGACCGGGTGCCCGTGGGCATGGACCCGGCGGCGGTGCTCCAGACGGGGCAGGAGACCTGCGACCGGCTCGACTACCTGGTCAAGGTGGACCGGGACTTGGCGGTGGGCGCCGTCGTGGCGGGCGAGATCACCGGCGCGGAGCCCGCCGTCGCCCATCTGTGCCCCCGGCACGAGGACCTCGTGGAACTGGCCTCGCACGGGTACGCCGACGGTGTGCACCGGGGCGCGGGGCTGCGGCCCGGCCGCTACCGGAACGTCTCCCCCACCGCGGACTGCACCTGGGAGGCGACCGGCCCGGGCGGGAAGGTCCTGGCCTCCGGCTCCTCGCACGACGGGAAGCGGGCCGCCCTCACGATTCCGGGGGCGGCACTCGCCTTCACCTCCACAGGCTGCTACGCCTGGCTGCCCGAAGGGGACAACGGATGAACAAGCTGCCGATAGCCGTGGCGATCCCCACGAAGAACGAGGGGCTCAACATCGCGGAGGCCGTGCGGTCGGTCATCGACCACTTCGAGGCGGTGGTCGTCGTGGACTCGCACAGCTCCGACGACACGGCGAAGATCGCCGCCGAGTGCGGTGCCGAGGTCGTCCTGTACAGCTGGGACGGCGGGCACCCGCGGAAGAAGCAGTGGTGCCTGGACCAGGTGCGCACGGATCTGGACTGGATCCTGCTGCTCGACGGGGACGAGCGGCTGAGCCCGGGGCTGCTGGCCGAGCTGCGGGGGATCTTCGCCGATCCGGACGCGCCGAAGCCGGCCGCGTACGACATCCCGCTCGGCTACTGGTTCTCGGGGAAGCGGCTGCGGCACGGCTACACCATCCGCAAACGCTCCCTGACCGACCGGACCCGCTGCCACTACCCGGAGGTGGGCGACCTGGACGCGCCGGGGATCGGGGAGGTGGAGGGACACTACCAGCCGGTCGCACAGAGCACGGCGGCGCTGCGCCATCCGATCGAGCACCAGGACCTCGACCCGGTGACCGCCTGGTTCGAGCGGCACAACCGCTACTCGGACTGGGAGGCGTGGCTCAACCACCATCCGGAGGTCAAGGAGCAGGTCCGCCGTGCCAAGTCACGGCAGGGGCAGCTGTTCCACAAGGCGCCGTTCAAGCCGCTCATGTCCTTCGCCTACATGTACGTCTACCGGCGGGGCTTCCTCGACGGGCGCGCCGGCTTCGACTTCGCCCTGGCGATGAGCTTCTACCGGTGGCAGATCGCTCTCAAGTCGCGCGAGAGGCCGTCACCTTGACGCCGTCGCCCTCCGGCGGACCACGTCCTCGTAGGTCCGCCGGAGGGTGCGGGTGACGACCTCGATGGTGAAGTGCTCGTTGACCAGTTCCCACGCCGCCTTGCCCGCTTCGGCGTTGGCGTCCGGCTCCAGCAGTTCCAGGACCGCCCGCGCGACCTTGTCCGCGTTGGCGGCGTCCTCCCCGACACGGCTGTCGATGACCCGCCCGGCGCCGGCGTGCGCCACATCGGGCCCGAGACCGCAGGTACGGGTGATGACGGCGGGCGTGCCGACGGACATCGCTTCCAGGACCGAGACGCCCAGGGGCTCCTCGATGGACGGCAGGACGTACACATCGGCCTCGCGGCCCGCCGCCAGCACCTCCTCGTGGCCGAGCGGCCCCACGTGGTCCAGCGAGCCCGTCACACCGAGGCGGCGCGCCAGTGCGAGGGTGCCCGGGAGGGCGCCGGTGTCCGGACCGGCGAGGACGAAGCGGGCGTCGGGGTGTTCGGCCAGGACGGCGGGCATCGCGGCGACGAAGTCCTCGGGGCGCTTGCGTTCCTGGATGCGGGCGAGGAAGAGCACGGTCGGAGGGCGGCCGGGCGCGCGGGACGGTTTGAAGGGCTGCGGGCGCACCCCGTTGACCAGGCGCACGGTCCGGGTGAGCGGCACGGGGGCGGCGACGGCGTTGACGTCGAGGCGCTCGGCCTCGGTGAGGTGGAGCACCGCGTCGGCGCCGCGCAGCACCTTGCGTACGCCCAGGAGGTCGGTCAGCTGCGCGACGCGCTTCTCGGTCGGGTCGACCATGCCGTGGGTCTGCACGACCAGGGGTGTGCCGGAGGCCAGCGCGAGCAGGGCGGCGGGCAGGGTGACCAGGTCGCGCATCAGGTGGACGTGGACGAGGTCGGCGCCGCGCATCATGCGGTGCGCGGTCCTCAGCAGGGCCGCGGAAGTGATCCCGCTGACCTCGAACACCGGCAGCAGGTGGCGGGCCTGGAAGAGGTGGACGGGGACGCCCTCCACCTCGCGCGGCAGGGGCCCGTCGAAGCCGTCGCCGAGCGCCATGATCCTGGCGTCGTCGCCCCCGGCACGCTGGACCTTGGAGAGATTCAGGGCCACCCGGGTCGGACCGCCGAAGGCGTGGTCCGGGGTGTGCAGCGTGACGATGTGCAGGATCTTCACCAGGGTCCCCCTTGCCCTCGTTCCGGCCCTGCCCAGACTAGTCGCCACATCTCCTCACGTGTGGTGATTCGTTAATGTGTGACTACACAACCGCGCTTCAGGAACGGGGAGTTGATGGCATCCGTGCACGAGGGTGCGGCGCCTTCCGCGACTGCCCGCCCGCTGTCCTGGGCGATGCTGTCGCGTGCGCTGGCCGTGCCGATCGTCCTCGGCCTGGTGTGCTTCCTGCCCGCGCTGATCGCCGCCCAGCCCGGGACCGGGGTGCGGGACACCGCGTACTGGTTGCAGCTCGTCCTGACCTGTTACTCGGGGGCACGGCTCGCGACGATGGTCCTGTCCACGCGGCGGCGGCTCCTCCAGGGCGTCTTCTGGATGTTCGTGTACATCGCGATGGGGGTGGCGCCGTTCGCGCAGGTGGTCATCGGTCAGACGCCGACACCCGCGGTCGGGCCGCGCGGCGACCTGGTGACCGCCGTCGCGCTGGTGCTCGTGGGGTGCGCGGCCTTCGACCTGGGGGCACTGCTGGCCTCACGGCGCCCGCTGCGCCGCCGCCGCACGGCACGCGGGGACGGGCGCGGCGCCACCGCGCACCCGGTGCGGCTGCGGCTGCTGGTGCTGGTGGCGTTCGCGGCGAGCGGGTACTACGTGCTGAAGCTGGGCGGGCCCGCGGTCTTCTTCTCCAGCAGACAGGAGATCAGCGCCTCGGTCGCCGAGAGCGGGGTGGCGTCCGGCGAGTCCAATGTGGGCTCGGCGTTCCTGAAGGGCTTCGGCACCGTTCCCGCGCTGCTGGCACTGCTGTTCTACACGCGCAGGCTGGTGACCTCGCGCCGGGCCAGGCGCTCGCCTTCCACCGTGCTGGTGTGGTGCGCGCTGGCCGTCGTCAACCTGATCGTCAACAACCCTGTGTCTAACGCGCGTTACTGGTTCCTGACGGTGCTGGTCTCGCTGCTGTTCACGGCGTTCCCGCGCAGTGCGGCGATGTACCGCTCGGTGCTGGCGCTGGGGGTGGTCGGGGCGCTGGTGCTGTTCCCGTACGCGGACCGGTTCCGGTACGACGACGAGGGGTACCGGCCGGTCCAGTCCTCGTCGGTGTTCGAGCCGCTGGCCACGAAGGACTACGACCAGACGGTGATGTTCGCCAACACGGTCACCTGGGTCGGCACCCGTGGGCACACCTACGGTCGGCAGCTGGCGGGGTCCGCGTTCTTCTTCGTGCCGAGGGCGGCGTGGAGCGGGAAGCCGGAGGACACCGGGGTGCGCGTCGGGCAGTGGATGGGGATGAACATGACCAACCTCTCCGCGCCGCTGTGGGCGGAGCTGTGGGTCGACTTCGGGGTGGTGGGCCTGGTCGGCGGGCTGGCGCTGACGGGGTACGGGGCCGCGCGCACCGACCGGCGTTACGCGCGGGCGGTCTCGCGGGACGGGCCGGGCTCCGGCAGCGTGCTGGCGATCGCGGCACCGCTGATCGCCGGGTACACCTTCATCCTGCTGCGCGGTCCGTTGCTGCAGGCGGCGGGGAAGCTGGCGATCGCGGCCCTGTGTCTGGCGCTGGTGACGAGTTTCCGGTCCGGGCGGCGTCCGCGCTGATCCGCTCCGGTGCCCGCGCGCCGGACCGGGTCAGCCGGACCACCCGGGCCCAGGTCGCGACGGCCTTGCAGACGGAGCCCAGGCAGAGGCCCCAGGCCGCTCCGGTGACTCCGCCGGTCGCGTAGCCGGTGGCGAGGAAGGCGACCGCGGCGAGCGAGAACACCACCTGGATCGAGAGCGTGGAGCGCGGGTCGAGGAGCCGGAGTGCCAGCAGCCCGCAGGTGCCGGCGGCCATCGCCGCGTACTGGCTGCCGGTGGCCGGGAGGAGCGCCGCCGCAGTGGGCCAGGTCGCGCCGAGCAGGTGGCGTCCCACGAAGCCGGGCAGCAGGGCGAGGACGGTGGCCCAGGCGGCCGCCGTCAGGGCCAGGACGCCGGCCAGCGCGGCCGTCGCGCGTACCCGGAGCCGGTCGGTCGCGAGCCTCCCGAGGAGCGGGGGGCCGAAACCGGTGGCGGAGGTGAACAGCACGTTGAGCGGGCCGAAGAGCGTGGTGGCGCCGCGCAGGGCGCCGACGACGAGGGGGTTGCCGACCGCCCCGAGGCCGAGCACGGAGAGCTGGGAGGTGGCGTTGCCCACACCGAACTCGACCACGAACCGCCGGCCGAGGTGCCCCTTCGCGAGCATCGGCCCCAGCGCCACCGGGGTCCCCCTGGTCCTGCGGTGCAGGGCGAGCGCCGACAGCAGCAGCGCGGGGAGCGCGGAGAGGCCCCAGACGGCGACCAGCCGGGCGGCCGGCGCCCCGTGCGGCTGTACGGCCAGGGCGCCGATGACGCAGACCAGCCGGAGGGTGTCGGCGGCCAGGGCCAGGTGCTGGGCGTGCAGCGTGGCGAAGGCGTAACGGGCGATGTCCTGCCCCAGCACCACCGGCAGCACCAGGCCCAGCGTCATCAGGGCCCGCGCCGTGGAGCCGGGCAGCACCACGCAGACGGCGGCGAGCAGAGCGCCGAGGGCGGAGGCGGCGAGCAGGGTGAGGCGGACGGCGGACCGGCAGGCGCCCCGGGTGTCCTCGCCGCCGCCCCTGCGCAGCACGAGCGGCTGCCCCGTGAAGGCGCCGGAGACGCCGAGCAGGACGGTGAAGACGAGGTAGACGGCGGAGAAGCGGGCGAAGCCGGCCACGGTCGAGAGCCGGGCGGCCGCCACCAGCACGAGGATGTTGGTGAGGGCCGCCACGCCCTGGTCCGCGACCGAGCAGACGATCGCGGTACGGGCTCTCATCGGTGTCCGGCGGCGCTGTTGTGGCCGTCGCGTCCGTGGCCGCCGTCCACGGTGCGCAGCCCCAGCGTCTCGGCGGGGTCACCGGTGCGGCCGGCCACGTCGGGGTCGCCGTACCGGCCGCCCGGGGCCGCGGGCCCCTGGCCCGAGGGGCGGTGTCCCGTCGGGCGGCCACCGCCGGACTTCCCGCGGGCCCGCCGGTCCAGCCGGCCGTGGCCGGGGTGGAGCAGGGTGCCGAGGACGGAGCCGCCCGCCGCGCCGATGATCTCCCGGATGCGTTCGAGGTCGCTGCGGTGCACCTCGCGCGGCTGGCAGACGATGACGACGCCTTCGACCCGGTCGACGAGCGCGACCGCGTCCGCGTACGACAGGACGGGCGGGGCGAGCACGATGACGACCGCGCCGGGCCTGCCCCCCTCGGCGATGATGCGGCTGACGGGGGCGGAGGTCAGGGCGCGCGGCACGTTGTCGGTGCGGCGCCCGGCGACCAGGGTGAAGGCGCCCGACCCCGGAACGTCGACGTTGGCCCGGCTGTCGGACGGCCAGCCGCGGTCCTGGCTGCCGGTCGCCCAGCGGGGGCTGCGGCCCGGGTGGGCGGCGCCGAGGTCGCCGGCCAGCGACGGGGTCCGCAGGTCGGCCTCGAACAGCAGGACGTCGCGGCCCATCTCGGCGAAGGCGGCGGCCAGGTTGGCGGCGGCGGCCCGCGCCATGTCGTTGTCGCCCCGGGGAGCGGTGACCAGGAGGCGGCGGCGTTCCGCGAAGGACGGGTCGTAGGCGAGCCGGAAGGCGACCGCCCGGTACTCCTCGGCGAGCCTGCTGCCGGGGCGGCCGATCGCGAGGAGCGTTCCGGCGGTCGAGCGTTCCCTGGGCAGGGTGCCGAGCAGGGGGGCGCCCAGGGAGCGGACGAGTTCCCGGGTGGAGCGGACGGCCGGGTCGAAGACCAGGCGCACCCATGACATCAGCAGCCCGAGGGCGAGCCCGACGACGCCGCCGAGTCCGAGGAGGAGCGGCAGGCCCGCCCCGGAGGGGTGCTGCGGGGCGACGGGCTTCTTGTTGAGGTAGCCGGGCGTGGTGTCCAGGGCGCGGAGTTCGGAGATCTTCTGGTTGAGCCCGGAGATGGCGACGATGAGGTTGGCGCGTGCGCTGGTGACGTCGTCGCCCCCGGTGCCCGTTTCCTGCTCGGCGAGCCGGTCGCGCTGTTCGGTGAGGGGTTTGAGCTGCGCACGGTACCCGTCGATCATGTTGTCGATGCTGTCCTCGGTGCGCTCCCGGCGTATCTCCAGGTATGCCTCGGCGAGGGCTTCGGCCCTGGCCCTGGCACGCTCGGGGGTGCGGCCGGTGTAGGCGAACTTGAGGACGAGGGTGTTGGGAGGGTTGGTGACCTGGAGTCCGGAGAGCAGTTCGCCGACCTCGACGGTGTCGCCCTGTTTGGCGAGGGTGCCGGCCGCGATGGTGCCCACGGCGTCACTGACGGCGGTCTGGCGTTCGGAGCCGATGTTGATGCCCTTGTCGGCGGAGGCGCCGGCGGCGAAGGGGTCGGAGGTGGCGGAGCGTACGGACACCTCGCCGGTGGCCGCGTAGGTGTCGTCGCCGCTCAGGGCGAGCCAGCCGCTGCCGAGGAGGCCGAGGAGCACACCGGTGACGAGGAGGGTGCGGTAGCGCAGGAGCTGCCGGAACTGGTCCCGGAGCAGGGCGGGTTCGTCCTGCTCGTCCAGGGTGCGGATCGGTTCGGTCATCGGCGTGGCCCTTCCCGGCCGTCCCGCAGGGCCTCGGTGAGCAGGGCGTCGAAACGGGCCAGCGCCGCTTCCCGGCCCAGGTGGCGGGCCACGTAGCGCGGCCCGTGGGCGCCGAGGGCGTCGGCCTCGGCGGGTGACTCGACGAGCTTGCGGACGGCGCCGAGCACGGCGGCCGGGTCCTCGGGCGCGACGAGGAGCCCGGCCCCGGAGCGCCGCACCTCGTCGGCGGTGCCGCCCGCCTCGGCCACGGAGGCGACGACGGGGCGCCCCGCCACGAAGTACGAGGTGAGTTTGGAGGGCACACTCATGTCGAGCACCGAGGCGCGCTGGGTGACGGCCAGGACGTCGGCGGCGGCCAGGATGTCGGTGAACTCGTCCGCACCGGCCGGAGGCAGGAAGTCGAGGTTGGGCAGCCCGGTGGCCCGGGCGCGCAGGGCCTCGCGCTGATTGCCGTCGCCCATCAGGACGATCCGGATCCCGGGGGCGAGGCGGGCCGCGTCGACCAGGACCTCCAAGCCCTGTTTGAGTCCCATGTTGCCGGAGTGCAGGACGACGGGTGTGTCCTCGCGCCAGCCGAGCCGGGCTCTGGTCGCGGCGCGGTCGGCCGAAGGGGTGTGCACATGGCTCCAGTTGGGGACGGTGCGGATGCGCCCGGGGTCCACCCCGTAGGCGGTGACGCGGGGCACGAAGCTCTCGTGGATGACGCCGACGAGGGTCGCGGCGCGCAGCGCGAACCGCTCGGCCTTCGACGCCAGGGCCGCCGCCCTGTCCCCGCCGCGGATGCCGCTCTGGGCCGCGGCGGCGCCCATCAGGTCCTGGACGACGGGTATGTACGGCACCCGGTGGCGTCGCGCGAGGCGGGCGCCGATGACCCCGCCGGCGAGGCTGGGCATCTGGGAGACCACCGCGTCGGGCCGGACGGCGGGCGGGGCGAGGAGGCCGTGCGCCAGGACGCTGCCCTCGAAGGCGGCCCGGCGCAACGCGCTCTGGCGGGGCGGCACGTAGTGCCGCCTGCGGTGCACGGTGACGCCCGCGCGCCGCTCCTCGGTGCGCCACACGCCCCGGTACGCGGCGTCGGTCCGCCAGGCCGGGTAGTGCGGCATGCCCGTGAGCACATGGGTGTCGGCGCCGGAGGCGGCCCAGTGCTCGGCGAGCTGGGCGGCGTACGGGCCGATGCCGGTCAGCTCCGGCGCGTAGTTGGTGGAGACCACCAGCAGGCGGCGCTGCTCGAACGGTCTGCGGTGCTGCTCTTCGTCTGCCATCGGGCGATCGCCTTCCCCCCGGAGCCGTCTGTGTTCCACCGAGGAACAGCCCCAAAAGCGAGCTTATCCGTTCATGAGATGCGCAAGTGGTCTTCACAGTAAGGTCGTTGGACTATCGCGGACATCGCGTTCACCGTGGGGGGAGAGAACGGATGGTGCACAGGGTCGGTTACGCGCCGGGGGTCTACGACCTGTTCCATGTGGGACACCTCAATATCCTTCGTCATGCGCGCAGCCAGTGCGACTACCTGGTGGCGGGGGTGGTCTCCGACGAGATGGCCACGCTCGCCAAGGGACACCGGCCGGTGGTCCCGCTCCCGGAACGGCTGGAGATCGTGCGGAGCGTGCGGTACGTGGACGCCGCCTTCGTGGAGACCGTGCCGGAGAAGGTCGAGACCTGGCAGCAGGTCAGGTTCGACGTCATCTTCAAGGGGGACGACTGGCGGGACACCGACAAGGGCAGGAAGCTCGAACGCGACTTCGCCGAGGTGGGTGTGGAGGTGGTGTACTTCCCGTACACCGTGCACACCTCCAGCACCCAGTTGCGCCGGGCTCTGGACACGCTCGTCAGTGCGCCCGGAGCGCTTTCAGCTCCCTGAACCACTTGCCCAGGAACAGGACGAGGAACAGCGCGTGCGCGGCGGCGAGTACGGCGTACCCGATCCGGAACGCCGTTTCGTCGGCCAGCAGCAGGAAGACCAGGCAGAACACCCCGTAGTCGGCGGGCAGCAGCGCCACGGCCCGCAGCCGGGACGGCGGCGCGGCGGGCCCGGCCCCCCCTGCGGAGCCGGGCGCCGCCGCCTTGCCGAGCTGTTCGCGCAGCAGCCCGGCGCAGAAGGTCAGCACGGCGACGAACAGGAAGCCGAGCGGCAGCAGCAGCCAGCCGTCGCCCGGCAGGTCGAAGTACCGGTGGAACGCGATCAGCACGGCGGTGTGGACGAGGATCATCTTGGCGCAGTCGACCACATGGTCCAGCCATTCGCCGTCGGGCCCACCGCGCCCCGTCAGCCGGGCCAGCTGCCCGTCGGCCGAGTCGAGCGCGAAGCCCACGGCGAGACCGAGGTACACCAGGACGGCCGGCCAGGGGCCCGGGCGCACCAGCGCCACGCAGGCGATCGCGGCGAAGGTGAACGCCGCGCTGCTCAGGGTGACCTGATGGGGCGTCATGCCGAGCCGGTACGCGCCGGCGGCGAAGACCCGGCCGGCCGGGCGGTTCACGTACCGCGAGTAGAGCGACACCCCCTTGGCCGTCTTCTGCGCCCCGCGCAGCCGGCCGAGCACCGTCGTCGTGGTCTCCATGCGCCCCCCAGCGTCCCGGTGTCGCCACCGCTCCCCCGGCGGCGCTCCCCGCGCGCCGCCGGAGCCGCATCATGGCACGGGGAGGTCCGCCGCGCGGGGAGATCGCCCCATCCGGTGGGCCCGCGGGCGCCGTTGGCCGGGAACATCCGCCCGGGGCGGTCGCTCAGGCGGAGGCGGTGCGGCACTCCGGGTGGCCCCAGCCGTGGTCGTTCTTCGCGATCATGTCCTTGGCCGCGTACGGCCGTCCGCAGTGGCAGCGGCCGGCGAACTTGGCCCGGATGGTGGCCCCGCTCCCCGACTTCCGCGGAGCGGTCCGCTTGGCCGTCGCCCCGGTGCGACGGCCCTCGGTGGCGCGGGAGGGCGCCGGTACGGGGGTGGCCGAGCCGTGCGCGGTGCCGGCGGCGCTCTGGGTGACGGCGACCTCGCTCGCGGCCTGGTCGGCGAGCGCGTTGAGCGGGTCGCCGTCCACCTGGTGGGCGGGCACGTAGACGAAGCTCACGGCGCGCCCGGTCAGGAGTGCGTCGATGCGGGTCACCAGGTCGCGGTTGGCGACGGGTTTCCCGGCCGAGGTCTTCCAGCCGTTGCGCTTCCACCCGGGCAGCCACTTGGTGACCGCGTTCATCGCGTACTGCGAGTCCATCCGGACCTCGAGCGCCACGGCGGGGTCCACGCTCTCCAGGAGCTCCTGGAGAGCGGTGAGCTCGGCGACGTTGTTGGTGGCGGTGCCGAGCGGCCCCGCCTCCCACCGCTGAGGACGCCCCTCGGCGTCGGCCACCACGTAGGCCCAGGCGGCCGGCCCCGGATTACCCTTCGACGCCCCGTCACACGCGGCGATCATGCGCTCGTTCATACCCTCGATCATGCCAGCGCCGGGGCACGGTTCCGTCCCCCCGCCCCCACCTGCGGTCTTCACGGTGCGTGATGCTTCGGCGTGCGATGGTGACGGCCCGCTGCTTCCCTGAAGGGACCCGCTCTCCCCTACGTCCCGAGGAGTGACGATGAGCGTTGCACGAGAGGTGAACCGCGCCCAGCAGATGCGCGAGAAGGCGCGCCACCTGACCGAGGCCGCGGAGCGCACCAGCGACCCGGAGCAGCGCCGCAGGCTCCAGGAGAAGGCACGCAAGCTCCAGGAGCAGAGCGAGCGGCCGGACGGCCTGCCCGTGTGAGAGCGGGGCGCGCGGACCGGTGGACTGTCACTCTTCCATGAGTGGGTGGCAGTCCACCGCCGTGTTCCGGCCCCCTCCGGGACGGGTGATCATCCCCGCCTACGATGGCTCCGCACGCGAGTACGAGGAAAGTGGGGCCTGCCATGAACGGTCAACCCGTCACCGTGGTGACCGGAGGAAGCCGCGGCATCGGTGCGGCGATCTGTGTACGCCTGGCGGCTCAGGGCCATGACATCGCACTGGCCTACCGTTCGGACGCCGACGCCGCGGAGCAGGTCGCCGAGGCGGTACGCGCGACGGGCCGGCGCTGTGTGGCGGTCCGGGTGGACACGGCGGACGAGACGGATGTGGACCGCCTCTTCGACACCGCGGCCGCCGAGCTCGGCCCGGTCACCGGCCTGGTCAACAACGCGGGCATGAGCGGCCCGGTCGGTTCGCTCGCCGACGCCGACGCGGCGGGCATGCGGCGCGCCCTGGAGGTCAACGTCCTCGGTTACCTGCTCTGCGCGCGCCGCGCGGTGCGGGACATGACGCGGACGGGCGGCGGGGCGATCGTCAACGTGTCCTCGGCCGCCGCCACGCTGGGCAGCCCCGGCGAGTACGTGCACTACGCCGCCGCCAAGGGGGCCGTCGACACGATGACCGTCGGCCTGTCCAAGGAGGTCGGCCCGTCCGGCATCCGCGTCAACGCGGTCGCCCCCGGCGTCATCCGTACCGGCTTCCACGCCGACCCGGCCCGCCCCGAGAAGCTCGGCCCCGGCACCCCGCTCGGCCGCCCCGGCGAACCGGACGAGATCGCGGGCGCCGTCGCCTGGCTGCTCTCCCCGGACGCCTCTTACGCGACGGGGACGGTGCTCCGGGTGGCGGGCGGGCGCTGAGCCGCGGCGCACCGGATTACGGCTGTTCGGCGGCGGGGGTGCGCCTGTTGCAGTAGAAGTGGGGGTGCACCGGAACAGGAAGGGGCCTGCCATGTCAGCGGGACGAGGTCGCACCGCCGCAGCCGTGTTCGACGCTCTCGGCACCGATTACGAGGCGGCGTTCGCCGCTTCAGCCACGCACCGTGCCTCGCTGGAGCGGCTCCTGGGGGTGCTGCCGCCGCACGGGCGCGTACTGGACGTGGGCAGCGGTACGGGCAGGCCGACGGCGCAGACCCTTGTGGACGCCGGGCACGAGGTACTGGGGGTCGACGTATCGCCGGTGATGGTGGACATCGCCTCGCGTCAGGTGCCGGGGGCGGAGTTCCGCTGCGCCGACATCCGTACGCTCCCGCTGGAGGACGACTCGTTCGACGCGGTGTGCCTGTACTTCGCGCTGCTGCAGATGGAACGCGGGGACCAGGCCGACGTGCTGCGCCTGGCCGCGCGGGTGCTGCGGCCGGGTGGCCATCTGGCCGTGGCGACGGTGCCGTTCGACGTGGAGGGCGTCAGCGGCACGTTCATGGGGCAGCCGGTCGAGGTGACCAGCTTCGGCGAGGACGCGTTCGCGGCGCTGGTGGAGGACGCCGGGTTCACCGTCCTGTCCCGGGAGAGCACGATGTTCGTGCCCGCCATCCCGGCCGCCGTGCCCGAACCGCAGATGTTCCTGCTCGCCCGGGTGCGCTGAGCGGGGCCGTACGCCGTCGTCGGGGTTCCGGTGGACATGCCGTGCGGTCCCGACCGGCCGACAATGAGTTGGCCGACCCGCCGCGGGTACCCGGGCACCGCGAGGCTACCGATGCCCCGCCGCCTGCCCGCGGGGACGACGACGGAGGATCTTCCATGACGGACCGCAGATCAGAGGGCCCTGTCCACGAGGGCGCGACCCCGAGCCCCCCTCCGGTGCCCGCGGACCTGCCCGACCAGCAGGTCCAGGAGGGCGAGGACCCGATGGACGTGCCGGCCCCGCCACGCGCCGGGCACGACGGGGACGAGGGCCGGAACGAGCTGCCCGACCCCGACGAGTCCGGGACGGGGCGCGGCGCCGCCCGCAATGCCGGAGTGCACCCGGAGCATCCGGTGCCGGACGAGTCACCGGGCTGAGCCGTGCCCCGTGAGCGCCGGGCCGCCCGGCGCGTCCTGGCGCTCGCGGTGGCCCCGTGCCTCGCCCTGGCGCTCGCCGCCCCGGCTGTCCGCGCGGACACCGGGGCGGGGCGGGCGGCCGCCTGCGACCCGGAGCACGAGCGCTGCCTCGACGGCCGGCGCCTGCTGTACTGGTACGGCTACGGGCTCGGCGTCCACCCGTTCACCACGCCGGAGGCCGTACGCCGGCAGCTCACGGACAACTTCCGGCTGTTCCCGGTGAGCGGGAGCTGCCCGGGCCGCGTCCGCACGGGCGACTCCTGCGACCTGCTGGGCGGCAATCCGGTGCGCGTGGAGTCCGCGGCCGGCGACCACCTCCAGATCGCCACGCTCCCCGGCCACGACCTGGGCGTCGGGCTGCACATCCGGTTCACCTTCACCCGCTCGCTCGGCTTCCACTACCTGGACGTCGCCGCGTGGCAGGACCGGGAGACGGACTGCACCAGGAGCGTGCTCTGCGGCGCGGCGAGCCGAGCGGGCGCCTGGGCGTTGTGGCGGGTCCTCGCGGGCACGCTCACCCTGTCCGCCTGGGCGGCCTGAGCTCGGACTGCGGGGAGCGGCCGGCCGTTCGATCATGGAGGCTATGGCCCCCACCTCCGCCGGCGCGTCCGGGGCACCCCTGTGGATCCCACCGATGCTGGCCGTGCCCGGCCCGCTCCCCGCCCCGGACACGGAGTGGGCCTTCGAGGCGAAGTGGGACGGCGCCCGGTGCGTCGTCGCGACGCGGGGCGACGGCACCCTGCGGCTGACCTCGCGGGCGCGCAACGACGTCACACCGACCTATCCGGAGCTGCACGCACTCGGCGACGTCCTGCGCGGCCGCAGCGCGGTCCTGGACGGCGAGATCGTGGTCCTGGACGCGTCGGGGCGGTCCGACTTCGGGCTGCTCCAACGCCGGATGGGCATCCTGAACGCCCGCCGTGCCGCCCGCCTGGCGCTGGACGTCCCCGCGCACCTGGTGGTCTTCGACGTGATGTACCTGGACGGCCGGCCGCTGTCGGCTCTGGGCTACGAGGAGCGCCGCGCGGTCCTGGCAGGGCTGCTGTCCGCGGGACCGCACTGGTCGGTTCCGTCCTATGTGCGCGGGCACGGCGCCAAGGCGTGGGAGACCGTCGAGCGCGGGGGCCTGGAGGGGCTGGTGGCCAAGCGGCTCTCCTCTCCGTACACGCCGGGTCTCCGTTCACCCGACTGGCGCAAGACCAAGCGGGTCGAGACGCTGGATGTGGTCATCGGCGGCTGGACCCAGCGCAAGGGCGCTCCCTCGGGCGTCCCCGGGGCGGTGCTGGTGGGGACGGACGAGCCGGGCGGCCTGCGGTACGCGGGTTCCGTGGGGTCGGGGATGTCCGACCGGGAGCTGGGCGAGCTGAGGGGGTACCTGGCGGTGCTCGCGCGTCCGGGGTCCCCGTTCACGGGGCCGGTGGACGTGGCCGGGGCGCACTGGGTGGAGCCCCGCCTCGTGGCGGAGGTCAGCGCCTCGCAGTGGACGGCGGCGGGGCGGCTGCGTCATCCGGTGTGGCAGCGGCTGCGGCCGGACCTGACCCGGCTGGACTGAGCGGCGAGGGGCACCGGTCAGCCGGGCAGTGTGAGCCGGCGGGACACGCTGACGGCGGCCGTCAGCAGCTCCGCGCGGACCTGGGAGGTCCGGTACATCCGGTCGGAACGGAAGGAGATGCCGAGGGAGCCGATCCGCTCGCCGCTGTACACCGGGACCGCCACGCAGGTGGTGCCGCGCACGTACTCCTCGCGGTCCATGACCACCGGAGTGGGTGAGCCGTCGAGCTGCCGCACCAGCTCGTCCCGGTGGGTGATGGTCCGGGGGGTGAGGCCGGTGAGATCGTGCCGGGAGAAGTAGTCGGCCCGTGCCTCGTCGTCGAGCTCCCTCAGCACGGTCTTGCCGAGCGCCGTGGCGTGACCTGCCTCCTCAAGCCCCACCCACAGGTCCACGCGCGGGGTGCGCGCGCTGTCGACGATCTCCATGACCCGCATCTCGCCGTCCACGTAGAGCGTCAGATAGGCGGCCGCCCACAGGTCGTTGCGCAGGGCGGTGAGGGCGGGCCGTACCCGTGCGGGCGCCGGCTGCTCGCCGGAGCCGCCGCCCGGGGCGTCGCCGGGGAGGACGTAGGTGTGGTCGTCCAGCTCCCTCAGGTAGCCGTCACCGACCAGCGGGGGCAGCAGCCCGTGCACGGTGGCCGGGGGAAGTCCCGCCTCCCGGGCCAGCTGCTGCGCGGTGGCCCCGCCCTCGTGGGCGCCCGCGGCCTCCAGCAGGCGGAGGTCGCGCCGGACGGCGGCGACGGGGTCGGGGCCGGCGTGGTCGGCCATGCCCACCAGCATGGCCCCGCCACCGGGAACCGGCAAAACGTCCCGGTGGCAGGGACTGCGTCCGGGGGACGTTTTGGGGCGTGACGCAAGCCATCTTTTGCCCTCGCGATCTCGGGGGAAGTCTCCGGTACGGTGTCGAAACGCTCCGCACCCGGCAGGTCACGGAGCACTCGCCACCGCCGTACGGTCTCCGACGCCGAGCAGCGTGTCCGTGCCGTACCGCCCGTCCTCGACGCCACACAGCCGCGACACGACTGGGGAGTTTGATGTTCGACAAGGTATTGGTCGCCAACCGCGGGGAGATCGCGATCCGCGCGTTCCGCGCGGCCTTCGAGCTGGGCATCTCCACGGTGGCGGTGTATCCGCACGAGGACCGCAACTCGCTGCACCGGGCCAAGGCGGACGAGGCGTACCGGATCGGAGAGCCCGGGCATCCGGTGCGGGCGTACCTGTCGGTGGACGAGGTGGTGAAGGCGGCCCGCAAGGCGGGGGCGGACGCGATCTACCCCGGTTACGGTTTCCTCTCGGAGAACCCCGAGCTGGCGGCCGCGTGCGCGGAGGCCGGCATCACCTTCGTCGGGCCCCCGGCGTCGGTGCTGAACCTGACGGGCAACAAGTCGCGAGCGGTGGCGGCGGCCCGGGAGGCGGGCGTGCCGGTGTTGAAGTCCTCCGAGCCGTCCGAGGACGTGGACGCCCTGGTCGCGGCCTCGGAGGAGATCGGTTTCCCGGTCTTCGTGAAGGCGGTCGCCGGGGGCGGCGGGCGCGGCATGCGGCGGGTCGCGGAGGCCGGTGAGCTGCGCGAGGCGATCGACGCGGCGATGCGCGAGGCGCGGTCCGCGTTCGGTGACGCGACGGTCTTCCTGGAGCAGGCGGTGATCAACCCCCGCCACATCGAGGTGCAGATCCTGGCCGACGCCGAGGGCAACGTGGTGCACCTGTACGAGCGGGACTGTTCGCTGCAGCGCCGCCACCAGAAGGTGGTCGAGATCGCGCCGGCCCCGAATCTGGACCCGGAACTCCGGGCGCGGATCTGCGCCGACGCGGTCTCCTTCGCCCGGCACATCGGGTACGTGAACGCGGGCACCGTCGAGTTCCTGGTGGACGAGCGGGGCAACCACGTCTTCATCGAGATGAACCCGCGCATCCAGGTCGAGCACACCGTGACGGAGCAGGTCACCGGCCGCGACCTGGTGATCGCGCAGCTGCGCATCGCGGCGGGCATGACGCTGCCCGACCTGCGCCTGTCCCAGGACTCCATCACCCTCAACGGCACCGCGATGCAGTGCCGCATCACGACGGAGGACCCGGTCAACGGCTTCCGTCCGGACACCGGCACCATCTCCGCGTACCGCTCCCCCGGCGGTCCGGGTGTGCGGCTGGACGGTGGGACCGTGCACACGGGTGCGGAGGTGTCGGCGCACTTCGACTCGATGCTGGTCAAACTCACCTGCCACGGCCACGACTTCTCCAACGCGGCCCGCCGTGCGCGCCGGGCGATCGCCGAGTTCCGTATCCGCGGGGTGGCGACGAACCTGCCGTTCCTGGGCGCGGTGCTGGATCACCCGGAGTTCCGGGCGGGGCGCGTCACGACCTCGTTCATCGACGAGCACCCGGAGCTGATCCGGGCCCGCCCGTCGGCCGACCGGGGCAGCCGGATGCTCAGCTATCTGGCGGAGACCACCGTCAACCGTCCGTACGGGCCGCGCCCTTCGGTCATCGACCCGGCGGACAAGCTGCCCGCGCTGCCGCCGGGCACGCCGCCGCCCGGTTCGCGGCAGCGGCTGGCCGAGCTGGGTCCGGAGCGGTTCGCGGCCGAGCTGCGCGCCCAGCCGGCGGTCGCGGTCACGGACACCACGTTCCGCGACGCCCATCAGTCGCTGCTCGCCACCCGGGTGCGCACCCGGGACCTGCTGGCGGTCGCGCCGCACGTGGCGCACACCGTCCCGCAGTTGCTGAGCCTGGAGTGCTGGGGCGGGGCCACCTACGACGTGGCGCTGCGGTTCCTCGCGGAGGACCCGTGGGAGCGGCTGGTCAAGCTGCGTGAGGCGGTGCCCAACATCTGTACGCAGATGCTGCTGCGCGGCCGCAACACGGTGGGCTACACGCCGTACCCGACGGAGGTCACCGAGGCGTTCGTCTCGGAGGCCGCCTCGGCCGGGATGGACATCTTCCGCATCTTCGACGCCCTCAACGACGTGTCGCAGATGCGTCCCGCGATCGACGCGGTACGCGCCACGGGCACCTCGCTCGCGGAGGTGGCGCTGTGCTACACCGCCGACCTGTCGGACCCGGGCGAGACCCTGTACACACTGGACTACTACCTGCGGCTGGCCGAGCAGATCGTGGAGGCGGGCGCCCATGTGCTCGCGATCAAGGACATGGCGGGGCTGCTGCGTCCGCCGGCCGCGCGCACGCTGGTCACCGCGTTGCGCGAGCGGTTCGACCTGCCGGTGCACCTGCACACCCATGACACGGCGGGCGGTCAGCTGGGCACGCTGATCGCCGCGATCGACGCCGGGGTGGACGCGGTGGACGCGGCCGTCGCCTCGATGGCCGGGACGACCAGCCAGCCGCCGCTGTCCGCGCTGGTGGCGGCCACGGACCACACCGAGCGCGCGACGGGCCTCTCGCTCCAGGCGGTCGGCGACCTGGAACCGTACTGGGAGGCGACCCGCAAGGTGTACGCCCCGTTCGAGTCGGGGCTGGCCTCGCCGACGGGCCGGATCTACCACCACGAGATCCCGGGCGGCCAGCTGTCCAACCTGCGGCAGCAGGCTATCGCCCTGGGCCTCGGCGACCGCTTCGAGCTGATCGAGGACTGCTACGCCGCGGCCGACCGGATGCTGGGCCGGCTGGTGAAGGTGACCCCGTCCTCGAAGGTGGTCGGGGACCTGGCGCTGCACCTGGTGGGTGCCGGCGTGGAGGCGGCGGACTTCGAGTCGGACCCGGGCAAGTTCGACGTGCCGGACTCGGTGATCGGGTTCCTGCGCGGAGAGCTGGGCGACCCGCCCGGCGGCTGGCCCGAGCCGTTCCGCACCCGGGCGCTGCAGGGCCGCCCCGAGAAGGCGCAGACGGCGCGATTGTCGGACGAGGACCGCGAGGCGCTGCGCGAGTCGCCGCGCGCGACGCTCAACCGGCTGCTGTTCCCGGGTCCGACGAAGGAGTTCACCGCGCACCGGGAGGCGTACGGCGACACCTCGGTGCTGCCGACGCCGGACTTCCTGTACGGGCTGGAGCCGGAGACGGAGCACCCGGTCGAGCTGGAGCCCGGGGTCACGCTGCTCTTCGAGCTGGAGGCCATCTCCGAGGCGGACGAACGCGGCTTCCGCAGCGTACTGGCCACGCTCAACGGGCAGTTGAGGCCGGTGTCGGTGCGGGACAAGGCCGTGGCGACCGAGGTGAAGGCGGCCGAGAAGGCCGACCGGGGCAACGCGGGGCACGTGGCGGCGCCGTTCGCCGGGGTGGTGACGCTCCAGGTGGAGGAGGGCGCGTCGGTGTCGGCCGGGCAGACGGTCGCCACGATCGAGGCGATGAAGATGGAGGCGTCGATCACCGCCCAGTCCGCCGGCGTGGTGCGCCGCCTGGCCATCGGCCGGGTCCAGCAGGTGGAGGCGGGCGACCTCCTCATCGAGATCGGCTGACCGCGCGCGGGGCCGCCCGCCGGCGGAGGGGACTTCCTCCGCCGGCGGGCCTCTTCTTGACCAAGACCGAGCCAATTAAGGTTAGGCTAAGCTAAATGGAAGAGGATTCGGGACCGGTCGTCGTCATCAAGTTCGGCGGCAACGCCATGGGCGACGCGCAGCTGCAACAGACCTTCGCCGAGGACGTCGTGGCGTTGCGGCGCACGGGTCTGCGCCCGGTCGTCGTGCACGGCGGCGGCCCGCAGATCAGCACCATGCTCGACCGCCTGGGGCTGGAGAGCCGCTTCGAGGCGGGCCTGCGGGTGACCACGGCGGAGACCATGGACGTCGTCCGCATGGTGCTGTCCGGCCGGGTCCAGCGGGAACTGGTGGGTCACATCAACAGCCACGGACCGTACGCCGTGGGCATGACCGGCGAGGACGCCCACACGATGACGGCCCTACGGCGGCCCGTCCGGGTGGACGGCGAACCAGTGGACATCGGCCAGGTCGGGGACGTCGTGGAGGTGAACCCGGGCATGGTGCGAGTGCTCCTGGCGCACGGTCACATACCAGTGGTCTCCCCGGTGGCCCGGGGCGCGGACGGGCAGGTCTACAACGTCAACGCGGATCTCGCCGCCTCCGCGCTGGCCGTGGCGCTCGGCGCGCGGCGTCTGGTGGTCCTGACCGATGTGGCGGGCTTGTACGCGGACTGGCCGGCGAGCACCGAGGTGATCGGGCGCCTGACGGCGGACGCCCTGGACGGGCTGCTGCCGGGCCTGGCGAGCGGGATGCTGCCCAAGATGGAGGGCTGCCTCCGGGCGGTACGGGGCGGGGTCGGCCGGGCGGACGTGCTGGACGGCCGGGTGCCGCACGCGGTGCTGCGGAGCATCCTCGGCGGGGACGGCGGGGGCACGACGGTGGTGCCGGACGAGGACCACGTCGTGAGCCCTGCCTGACAGGCGGGGGCGCCGGGGCCCTCGGCGCCCCCGCCCTCACAGGGTGCGGGCCAGGACCAGCGCGTTGCGCCGGGGGTCCAGTGACTCGGCCCAGGCGCGCGGCGCCTGACGGGCAGTCACGGAAGCGAAGCCGTACCGGTGGAACAGCCGGCCGTCGCCGGTGGTCGCGGTGAAGAGGGCACCGAGCGCCTGGGCGCGGCCCAGGGCCAGCGCGGTCCGCAGGAGGGCGCCCCCGACCCCGCGCCCCTGCCGGTGGCCGGCCACGCAGAAGTTGTACAGGACGCCCGCGTGGGCCCCCTCCCCCTCGTACACCCGCAGGCCCACGCAGCCCTCGATCCGGCCGTCGGAGCCGACGGCCACGAGGAATTCGGCGGCGCGGGCCGCGTAGAGGGAGTCGGGGCGTTCACGCAGGGCGCCCGAGCGGGCGAACGGCCGCGACAGCTCGGCGAGCGCGGCGGAGTCGCCGGGGCCGGCGATCCGGACGCGCGGGAGGGGCGGAGACAGCGGTGTGCGGCGCGGTGCGGCCGTGGTCAAGGCGGTCCTTCCTCGGTTTCCGGGACACGGGTACGCGCTCCGGCGGGTCGTCCCGCCGGAGCGCGCCGGAGGCTGAGGTCAGGCGTCCATCGACGCCGCGAGGGACCGGGGCCGCAGGTCGGTCCAGTGGGTCTCGACGTACGTGAGGCACGCGTCCCGGGTGTTCTCCTCGAACGCGACGGTCCATCCGGCCGGGACGTCCGCGAAGGAGGGCCAGAGCGAGTGCTGACCCTCGTCGTTCACCAGGACCAGGAAGCGGCCTTCGGGGTCGTCGAACGGATTGGTGCTCATGCGGGTGATGCCTCCTCGGCGGGGTGTGCGTCGGTTTCCGTGGGCCGGCGCCGGCTAGCGGGTGCCGCCGGTTCCTTCGGCGAGCGAGCGGGCCTCGTCCGGCGTGGACTTCACGCTCCGGTCCAGCAGGGAGTCCAGGATCTCGCCGACCCTGATCGCGGTGTTGGACAGCAGGGCCGAGGTGATGCCGTGGGTGTGCTCCGTACCGCCCTGGAGGTAGATGCCGCAGTTCAGCGCGGCGTCGGTGGCGATGCGGTAGTCGCGCTCGACGCGGACCCGGCCTCCCTCGTCGCGCAGGCAGTACTCGGCGGCCTCGCCCAGGAGGCCCAGGGGGTCGGCCGGGCTGTAACCGGTGGCGAACACCACGACGTCCGCGTCGAGCACGGTCTCCTCGCCGGTGACGAGGGACTTCACGGTGGCGCGCACCGTGTCCGGGGTCTCCACGGCCTCGGTGAGGCGGGACACGTTGAGGAAGCGCAGCCGCTCGGTGCCGAGCACCTTCTCCTGGTACATCTGCCGGTACAGGTCGTCGATCAGGCCGATGTCGACCACGGAGTAGTTGGTGTTCCCGTGGTAGTCCATCAGCCGGCGCTTGACGCTCTCGGGCGCCTCGTAGAACGCGTCCACCGCGTCCGGGTCGAAGATCTTGTTGGCGAAGCTGCTGTCGTCGGCCGGGCTGTACCCGTAGCGGGAGAAGACGGCGCATATCTCGGCGTCGGGGAAGCGGCGGTGCAGGTAGGCGACGTTCTCGGCGGCACTCTGCCCGGCGCCCACGACGACGAAGCGGGAGGGCGACGTTCCGTCCAACTCGTCCACCCGGCTCAGCAGTTCGGAGTTGTGCCAGACGCGATCGCCGCGGTCGACGCCCTCGGGCATCAGCGGGCGCAGGCCCGTGCCGATGACCAGGTTGCGGGCGCGGTGGACCGTGAGCCCCTCCCCCGACCGGACGGTGACGTCCAGGAACTCCACGACGCCGTCCTCGACGACCTGGGTCACCCCGACGACCTCGTGGTCGTAGGAGACGAGGTCGTCCACCTGGGAGGCAGCCCACTCGAAGTAGTCGTGGAACTCGACCCGCAGCGGGAAGAGGTTCTTGTGGTTGATGAAGTCGATCAGGCGCCCCTTGCTCTTGAGGTAGCAGAGGAAGCTGAACTCACTGGCCGGGTTGCGGAGCGTCACCAGGTCCTTGAGGAACGAGACCTGCATGGTGGCGTCGTCGATGAGCATGCCCCGGTGCCAGCCGAAGGCCGGTTGCTGCTCGAAGAACTGGGCCGACACCGCTTCCCGCGTCCCGGAACGCGCGTTGTGCTCGCTGATCGCGATCGCCATGGCCACATTGGACGGGCCGAAGCCGATACCAATGAGGTCGTGGACCGGTGCTGCGTCGCCAGGACGAGCCTGTGACATGTCACTCCCATCGTGCGGGGAAGCCGCCTGTCGGATGTGGGGAACGGGCGAAGGACGGGCACGCCGAAACGACGACCCGATGAACTTAGGTGAGCCTAAGCTAATCAGTCAACGCTTGTCGACAGGCGCGATTCGGACACCTCCGGCACGAGGTCGCATCAACTGGGGCACCTCGCACTTCCGTTGCAAGATAAGGTAAGCCTTGCTTTACTTACCTGTCTTTGTTTCTACGTCGAGGAGGAACCCCATGCGGGTCGTCATGTTCGGTTACCAGACCTGGGGGCACCGCACCCTGCAAGCCCTTCTGGACTCCGAGCACGACGTGGTGCTGGTCGTCACCCACCCCAGAAGCGAGCACGCCTACGAGAAGATCTGGAGCGACTCCGTCGCCGATCTCGCCGAGGAGCACGGCGTCCCGGTCCTCATCCGCAACCGCCCGGACGACGACGAGCTGTACGAACGCCTGAAGGCGGCCGACCCCGACGTCATCGTCGCCAACAACTGGCGTACGTGGATCCCGCCGCGCATCTTCGCGCTCCCGCGCCGGGGCACCCTGAACGTGCACGACTCGCTGCTGCCGAAGTACGCGGGCTTCTCGCCGCTCATCTGGGCCCTCATCAACGGCGAGAGCGAGGTGGGCGTCACCGCGCACATGATGAACGACGAGCTGGACGCCGGCGACATCGTCCGGCAGGAGTCCGTCCCCGTCGGCCCCCGGGACACCGCCACCGACCTCTTCCACAAGACCGTGGACCTCATCGCCCCCGTCACGACCAAGGCGCTGGCCCTGATCGCGGACGGGCAGACGGAGTTCACCCCCCAGGACCGCTCGCAGGCCACGTTCTTCCACAAGCGCGCCGAGGAGGACATCCGGATCGACTGGACCTGGCCGGCCGAGGACCTGGAACGCCTCGTCCGCGCCCAGTCGGCCCCGTACCCCAGCGCCTTCGCCTTCCACCGGGGCAAGCGGATCGAGATCCTGGCCGCCGTGGTCTCCGAGGGGCGTTACGGCGGAACGCCCGGCCGGATCTTCTACCGCGAGGGCGAGGGCGTGGTCATCGTCGCCGGCGCCGACGCCCGCACCGGCCGCAACCACGGACTGGCCGTCACCCGGGTCCGCACCGAGGACGGCCGCGAGCTGCCCGCGACGGAGTACTTCACCTCCATGGGCGGCTACCTGACCAGCCGCCCCTGACCCCCGCACGGGTGTGCCCCCGGACCCTCGGATCCGCCGAGGCCGGGGGCACACCCGTGCCCGCCCGTCATGCCTCCCGGGGTCGCGTACGGGGCAGCCGCGTCGCGGCGGCCGCGGCGAACAGGCAGAAGCCGAGCACCCACCAGAAGGTGGCACCGAAGGCCGCGGGGACGTCCGCGCCGGTGGCGGCGAGCCGGTTCTCCAGGATCACCGCCACCGCCGCCGTGCCGACCGAACCGCCCACGGTGTTGAGGAGGTTGAGCGCACCGGCCGCCCGGGGCAGCTGCTCCGGCTCGATCCGGCTGTAGACGATGTTCATCACGGGCGCCCCGACCATCGACATCCCGAAGCCCCGCACCACCAGCGCCGAGGCGATCACCGCGTCCGGGACCCCGTGCCCCAGCCAGGTGAACGGGGCGGTCCCGGCGAGGATCAGCACGATTCCGGCCACCACCAGGGTCCTCGGCGCGACCTTGCTGATGGTCCGGTTGACGAGCACCGATCCGGCTGCGGCGCCCAGCCCCTGGGGGGCGAGCAGCAGCCCCGCCTCCCAGGCCGACATCCCCCGGCCCGACTGGAAGTACAGCGGCAGCAGGAACGTGGTGCCGAACACCGAGGCCCCGAGCACCACCAGCGCGAGCGCGGCGGCCCCGAAGGGCTGCCGGGCGAACAGCCGGGGGTCGACCAGCGGAACGGACCGGGTGCGCAGCCCGTGCACGGTGAACGCGCCCAGCATGACCACCCCGGCGACCACGCCGATCGTGGCCGGGACGGCGCGGTCGTGGGCGACTTCGGTCAGCCCGTACACCAGCACCGCGAGCCCCGGCGAGAGCAGCAGCGCCCCGCGCAGGTCGAACGCGGTCCGCTGCGGGGCCGGGGGCACCACGGGCACGTATCGGCGGGCCAGCAGGACCGCCGCCACGCCGATCGGCAGGTTGACCAGGAACAGCCAGGGCCACGGCGCGACCGCGAGCACGGAGCCCCCGGCGAGCGGCCCGAACACCGGCGAGAGCAGCGGGACCACGGCGACGACGCTGATCACCTTGCCGGTGCGCCCGGGGCCCGCGACCCGGGCGAGCAGCGCCTGCCCGGCCGCGGGGAGCAGGCCGCCGCCGAGCCCCTGGACCACCCGGAACGCGATGAGGCTGCTCGCCGACCAGGCCGAGGCGCACAGCACCGAGCCGATCAGGAACACCCCCACCGCCGCGAGCCAGACCCGCCGGCCGCCGAACCGGCCGGCCAGCCAGCCGGACGCGGGGACGGCGGCGACGACGGCGAGCAGGTACGCGCTGGAGACCCACTGGATCTCGGCGACGGACGCGCCGAACTCCTCGGTGAGCCGGTCGAGTCCGACGCTGACGATGGTGGCGTCGAGCGAGGCCATGAACGTGCCGAGGACCAGGATGAACGCGATCCGCAGCAGGTCCCGGTCCACGCGCTCGGCGGGCGGGGCGGGCGCCGTGGTCACCACTCCTCCAGGAGGCCGCGCACATCGGCGTCCAGGTGCCGCTCCATGGTCCGCAGCAGGTCGACCAGCTGCCCCGCGAGTCCGTCGGTGTCCGTGCCGGCCCGGTGGGCGAGCACACCCGTCCAGCCGTCGCCGTCCGGCATGACGGTCAGCGTGGCGGGGTGGTGGGTGGACTCCCGGAAGCGCGTGGCGAGCACGGTGAGTCCGGGGGCGGGTTCGCGCAGGCGGTCCGGGTCGACCGGGTAGTTCTCGAAGACCACCATGCTGTCGAAGAGCCTGCGCCGCCCGGTGAGCCGTTCCAGGTCGGAGAGGGCCACATGGTGGTGCTCGACCAAGTCGCGCTGGCGGGCCTGGAGGTCGGTGAGCGCGGCGGCCAGGGTGCCGGTGAGCCGGGCCCGGACCGGCACGGTGTTGGCGAGCAGGCCGATGATCTCCTCCACACCGTCGAGTGCCGGGGGCCGGCTCGACACCATGGCGCCGAAGCAGACGTCCGGCCGCCCGGAGCGCCGGGCCAGCAGCACCGACCAGGCGCCCTGCACCAGGGTGTTCGGGGTCAGTCCGTGCCGGGCGGCGAGCCGGGTGAGCCCGGCCACGAGCGCCGCGTCGAAGGTGATGACCTCGGGCTCCTGCCAGGCCGGGCCGCTCGCGTCGCCGCCCAGGTGGTCGCCCTCGGGCAGGCCCTCCAGCTCGGCCGCCCAGGCGTCGAGGTCCGGCTCGTGCTCCGCGCACCAGTCGAGGTAGTCCGCGAACGGGACGGGAGCCGGCAGCTCGGGGGCGGTCCCCCGGGTCCGCGCGGTGTACAGGGCGAAGAGCTCGCCGAGGATGCGCGGGGCCGACCAGCCGTCGGAGAGGGCGTGATGGCTGGTCAGGACCAGGTCGGCGCGCTCGGGTCCGAGCCGGATCACGGTGATCCGGTAGAGCGGGCCGCGGGCGAGGTCGAAGGGTTCGGCGAGATCGGCGGCCAGCACCTCGTCGGCCGGGGCGTCCGTGACCCGGAATCCAGGCCGGGGCGCCTCCGGGACGACCGCGAACGAGGCGGGGAACACCGCGCCCAGGTTGGGGTGCCGGGCCAGCAGGTCGTCGCCGGCCCCGCGCAGCGCCACGGTGTCGAGCGGGCCCGCGAGCGAGAACACCGACTGCACGGTGTACGGGTCGGGGTGCTCGGTGCGCGAGTGCCGCAGCATCACCTCCTGCAACGGGCTGAGCGGCTGCACGGCGGCGGCCGGCCGGTCCCCGAGCGCGACGTTCTCCGGCGCGGCGGCGACCCGCAGCAGCGCGGCCCTCAGGCGCTCCGCCAGCTCCTCGATCTCGGCGCCGGTGAACAGCGCCCGCGGCCAGGTGATCCGCACCCCGAGCGCGTCGTCGCGCACCAGGGCGTTGACCATGAGGCTGTACGGCAGGGGCATCGGGCCGGAGCCGTCGGAGCCGAGCGGGTCGGCGTCCGGGGCGGGCTGCCACGGCGTCTCGGTCTCCGGGGCGCCGGGGTACTGGCCGAGGTAGTTCCAGGCGATCTCGGGGCGGACCGGGTCGAGCAGGCCGGCCGTGGTGAGGATGCCATGGCCGAGGCCGTCGCCCTGGGCGCGCAGCCGGTCCCGGACCGCCCGCACGTCGTCGGAGGCGTCGAGCCGGACGGGATGGATCGCGGTGAACCAGCCGACGGTCTGGGAGAGGTCGACCTCGCGCGGCCGGCCGTGGCTCTCCAGGGCGACCAGCAGTTCCGGTGTGCCGCGCCAGTCGCGTACCGCCTGGGCGAGCGCCGTCAGCAGGACGGCGTCCGGGGTGGTGCGGTGGGCGGCGGGCAGGGTGGTGACCAGGGCGCGGGTGGTGTCCGCGTCGAGCCGGATCTCGTGGTGCGCGGCGGTGTCCACGGTGTCCCGGGCGGGGTCGAGCGGCCGGGTGAGCGGCTCGGTCGCGGTCATCCGCCGCCAGTGCGGGAGTTCGGCGCGCCGGTCGGACTCGCGCAGGGCGCGGGCCCAGCCGAGGAAGGACTGCCCGTGCCGGGTCAGCTCTCCCCCGTCGTGGGCGTGCCGGAGGTCGTCCAGGAGGATGCGCCAGGAGACGCCGTCGGCCACCAGGTGGTGGGCGACCAGGACGAGCCGGCCGGGGCGGTCGGGCCCGGCGTCCACCCAGACCGCGCGCAGCATCGGTCCGGTGCGCGGGTCCATCGCCTCGCGTGCGGCGGCGGTCGCCGCGTCGGCGGCGGCGCGCGGGTCGCCGTTCGCCGGGACGCGGCTCAGGACTTCGGCGCCGGTCACCTCGCCGGCCGACGGGATGTGCAACGCGTCGTCGCCGAGGCGGGCGCGCAGCACGTCGTGGCGGGCCAGCAGGGCGTCGAGCACGGCCTGCCAGCTCTTCTCGTCGCCGCCGGCCGGGACGCAGACCTCCACCCACTGGCAGAAGCCGTCGGCGGCCTTGCCCGCGCGGTGCAGCAGGTCCCGCATGACCGGGGTCAGCGGGGCGTCCCCGACGGCCGGGGCGGCCTCGGCGTCCAGGGCGTGGGCCCGGGCCGCGATACCGGCGACGGTCTCGCCGTCGAACACGTCCTTCGGGCTCAGTCCGAGCCCCCGGCGGCGGACCCGGGAGACCAGTTGGAGGGAGACGATGCTGTCGCCGCCGACGTCGAAGAAGTTGTCGTCGGGGCCGATGTCGTCGCGGCCCAGGACCTCCCGGAACACGGCGAGCAGCAGCGCCTCCGCCTCGGTGGCCGGTTCGCGCCGGGCGGCGGAGACGGTGGCGGGGGCGGGCAGCGCCGAGGCGTCGAGCTTTCCGCTGGGGCTCAGGGGCAGCCGGTCGAGTGGGACGAGCGCGGTGGGCACCATGTGGTCGGGCAGCCGCTCGGCGAGGTGTGCGCGCACCCCGGCGGTGTCCAGGTCGGCGTCGTCGGTCGGGATGACGTAGCCGACGAGCCGGCCCTCGCGCATCACGACGGCGCAGGCGCGGACGTCGGGGTGTCCGGTGAGGGCGGTCTCGATCTCCCCGAGCTCGACGCGGAAGCCGCGCACCTTGATCTGGTGGTCGGCGCGGCCGAGGAAGACCAGTTGCCCGTCGTTCCGCCACCGCACCAGGTCGCCCGTGCGGTACATGCGGGTGCCTGGCGGCCCGTACGGGTCGGCGACGAATGCCCCGGAGGTCAGGCCGGGGCGGCCGAGGTAGCCGCGGGCGACGCTCGGACCGCCGAGGTACAGCTCGCCGGTGACGCCGACGCCGACCGGCTGGAGTCCGCCGTCGAGCACGTAGGCGCGGACGTTCGGGTCGGGGCGGCCGATGGGCAGCGGTCCCTCGTCGTCCGGGTCGTAGTGCCAGGTGGTGGAGTTGATGGTGACCTCGGTGGGCCCGTAGGCGTTGAACAGCGCTCGGCGGCCCCGGCCCCAGCGGTGGGCGAGCTCCGGGTCGAGCCGTTCCGCGCCGACGACGAAGAACACGTCGGGGTCGACGGTGCGGTCGTCGGGCATGGCCGCGAGGAACGACGGGAGCAGGTTCACGCCGGTGACCCGGTGTTCCTGGATGTAGTCGAGGAGTTCGTCGCCGGGTACGCGCACCTCCTCGGGCGCGATGACCGACGTACCGCCGGACAGCAGCGGCACCATGGTCTGCCAGAACGCCACGTCGAAGCCGGTCGACGCGAAGTGCAGATAGCGGTCGTGCTCGGTGACGCCGACGACCTCCTCCTGGAGGGCGATCAGGTCGGGCACGCCCCGGTGGGTGACGCCGACGCCCTTGGGGCGGCCGGTGGTGCCCGAGGTGTAGATGACGTACGCGAGTGCGTCGTCGGTGAGGCGTGCGCGGGCCTCGGCCGGATCCGTGTCCGGTACGGCGGCGAGGGTGGCCGGGTCGTCCAGGCGCAGGACGGGGATCTCACGGTCGACGGGCGGTTCGGCGCCGGTCGTCACGACGGCCGCGGGTGCGATGTCGTCGAACATGTACGCGAGTCGTTCGCGCGGGTAGGCCGCGTCCATCGGCACGTACACGGCGCCCGCCTTGGCGACGCCGAAGAGGGCGACGGTCATCTCGATGTCCCGGCCGATGAGGACCGCGACGGGGTCCTGCGGCCGGACGCCGTGCGCGATGAGCGCGTGGGCGAGGCGGTTGGCCTGCCGGTCGAGTTCCTCGTACGAGAGGCTGCGGTCGCGGCAGACCAGCGCCTCGCCGCCGGGCTTGCGCCGGACCTGGCCGGCGAACTCGTCCAGCCAGTGGCCCCGTTCCTTCGCGGCGACGATCGCGGTGCCCGTGCGCAGCATGCGGGCGCGCTCGCCGGCGTCGAGGGCGGGCAGCGCGACGGCGGCCCTGTCCGGGTCCTCGGTGATCTCGTGCAGCAGGTTGCGCAGCCAGCGGCCGTAGTCGCGCACGGTGTCCCGGTCGAACGCGCCGGGCTGGTAGCCGAGGCCGACGGTGATCTCGTCGCCCGGGATCACGATGACCGTGAGCGCGTAGTGCGTGGCGTCCGTGATGTCGACGCCGGTGAGGTCGAGCCCGGGGGCGAGCGGGGTGCGGGTGCGGCTGGAGAGCGGGAAGTTCTCCATCACGAGCATGGTGTCGAAGAGTTCACCGATGCCCGCGGCCCGCTGGATGCCGGGCAGTCCGACGTGGTGGTGCTCGGCGAGGACGACGCTCTCCGCGTGCACCTGGGCCATGACCTCCGTGACCGTGCGGTCCGGGGTGTACCGGACCCGGACCGGGACGGTGGTGCCGAGCTGGCCGATCATCGCTTCGACGCCGTCGACCTCGGCGGGCCGGCCGGAGACGGGGCAGCCGAACACGACGTCGCGGCGGCCGGTGAGCCTGCCCAGGAGCAGGCCCCAGGCCGTCTGGAGGACCGTCGTCAGGGTGACGCCCCGCACCCGGGCGAAGGCGCGCAGCCGGTCGCTGAACTCGCGGCCCAGCTCGACGGTCTCCCGGCCCGGCCGCTCCACGGCGTTCCCGGTGCTCGCCGGGGCCAGCCGGGTCGCGTCCTCGACGCCCGCGAGCGCCTGACGCCAGGCGGCGACGGACGCCGCCTCGTCCCGGCCCGCCAGCCAGTGGAAGTACTCCGACAGTGGCGGGGAGACGGGTGCGGCGGGGCCGCCGCCGAGTTCCGCGTAGAGCGCGAGGAGGGTGCGGCCGACGATGGGCATCGACCAGCCGTCGAGCAGGGCGTGGTGGTTGGTGATGACGAGCTTGTGCTCGGCGGGCCCGACCCGGGAGAGCAGGAAGCGGATGAGCGGCGGCCGCGCCGGGTCGAAGGGGCGCGCCAGGTCGGCGCGGGCCGCTGCGGCGAAGTCGTCGTCCTGCCGCCATTCCAGGGCGACGTCGGCCGGAATCACCTGCACCACCTCGTCCCCGACGGTGCTCAGGTGGACGCGGAGCGCGGGGTGGCGGCGCAGCAGCTCATGGGCGGCGCGGGCCATCCGGTCCGGATCCAGCTCCCCGGACAGGGTGGTGACGGCCTGGACGACGTAGACATCGGTGTCCGTGTCGTCGCGGACCATGGTGTGGAAGGACAGTCCGAGCTGGAGCGGGGTGGCGGGCAGCACGTCGCTGACGCGGCCGGTGCGCTCCAGGGCGTCGATCGCGTCCTGGTCGAGGGCCACCAGGGGCAGGTCGGAGGGGGTGAGCCCGCCCGTGGTGTGCAGGGCGTGCGCGGCCAGCGCGTCGAGCGCGGCGGCCCAGCAGTCCTGGAGGGCGGCCAGGGCGTCGGGGCCCAGGACCTCGCCGGCGGCGGTCCACTCGACGGCGAGCCGGGGTGTGTCGCCCTCGTGGACGAAGCAGTTGAGGGCCAGCACCTGTTCGAGGGACTTGGCGGCGGGCTCGGTCACCGAGAACGCGTCGTGCTCGGGGAGCCGCCAGCCGTCCGCGGTCAATGGGGCGAACCTGCCGAGGTAGTTGAGCAGCACGTCCGGCGGCGGGACCGCCGACAGCTCCGGACCCGCCTCCGGGTCGAGGTGGCGCAGCACCCCGTAGCCGATGCCGTTGTCGGGGACGGCGCGGCGGGCTTCCTTGGCCGCGCGCAGCGTCGCGCGGACGTCGTCGGAGGCGGGTACGGGGACGGGGTACTCGCTGGTGAACCAGCCCACCGTGCGGGCCAGGTCGAGGTGTTCGCGGCCGTGGCCCTCCATGGTCACGGTGACGGTGTCGCCGCGCAGGCCCCAGCCTCGCAGGGCGAGGGCGAGGGCGGCGAGCAGGATCTCGTCCACCCCGGCCCGGTAGGCGGCGGGCAGCGTGGTGAGCAGGGCCTCGGTGGCCTCGGGCGAGGCGGTGGTGACCGAGCGCCGGGCGGTGGCCACGGTGTCGCGCACGGGGTCCAGGGGGCGGGCGCCGAGCCGCGACGCGGAGTCCAGGGCGGTCCGCCAGTGGGCGAGTTCACCGCGGCGGGCGCCGGTCCTGCCCTGGTCGGCGAGGGCCTGGGCGTGGCGGCGCCAGGAGGTGCCGACGGGTTCGAGGGCGCCGCCGGCGCAGGCGGTGTGCAGGTCGGGCAGCAGGACGCGCCAGGACACGCCGTCCATGGCGAGGTGGTGCACGACGACGACCAGCCGGTCCGGCGCGCCGTCGCCCGTACGCAGCAGGGCGGCGCGGACCAGGTCGCCGGTGCGCGGGTCGAGCTGTCCGGCGAGCCGCCGGGCCAGGGCGGTCATGTCGTCGCCGTCGGCCTCCGCTCCGGTGGCCTCTCCGGCCGCGACCTCCTCGACGGCGGCCCGGACCGTGCCCCGGGGCAGGATCTCCGGCTCGCCGGCCACCCGCAGCCGCAGCGCGTCGTGGTGGTCGATGACGGCCTGCATCCCCCGGGTCAGCCGGTCGGGGCTGAGCGCGTCCACGGAGAGGGCGGTCCACTGGGCGTATCCGGCGACCGTGTCGATGTCCGGGTGCGGGTCGAGCAGGGCGCGCACGATGGGCGGGGCGGGCACCGGGCCGACCGGCTCGTCCGCCGGTCCTGCCACGCCGTCCAGCTGCTCGGCGGAGGCGGCGAGGGCGGCGAAGGTGCGGCGGGCCAGCAGGTCCTTGGGGCGCAGGCCGAGGCCGAGGGCGCGCAGCCTGCTGCTGACGGTGATCGCGGTGATGCTGTCGCCGCCCAGGGTGAAGAAGTCGTCGTCCACGCTCACGCGTTCGAGGTCGAGCGCCTCGGCGAGGACGGTGCACAGCAGCCGTTCGCGTGCGGTGCCCGGTTCCCGGCCGCCGCCGGGCAGGGCGGGCGCGGGCAGGGCTGCGCGGTCGAGCTTGCCGTTGGGCGTGACGGGCAGGGCGTCGAGGACCACGACGGCGGCGGGGACCATGTGGTCGGGCAGCCGCTCGGCGAGCCGGGCGCGTGCCGCGTCCCCGGTGACGGAGGCGGACACGATGTAGCCGACGAGCCGGGAGGAGAGGACCCGCGCGGCCGCGGCGGTGACCCCGGGCAGGGCGGCGAGTGCCTCCTCGACCTCGCCGGTCTCCACCCGGTGGCCGCGGATCTTGACCTGTCCGTCGCCCCGGCCGCCGTACTCCAGGCCCCGGCCGGGCAGCCACCGGGCCCGGTCGCCGGTGCGGTACATCCGGTCGCCGGGGGCGCCGAAGGGGTCGGCGACGAAGCGTTCGGCGGTGGCCCCGGGCCGGCCGAGGTAGCCGCGGGCCAGGTGCGGTCCGGCCAGGTAGAGTTCGCCGGCCGTGCCGGGCGGGACGGGCTGGAGGGCGTTGTCCAGGACGTGGACCCGGGTGCCGGCGAGCGGGTGTCCGATGACCGGGTCGCCGCCGTCGATGCGGGCGGTGGTGGCGTCCACGGTCGCCTCGGTCGGCCCGTACATGTTGCGCGCGGCGATGCCCGACGCGGCGACGCGGCGCCACAGGGCGGGCGGGGTCGCCTCGCCGCCCAGGAGCAGCAGCGCCGGGGGCAGGTCGAGCAGGCCGGCGTCGATGAGCGGGGCGGCCATCGAGGGTGTGGTGTCGATGACGTCGATGCCGTCGCGGGCGTACGCGGCGAGCAGGGCGTCCGCGTCGCGGGCCGTGTCGGCGTCATACACGTGGAGTTCGTGCCCGCAGAGCAGCCAGATGAGGTGCTCGAAGGCGGAGTCGAAGGCGAAGGAGTAGGTGTGCGCGGCGCGCAGCCGGCGGCCGGTGGCCCGTTCGGCCTCCGCGACGACGGTCGCCCGCTGGTGGTGCAGCAGTGCGGCGAGTCCGCCGGCGCGCCCGAGCACGCCCTTGGGGCGGCCGGTCGATCCGGAGGTGTGGATGACGTAGGCCAGGTGCTCGGGGTGGCGGGGCCGGGAGAGTTCGGCGGTGGTCAGCGGGGTGCCGGAGAGGTCCGCGGCCTCGTCCAGGAGGGTCTTCCAGGGCAGTCCGTCGACCGTCCCGTCGGTGAGGACGAGGACCGGGCGGGTGTCCGCGACGAGTTCGCGCAGCCGCTCCGGCGGGTGTGCGGCGTCCAGCGGCAGGAAGGCGGCACCCGCGTCCAGGACGGCGAGCATGGCGACGACGGCGTCGGCCGAGCGGGGCAGGGCGAGCGCGACGACGTCCTCGGCTCCGACGCCCCGGGCGCGCAGGGCGCGGGCCACGCGGTGGACCCGGTCGGCGAGTCCGGCGGCGGTCAGCCGTTCGCCGCCGCAGACCAGGGCGGTGTTCCCGGGTCCGGCGGCGGTCATCGCGTCGAAGGCGGCGGGCACGTCGAGGGGCGTGCCGGGCAGGGCGGGCGGGCTCCACTCTGCGGGCAGCCCCTGGCCGGTGAGCGCGATCCGGGCGACGGGCAGCCCTTCGATGAGCCCGGCGAGCAGGGCGCGCAGCCCGGTCATCAGGCTGTCGACGGCCGCCTGGTCCTTGGCGCGGGCGTCCACCTCGAAGCCGAGCAGGAGCCCGCCGTCGCGGGTGGGCAGGACGCTGAGGCCCATGTCCTCGGGCGGGCCGCCCGCGACGTTGCGCATGACGCCGGCCGCCCCGGCGAAGTCGAGCGTCAGGTCGAACGCCTTGAGGTTGATGCCGCGTCCGTGCAGCAGCGCGCCGGCGCCGGGCACGCCGAGGTCGCGGGGCAGGTCCTCGCCCCGGTAGCGCTGGTGGTCGCGCATCTCGCGCATGGCGGCGGCGACGCGGCGGCTCAGGTCGCCGAGCCGGTCGTCGCCGCGCACGGTGACGCGCATCGGCAGCACGTTGACCGCCATGGCGGGCGTGCGCAGCGCGACGGAGCCGGTCCGGCACATCAGGGGCAGCGCGAAGACGACGTCGGTGCGGCCGAGCACGCGGTGCAGGAAGGCGGCGTAGCAGGCGATCAGGGCCTCGCCCCAGGCCACGCCCTCCGCGTCCGCGAAGGCGCGCAGGGCGGCGGTCTCCCCGGCGCTCAGGACGGCCCGCGCGGTGAGCGTACGGGCGGGTGCGCCGGCCGTCTCGGGCCCGTCGTGGGCGTCGACGTCGGGCAGCGGCGTGAAGCGCTCGACCCAGTAGGCACGGTCCTCGGCGGCCCGGTCGCTCTCGCGGTAGGCGGTGTCCTCGGCGACGAGCGCCGCGAACGCGCCGAAGGTGGGGCGGGGCGGTTCGGTGCCCCGGACGAGGGCGGTGTAGTGGGCGGCGGTGCGGCGGGCGAGCAGGGCCGCGGTGTAGCCGTCGAAGACGAGGTGGTGGCCGAGCTGGGTGTACCAGACCTCGCGGTCGGAGAGCCGGATGACGGTACGGGCGTACAGCGGGCGGTCCGTCATGCCGCGGCACGCCTCGGCGAGCCGGGCGCGCTCGGCGTCGACCAGTGCCTGGGCCGCGGCGGCGGGGTCGGCCTCGGCGCTGACGTCGACGAGCGGCGGGAGGGCGACGGGTTCGGTGCCGACGGCCTGGCGCGGGCCGTCGGGTGTCTCGTGGACCCTGAGCCGCAGGCTCTCGGCCTCCTCGGTGGCAGCCCGGACCGCCCGCGCGAGCGCGTCCGTGTCGACGGGTTCCTCTCCCGATATCTCGATCACGTCGCCGACCACGTAGTAGGGCGAGTCGGGTTCGATGCGCTGGGCGTTCCAGATGCCGAGTTGGGCGCCGGTCAGGGGGAGGAGGCCGTCCGGGGACACGCTCGCGGTGGTCAACTTACTCTCCTTGCAGGGTGGGGACGACCATCGGAGTGCCGGTCACGGGGTCCGGGACGACCACGCTGGGCAGGTCGAAGACGTCCTTGATCAGCGTGGCGTCCACGATGTCCGCGGGGTCGCCCTCGGCGACCACCTCTCCGGCCTTCATGGCCACCAGGTGGTCGGCGAACCGGCACGCCTGGTTGATGTCGTGCAGGACCGCGACGACGGTGCGGCCCTCGTTGCGCAGCCTGGCGAGCAGGCCGAGCAGTTGGTACTGGTGGGTGATGTCGAGGAACGAGGTGGGTTCGTCCAGCAGCAGGTAGGGCGTCTGCTGGGCGAGCACCATCGCCATCCAGACGCGTTGCCGCTGCCCGCCCGAGAGTTCCTGTACGGGCCGGTCCGCCAGGTCCGCGACGCCGGCGGCGGCCATGGCCCCGTCGACGGCCTGCTGGTCGCCGTCCGACCACAGGGCCAGCATCGACTGGTGCGGGAAGCGGCCCCGGGCCACGAGCTGCCGGACCTTGATGTCCTCCGGCGCCGTGGGGTCCTGGGGCAGGAAGCCGAGCTGCTTGGCCAGCGCCTTGGTGCCGAACGCGCCGACCTCGCGGCCGTCGAACTCCACCTGCCCGGCGTGCGGTTTGAGCAGCCGCACGAGCGCGCTCAACAGGGTCGACTTGCCGCAGGCGTTGGGGCCGACGATCGCGGTGAAAGCACCGTCGGGTATGTCGAGGGTGAGCCGTGTGGACACGACGCGGTCTCCGTAGCGCAGGGTGATCTCCCGCGCCGTCAGGCGTGCGGTCACGCGCGCCTCACCTCCTTGGTCAGCAGCCAGATCAGATAGCAACCGCCGATCGCGGTGCTCACGACGCCCACGGGCAGCGCGACCGGGGCCAGCAGCATCTGCGCCACCAGGTCCGCGCCCTGGAGCAGGACCGCCCCGGTCAGCGCTGCCGGGAGCAGCGGGATGCCGGCGGCGCCCGCGAGCCGGCGGCCGATCTGCGGCGCGGCCAGCGCGATGAACGCGATGGGCCCGGCCACGGCGGTCACCGTGGCGGTGCAGCCGACGCCGACCAGGACCATCAGCAGCCGCAGCCGGTCGAGTCCGACGCCGGTGGTCACGGCGACCGGGTCGCCGAGTGCCGCCTGGTGCATGGCGTGGGCCCGGGTGGTCATCAGGAGCAGCAGCACCGCGATGACGGCGAACGGGATGCCCAGGTCCTCCCAGCCGACGCCGTTGAGGGAGCCGGCGCTCCAGCCGACGGCGGCGATCGCCACCTCCAGCTCGGCGCGGAGCACGATCCACGAGTTGATCGCGGTCACCATCGCGTTGACGGCGATGCCGATGACCACCAGCCGGAGCCCGGAGAAGCCGTGTCCGAGCGCGAGCAGGTAGATGGCGGCGGCGACGACCAGCCCGCCGATCACGGAGCCGACGGCCAGCTGGGCGGAGGTGCCGGACAGCACGGTGAGGGCGACGAGGGCGCCGGTGTAGGCGCCGGCGTCGAGACCGATGACGTCGGGACTGCCCATGGGGTTGCGGGTGAGGTTCTGGAAGAGGGCGCCCGCGACACCGAGTGCCAGGCCGAAGACGACGCCGGCGAGCACGCGCGGCAGCCGCCAGTCCCGGATCACCACGGAGTGCTCCGAGCCGGTGAGGACGGCGAACACCCGGGAGGGCGACGACCATGACGCCCCGTAGCACAGCCCGAGCAAGCCGAGGGCCAGTATCAGGGCGACGAGCACCGCGACGAGCACGACCGTGCGGCGTTCGGCGCGCAGTCCGCGTATGTTCACAGCGACCCCGCCCCGTAGCGGCGGACCGCCCAGATCAGCATGGGGCCGCCGAGGAACGCGGTCACGATGGCCACCGGGACCTCGCCGGTCGGGAGCAGGACGCGGGAGGCCATGTCGGCCGCGAGCAGCAGGACCGGGCCGAGCACCATCGTGTAGCCGATCAGCCAGGGTACGGAGCCGGACGCCGGCCGGCGCGCGAGGTGCGGCACGATCAGCCCGACGAAGAGGATGGGCCCCGCCACCGCCGTCGCCGCCCCGCTGAGCACGGTGATGAGGACGAGGGTGACGGTCCGGACGCGGCCGACGTGGGCGCCGAGGGTGTGCGCCACGTTCTCGCCGAGCGTGAGGGCGTTGAGGGCCCTGCTCAGCAGCAGCGCACCGGCGAGGCAGACCGCGATGGCGGTCAACGGCCAGGCGAGCGGAGCCTGTTCGCGACCGGCCAGCGTGCCGACGGACCAGAATCGGTACACGTCGAAGGTGTCGGGGAGCATCAGCCGCAGACCGAGCGAGACGCCGCTCAGCACCGCGGTCAGCGCCACCCCCGTGAGCACCAGGCGCAGCGGTGAGCGGCGGCCGACCGCGGCGACGAGCACCGCCGCGGCCGCCGATCCGATCACGGCGAAACCGAGCTGTCCGGCCTGGCCGGCGGCCAGGCCGAGCGCGGACCCGATGGTGACGGCGAACCCGGCACCCGCGGTGACCCCGAGGATGCCGGGCTCGGCGAGCGGATTGCGGGCGAGCGTCTGGATGAGCGCGCCCGAGACGGCGAGGGCGGCGCCGACGGCGACGGCGAGCATCGCGCGCGGCGCCCGCACGTCCCGCACGATGACGTGGTCGTCGGTGCCGCGGTAGTCGAACAGCGCGCGCACGACTTCGCCGGGGGCGATGTGGCGGGCCCCGACGCCCATACTGAGGACGGCGAGAGCGGCCAGCAGGATCAGTCCGCCGATGAGCAGGGCGGTCTGCGGGACGGCCCGCCGGTCCCCCGCCGCGGACGCGCGGCCCGCGACGGTCACCGCTTCAGCAGCGGAGCGAGCGACTGGTCGACCGCGTCCAGGGTCATCAGGGCCTCGCCGTAGGTGGCGGCCTCGGTGTAGCGGAACGGGTAGACCTTGCCGGCCTTGACGGCCGGCAGGTTCTTCCAGAGCTTCGAGTCCAGGACGTACTGGACGGACGGCGGGACGCTGCCGTCGGCACTGACGGAGTAGGTCAGCGCGTCGGCCTCGCGGAAGGCGTCCGGCAGTTCCTCGATGGAGGGGTACTCGCTGACGGCCTGGGAGCCCGGGCCGGGCTTCTTGACCTTGCCGTAGTAGGTGGCGCCCAGGTCCTCGGCGATGTTGGTGCCCCAGGAGCCGTTGAACTCGCGCTGGAAGGTGCCCTTGGCGGCGTCACCGTACGCGCCGACGTGGCCGAGCTTCAGCTTGGGCAGAACGTCCTTGTACTTGGCGGCCAGTTCGGCGGCCTTGGTGTCGTACGCCTTCTTCTGGGCGTCGAACCGCTCCAGCGCGCCGGCCGCGTCGGCCTGCTTGCGGGAGAGGTCGCGCCAGGCGGACGGGAGGCTCGGGCCGATCGCCACGACGGGGGCGATGGACTTCAGCCGCTTCATGTCGATGTCGCCGAGCACGGGCGCCGGGACACCGATGACGATCAGGTCGGGCTCGGCCTCGGCGATGGCCTCGTAGTTGGTCTCGGCCGCCTGCTCGCCCGCCACCTTGGTGAGCTTCTTGTAGGTGGCGAGGTCTTCCTTGTTCATCATCGGCTCGCCGCGCTTCCACGACGAGATGCCGACCAGCGGTGCGTCGGCCTCGATCAGCGCGGGCACGGCATAGCCGGTGGCCACCACACGCTTCGGGTTCGCCGGGATCGTGATCGTGCCGTTGTCCGCGGTGAACGCCCGGGTCTCGGTCTTCTCCGAGGCGGAGTCCGACCCGCCGTCCGAGGAGGACCCGCATCCGGCCAGTACGAGGGCCAGCGCGACGGCGCCGACCAGGCCGGACGATCTGCGTATGGACATTCCGAAGCTCCTTGCTACTTAGGTAAGGCTCACCTTACTTGATGGCCTTTCGGGGAGACAACCCGCAGGTCGCGCCACCCGGTCCTGCGGTGGATCAGTGCTCGTGACCGTGGTCGTGGTCGTCCTCGTCGAAGTCCGCGACGCCCCGCTTCCAGTAGCCGGTGATGTCGTAGTCGGCCTTGTCCAGCCCGAGTTCGTCCCGGACCCAGCGGCGCAGCGGCTTGATCTGCCCCGCCTCACCGGCCACCCAGACGTACACCCGCTCCCCCTCGGGCACGGCGACGGACATCGCGGCCCGGGCCAGCGCTTCCCCGGAGCCGGCGGGCGCGCCGCCGCGGTGCAGCCAGTGGACCTCGACGCCCTCGGGCGCGGAGAGTCCGATCTCCTCGCCGGCGTCCGCGACTTCGACGAACGCCCAGCCCTTGGCGGTCCTCGGCAGCTCTTCCAGCCATCGCGCGACGGCGGGCAGGGCGGTGAGGTCCCCGACGAGCAGGTAGCGGTCGTAGGTGTGCGGGACGATCAGGCCGCCGGGTGGTCCGGCGACGTGGATGGTGTCGCCGGGCTGCGCCTTGCCGGCCCAGTCGGAGGCGAGTCCGCCCTCGTGGACGGCGATGTCGATGTCGATCTCGCGGGCGACGGGGTCGTAGCGGCGCACGGTGTACTCGCGCGAGGTGGGCAGCGGCCTGGGCCAGCGCAGCATCGCCCCGTTCCGCTCGGGCAGCCGCAGGGTGCCGTCCGGCTCCCGGAAGATCAGTTTCACGTGCTCGTCCGGGGCATGGGCCTCGAACCCCTCGGTGCCGGGGCCGCCCAGGGTCACCCGCAGCAGGCCCGCGCCGACGGCGGCCGTGCGCACGACCTCGGCCTCCCGGACGCCGATCGGATAGCCGACCTTCTCGGCGTGCAGCCCGGCGCGCACCTCGGCGATCCGGTCCAGATGACGGTCGCGGTGATCGGTGCGGCTCATGCGGCCCCACCCGCCAGCAGCGCCTGCCAGTGGCCGAGTTCGGGCTGCTCGAAGAGGTCGGGGAACTCCAGCGCGGTCGCCCCCGCCGCGCGCCAGCGCTCCACCAGGACCATGATCCGCATCGAGTCGAGACCGAGGTCGACCAGGTTCTCGTCGGGCGCGATCTCACCGGGCTCACAGCCCAGCAGTTCCGCGATGTCGGCCCTGACACGGTCGGGCGACAAGGTCTGACTCATGCGAGTACTCCTTGGTGGGTGGGCGCCGACGACGGGTCGGAGCGGAAGTGACGGTGCTTGCGGGGCCCGGCGTGACGCGCGCGAACAGCCGCCCAGGGCGGTGACGTTCACAGGGCGCGCGAACGTGCGGCCCGGCCCGCCGACGGGGCACGGCGCCCTCGGCGAAGGGTTGCGGAATCGACCACAGTCCCCCCTCAGGCCGAGGCAAGGCTAACCTAACATCGACACGCGCGACACGGGCACCCCGCCCGCCAACCAGGCCGCCGCGAGGCGCAGTTCGGACACCGGATCCATGACCCGAACCCCACCGCCCTCCTGCGCGAACAGTCAAACTTAGGTTACCCTCACCTAACCTACCGTAGGTGCTGCTCCGGGTGAAGACCCGCCGCAGGCATGCCGCCGCGCCGAACCGGCGCAGCCCTCAGCGCATCCTCATCCCTGGCCCCACCCCCGGGGCCATCGAGAAACGGAGTCCCCGTGTCGACGGCATCCCGAGTCGCCGCGCCCATACCCACGGCCCATCCGGCCACCGGGGCGGCCACCTCTCTCCTGGACGCCTACGCGCCCGGTGCCCGCTTCCTCGCCACCCCCGGACGCACCCTGCTGGCCCGGGGCGCGGCGCTCCACGTCCCGCACGGCGCACAACCGGTGGACCGGCGCGTGGCGGACACCCTGGCGGAGGCCACCGACGCCGGACAGCCGTCGCCGGTGGTGATGGGCGCGATCCCGTTCGACCACACGGAACCGGCCGCCCTGAGCGTGCCCGCCGAGCTGCGCACCGGCCCGCCGCTCACCTCCGACCCCCTCATCGCCCTGCCCTCGCCGGGGACGGACTCCCCCGGCTGGCGGATCCGGCCGGTGCCCGAACCGGAGGTCTACGCGAAGGGCGTGGCCTCGGCCGTGGAGCGGATGTGGCGCGGAGAGTTCAGCAAGGTCGTCCTCGCGCGCACCCTGGAGCTCACCTCGCCCGCGCCGCTGGACGTGCCCGCCATGCTCCAGCGCCTGGCCCGCCGCGACCCTTCCGGCTACACCTTCGCACTGCCCACCGGCCCCGGCCGCACCCTGATCGGCGCCAGCCCCGAACTCCTCGTCTCCCGCCGGGGCCGCCGGCTGGTCGCCAACCCGCTGGCGGGTTCCGCCCCGCGCAGCGACGACCTCGCGGAGGACGTCCGCCGCGCCGCCGCGCTCCTGGAGTCCGCGAAGGACCTCCACGAACACGCCGTCGTCGTGGACGCCGTGCACCAGGCGCTCGCCCCGCACTGCTCGGGGATGGCCGTGCCGCCCCGGCCGACGCTGATCCGCACCGCGACCATGTGGCACCTCTCCACCACGGTCACGGGCACGCTGAGCGACCCGGACACCTCCGCGCTCACGCTGGCCTGCGCCCTGCACCCCACCCCGGCCGTGTGCGGCACGCCGACGGCGACGGCCCGCCGGGTGCTGACCGAGACCGAGCCGTTCGACCGGGGCTTCTTCACGGGCGTGGTCGGCTGGGGCGACGCGCGGGGCGACGGGGAATGGGTCGTCACCATCCGTTGCGCCGAGGCGGAGGACCGCACGCTGCGCCTCTACGCCGGCGCGGGCGTCGTCGCCGCGTCCGAACCCGAGGCCGAGACCGCCGAGACGGCCGCGAAGTTCCGCACGTTCCTGAGCGCGGTGGGCGCCGAGCTCTGAACCCGCCGTGCTACGCGGCGAGTGCGGCGGGCTCGCCCAGCCGGGCGGCCGCCGTCCGCCAGGCGGCCGTGACGGCGATGCGGGCCTGTGCGATGGCCGTCGGGCCGTCGCCGTCGAGTCGCAGCGGCGGCCCGACGTGGACGTGCAGACGAGGGCGCCGCAGCGGGGCGGTCGCCAGACC
>NZ_JAAGNI010000298.1 GCF_010550605.1 Streptomyces sp. SID9727
CAGGTGCAGATTGGTCATCGGTGAAGCGCTGGTGCGCACCACGGCGTGGGTGGCCCGGCCGGCGACCACGACGACCCGCAGATCGGCGGCCCGGCCGCGCTGGGTGGCCTTGGGCAGCCAGCGCTCGATGTGCAGCCCGTCGGGCGCCAGCGCGTCGATCACCGCCGCGACCTCGCGCTCCGTCGTGCACCGGCGCACCCGCAGCGAGTTGTAGAGCCGGCCGGCCGGGTCCCGCTCGACGGAGGTGGCCGCCCGGACCCGGCCCCCGCCGGCCGTCTCCACGGCGAGCACCCCGGAGGCGGACGAGCCGTGCGCGGGCTTCACGAACACCCGGGGCATGCGGTGGGCGGCCATCAGGTCCCGTACGTCGTCCCAGCCGCACACGGGGGCCCCGGCCGGCCCCGAGGTCGGAGAGGCGGGGACGGGCACCCCGGCCGCGTCCAGCACCCCGTGGCACAGCCGCTTGTCGAAGAGCGCCGCGATGTCCGCCGGGCCGTCGAGCAGGAGGGCGCCGGCCTCCCGGGCGGCGCGCGCCACCTCGCGTACGGCGGCGGTGAACCGCGCGTACCAGAGGGCCGAACCCTCCACCCGGGTCGGGTCGTCGGCCGCGCGCAGCAGCCGGTCCACCTCGGCGTCCTCGCCCGGCGACTCGATGCGCACGGTCTCCCCGGGCAGGAAGCGCGCCCCGCCCCGCAGCACGTCCAGCCAGGGCACCGTACGCGCCTCGGGCAGGCCGGCGGAGGTCACCGCGTCCTGGAAGAGGGAGACGCGGCGGCTGCCCGGGTTGCCGACGACCGCGAGGCGCGGCGGGCCGCTACTCGCTGACCGCGACATAGCGGGGCTCGTCGTCCTCGGGGTCCCAGTGGTCCGCCTCGGAGAGGTCGACGTGGACGTCGTGGCGCTCGGACAGCTCCTTGAAGCGCTCCATCACCTCGTCGCTGAAGTAGTGGTGGTGCAGGTCCAGGCCGTCCAGATGGGTGAGCGGCTGCCCTTCGAGGAGGGCCAGGCCCCCCGTGTCGCCGAGCGTGCCCATCGACAGCGCCAGGAAGTCCAGCTGCGCGACGACCGGGGCGGAGGCGACGGCCGCGGCGATCTCGTCCTGGATCTCGCTGTTCTGGATCCCGAGGTGGCGCAGCCGGGGAAGGCCGCCTCCGGACAGCAGCGGGGCCAGGTCCGCCACCGTGGCGTCGCCCGCGTACCACTGGGAGCCGAGCCACAGCTCCAGCCGCTCCAGCGCGGGCAGTTCACAGGCGCCGACCGCCCGCACCACATGACCGGGCAGACCGCCGGACTCGAAGCGCAGGGCCTTCAGAGCCTCGTGCCGCACGGGGCGCAGTTCCAGCGTCTCCTCGTCGAGCCCGCTGCCACCACCTCGGACCACCAGCTCCTCCAGGAGCGGGAACGCCTGGAGCACCGGCGTGATGTCGCACATCCGGAGCCACGACACCTCGCACTCCTCGCCCACGACATCGGCGAGGAACAGGGCGCGCAGCGCCGGGAAACGGGCCGCGTCCGAGGTGATCAACTCCACCACGGGAGCCAGGGAGCTGTAGTCCCCGTGCCACCAGGGGCCGATGACCAGGGCACGGACCTGTGCCGGGTCGACCCTCTCCAGGAAGTGCCGCCAGAGAGCGGTGAACTCCTGCTCCTCCCAGCCGCAGTCCAGCCGCCAGGCCGTGGCGTCCGCCGCCGGCAGCGGTCGGTCGTCGCCCGGCTCCGGCAGGGTGAACACGGGCAGGTGATGGAAGGAGCAGGGGTGATCGATGTCGATCATCGCGCCGTCACTCCGACACCGTCACGTACCGGCCCGCCGGGCCCCGGTTGTCCCACGGCTCGCAGCGCTCCGAGAGGTCCACCCGCACCCCGTGCGGCGCCAGCGCCTCCGTGACGCGCTGCTCCATCGCCTCGGTGAGGAAGTGGTGGTGCAGGTCCAGCGCCTCGAGATGGGTCAGCGGCTGACCCTCCAGCAGCGCGGCCGCCCCCTCGTCGCCGAGCGTGCCGCAGGACAGGTCCAGGGTGCGCAGCCGGGCCACCAGCGGGGCCGAGGCGACGGCCGCCGCGATCTCGTTCTGGATCTCGCTGTTGCGCAGGCCGAGGTGGTGCAGGGCGGGGAAGCGCGTCCCGGCGAGCAGCGGGGCCAGGTCCGACACGTTCGCGTCACCGCCGTAGGCCGAGACACCGAGCCACAGGTCCAGCCGCTCCAGCGCGGGCAGTTCGCTCTCCAGGACACCGCGCACCACCTCGCGCGGCAGCCCGCCCGTCTCGATGGTCAGCGACCGGAGCCGCTCGTGCTTCGCGGCCGGGAACACCAGCTCGGAGCCGCCGCGCACACCCAGCTCCACCAGCGCGGGGAAGGCGTCGAGCAGCGCCGTGACATCGCTCTGCTCGATCCAGGAGATCTCCGCCTCCTCCATCGTCAGATCCCCGACGAACACCGCCTCCAGCGATGTCAGCCGGTCCGCGGCCGCGATGACGAGACCGATCGGATACGAGGACTTCTCCTCGTACGACTCGCCCCACTGTCCGATGATCAGGGCCCGCACGCCCGCCGGATCGACCTCCGCCAGGAAGGCGTCGAACTCCTCCTCCCAGGTGCCCTCGTCCTCGTAGGCGTCGATCGACACCCGCCAGGCGGCGGCGTCGGCGGCGGGCCGGGGGCCGCCGGCCGTGCCGGACTGGAAATCGACGGCCGGAAGGCCGAGCAACTCGTGCAGGTGGTCCACGGACATGCCCTGAGCTCCTGATGACGGCGGCGGATTGATGTCCGCAAGGTCTATCAAGGACCACTGACAACGCGGCGACCGCCCCCGCCCGGGCGGCTCGACGGCCGATTGTCAGACCCCCGCCGTAGCTTTTTCGTCGTGGCCGGCACACCGGGTGCCGCTACGGAGGGGAGAGGTCCGTGTACCGGCAGGGCGATGTACTGATCGTGCCACTGGAGGAGTCGGCGGTGCCCGCGCACCTCCTGGAGGCGGCGGGCGAACTGCGCGACGCGCGGGGCCGGCTGGTGCTCGCGCTCGGCGAGGTGACCGGACACGCGCACGCCGTTCCGGGGCCCGGCCGGCTGATCCGGGAGGGCGGGGTCTTCGGCCCGATGCTGCTCCACCTTCCCGAGGGCGGGCGCGTGGTCCACGAGGAGCACGCGACGATCCCGCTGCCCCAGGGCTGGTTCCGCGTGGTGCGCCAGCGGGAGTACGCGCCGGGGGCGGTCCGCATCGTCGCCGACTGAGCGGCGGCGGGACGGGCACGGCAGCGGGACCGCACGGTTGCGGGATCGCAGAATCACAGCGGAACAGCGGAACAGCGGAACAGCGGAACAGCGGAACAGCGGAACAGCGGAACAGCGGAAGCAGGGGACGGGGAAACCGATGCAGTACGTGGACTCTTGGCGGGCCGTGGCGGCGGCGACGGGCGCGGCGGACCGGGCGGCCGCCGAGGACGGGGTGCGGCTCGCCTACCGCGTCGCGGGGCTCGCCGAGCCGGAGGAGTTCGTCTGGGCCCGCTCGCCCAGGGAGGCCGTGGCGGCCGTCGGAAAGCTGACCGGCCCGGGACGCTCCGTGCGCGATGAGGTGCGCACCCGCCCGTGGGCGGACGAACGTCGCCGGGTGTACGACGCGTTGGGCCCGGCCGGCTGGTCCGCTCTGTGGTCGGCCACCGGTGCCCAGCTCTGGGAGAGCACGGCGGCCCTCGCCGAGCGGATACGGGCCGGGGTGGTCGCCGACCTCGCCGGTGAGGACGCGGAGGCCGGGTCGCGGGTGCGTCTTGTCCTGCTCGACGCGGTCCTCGGGCAGCACGACGCGGCGTGGCTCGCCGCGTTCGACGGCCGGGGCGACCGGCTCGACGGACTGGCGGCGGTGGCGCGGAACGCGGGCTGGTGGTGGCCCTACGAACGGGTCGTGGTGATCTGCGAGCGTCCGGAGGCCCTGCACCGCGACGAGGCGGGCCGCCTCGACCGGGGCGACGGACCGGCGCTCTCCTACCCGGACGGCTTCGCCCTGTACGCCTGGCGCGGCATGCCCGTGCCCTCGGAGTTCCTGGACGGGCTGGCCGCGCTGACCCCGGAGCGCATCCGGACCGAGGAGAACGCGGAACTGCGCCGCGTGATGCTGGAGTACTACGGTTACGACCGCTACCTCACCGAGTCGGGCGCCGAACCGGTCCACCGCGACGAGACGGGCATCCTCTGGCGGATCGCGCTGGCCGGTGACGAGGACGTCGTCATGGTCGAGGTGGTCAACTCGACGCCCGAGCCGGACGGCACCCACCGCACGTACTGGCTCCGGGTGCCGCCCAGGACCAGGACGGCCAGGGAGGGCGTCGCCTGGACCTTCGGGCTCCAGTCCGACGTGTACGAGCCCATTCAGCAGACCTGACCGCGCCCGGCGGCCCGCTCGCACCGGATCCGCCGCTCGGCGCGGTGCGCCGGACGCTACGGGACCAGCTCGCGCGGGACGAAGCCCTCGTCGGCCAGACTCCGCCACAGCTCGCCGGGTACGGGGAAGCGCGCCGCGGCCGCGTTGGCCGTGACCTCGGCGGCGGAGCGGCAGCCGAGGACCACCGAGGTGACCGCCGGGTGGAGGGCCGGGAACTGCACGGCGGCCGCCGTCAGCGGCACACCGTGGGCGGCACACAGCTCGTGGCAGCGGCGCGCCCGCGCGAGGGCCCGACCGGGCACCGGCCGGTAGTTGAACATGGCACTGGGGGAGGGGTCGGCGAGCAGCCCCGTGTTGAAGACTCCGCCCACGACCACCGCGGTGCCGGTCCTCGCGCACAGCGGCAGGAGCGCGTCCAGCGCCTCGTGGTCGAGGAGGGTGAACCGGCCCGCGATCAGCACCACGTCGGTCTCGAACTCCGCGACATGGGCGGCCATCGGGGCGCTGTGGTTCATGCCGAAGCCAATGGCCCGCACCAGCCCCTCCTCGCGCAGCCGTCGTACCGCCGGATACGCGGTGCGACGCACCTCGTCGGGGAAGTCGTCCGGGTCGTGCAGATAGAGGATGTCGATGTGGGAGCGGCCGAGCCGGGCCAGGCTCGACTCCACGGAGGCACGGATGCCGCGCTCCGACCAGTCGGGGACGACCTCGCCCGGGGACCCGTCGGGCCGGGGCCGCAGGAGCCATCCGGTCTTCGTCGAGATCAGCGGCTCGCTCACCCCGGCGGGTCCGAGGAGCCGGCCGAGCCGTGCCTCCGCGAGGCCGTGTCCGTAGCGGGGCGCGGTGTCGAAGTAGCGGATCCCGGCGTCGCCGGCCGCGCGCAGCGTCCGTGCCGCCTCGTCCTCGCTCACTTCAGTGAACAGGCCGCCGAGCGGTGCGGTGCCGATACCGAGCCGGGGCAGCCCGAAGGGCAGCCGGGTCGCCGCCCGCTCTCCCGTGAAGAACGTTCCGGTCACGCTGTCCGTGTCACTCACACCGTCTCCCAGGGGGACGCGCAGGCCGCACGGGCGCCGCGCAGGGACATCGTCAGGGTCAGCCGGACGCGGGTCGCGGCCGGGAGTCGGACGCGGCAGTACGGCCCGTCGACCGGAACCGGGGCCGCCTCGTCCACGGCCGCAGTTCTGATCAGGTGCTCGGCGAACGCGCCGGCCTGCACCAGCACCGACCGCGCCGACGCGCCCGAGTTCACCAGTTCGACCACCGTGTTCCCGGGCCGGATGTCCGTGACCAGGGCGGCGGTGTCCGACGGCAGCCCCGGGCGACGCTCCACAGCGTCGTGGTAGCGCAGGTGCAGGTGTGTGAGGCCGCCGTTGTAGAGGATCTGCGGTGAGCCGGTCGTCAGCTGGAGCAGGGCCTCGGTGACCACCGGGTTGAGGTGCTGCCAGTGGTGGATGCCCAGCGCGTCGGGGCCGATGGCCGGGTCCAGCGGATCGTTCTCGATCGCCGCGACCCGCTCCGCGCTGGACTCCAGGGCGGAGAGCAGCATCTGCTCGGGGAAGCCCGGATTCCGGCCCTGGAGGAATTCGTACCACGGCTCCTCGTGTCCCGCCTCGTCCTTGATGCGCTGCGTGTGCACGGCCGACCAGTCCCAGCCGGCCCCTGCCCGCAGCAGCTCCAGACGTTCCCGGTCGGACTCCTCGCGGCTGAAGTGCCAGAGAGCCATGGGGAGCTGGGTGGGCATGACGGTGTAGTCGAACCAGCCGGAGTCGTTGTGCCGCTGCGGCACCATCAGGGTCCGCTCGGCGGTCATGGCCCGTAGATGCGGCTCCCAGCGCTCACCCAGTGTCCCCCGCTCCTCCGGCCGGCGCTGCTCGGCCTGCCGGAGTACCGCGTCCAGCGGGTTGCGGGCCAGGTCCAGATAGCCGCGTTCACCGGTCAGGAACGCCGCGTTGGTGGCGCCGACGAGCGCACCGGAGGCAACCGAGGACAGGCCGTGCGGCCAGGACCAGCCATAGTGCCCGCCGTACCAGCGTCCCTCCAGATGGCCGCCGACGGTTCCGTCGAGGGCCACGTTGTCCGGCAGCACGTCACGCCCGGTCAGCCTCTCCTGCCAGGCGCCGGTGTACGCGGCGACCCAGTCGGCATAGCGGCTGTCCCCGGTGAGCAGTGACGCGTTGGCGGCCAGCCCGGTGGCGGCCAGGTTCACCAGAGTGTCGCCGCGCCCCATCCGCTCCCACATCGCCCGGCCGTACGCGCGCGCCCGTTCCGGGTCGGAGGCCAAGTCGTCGAAGTGCGTGACGCCCTCGATGCCGTCCAGCGGCAGGCCGTACGGACGGAGCGCCAGGCTCCAGGGGAAGTACGCGTCCTCGTCCGCGAAGCCCCAGCGCGGGCCGGCGGCGCCGTTGTGCGGGGCGCGCACGATGCGATGGGCGGGGTCGAAGTTCGGTCCGTCCGGGAGGTACAGGTCGGCGAACCGCGTGGCCAGCGAGCGCAGTTCGGGATCACCCGGGTCGGCCAGGCACAGGCCGTAGAAGAGCAGCATCCCCTCGCCCTGGTGGAACCAGTCGTAGCCGCGCTCGTATCCGTCGACCAGCATGCCCATCTCGGTGAGCTGAGCCGTCACTCCGCGCCAGTGACGGCGTGCCGCCGGCAGCAGGTCGGCGCTGCCGCCGAGGAGATACAGGGTCGGCCAGTTGAAGAACGGCTCGTAGAAGTCGTCGACCCCGTCCCGGCCGTCGAGCCCGACCCCGAGCCGGTCCCGGAAGACGAGCCGCCCGTCACTCTCGGTGTAGCGGTCGGAGAACAGCCGCCACGCCTTGTCCAGCGCGGCGAACAACTCCCTTTCGAGCAGTGCCCACCGGGGAACCTCGGCCACCGGCCGGACCGCGTGCAGCACCGGCCCGTGCGCCGACGGCAATCCGCTCGATCTGTCGACCCCGCGCATCCATGACTCCCGCCCTCGAAACGACTTCAGGACCATCGGGATCAGATAATCGCCCATCGATAGCCGATGGCTAGACTCACCGGCACGCGGCCGAGGTGTCAAGACGCCGGACACCGCCGATGCGAGGAGGACGATCGTGATCGACTGCCACGTCCATGTGTGGGACCCGGCCCAGGGGTTCCCGTGGATCCGCCCCGGAACGCCCCTGCACCGCGCCTACACCGAAGGCGATCTGGAGGAGTCCGGGGCAGGACTCGGCCTGACCGGTGCGATCCTCGTGGAGGCGTCCCGCGGCGATGCCGGAGAGACGCACGCCCTGCGTCAACTGCGCATCAGACGACCCGATCTGATCGCCGGCTACGTGGGCAACCTCCATGTCCACGGCGGCTCCGGGCCCGGTGCGCTCCGTGCCCTCCTGGACGAATGCGGCGACACCCGGCCCAACGCCATGCGCATCGGCGGCCGGGACTGGGCGGCCACCCCCGAGTCCGCCCGAAATCTGGTCCCGGTGCTGGCCGAGACCGGCCTCGCCCTCGAACTCAACCTTCATCAGCGGGCGTTGCGCACAGCCGCCGAGGTGGCCGAACGGCACCCCGACCTGAACGTGGTCGTGGACCACTTGGGAAACCCGCCGCGACTCGCCACCGGTGAACCGCGGGAGTGGTGCGCCGATCTCGAACGAGCCGCGGAAGCCGGCAACGTCGTGGTGAAGATCTCCGGCCTGCTCACCCAGCAGCACGGGGTTCCCGGTCATCAACTGGCCCGTCTGGTCGGGCATGTGGTCGACACCATCGGTCCGGAACGCTGCCTGCTGGCATCCGACTGGCCCATCTGTCTGACGCGCGGCACCCGCGCCGACTCGCTTGCCGCGTCACGCACGGGCCTCGGCCGTCTGACCCCCGCCCAGACCCGTCACCTCGTGCAGGACACCGCACGGCGTGTGTACCGGCTGCGCGGTTGACAGCCTTTACGGCACCCTGATTCGATTCTCTCGATGATCGATAGGCGATCAGAGTGGCCCGCAGCCGGCCCGCCGGCCCGACCGACGCGGAGTTTTCGACATGGCTCTCTTCGACCTGCCCCTCGACGAGCTGGAGAAGTACCGCCCCGACCTTCCCGAACCCGCGGACTTCGACGCGTTCTGGGAGGAGACACTCGCCGAGCAGGACCCGTACGACCTCGCCGTCACGTGGACCCCCGTGCACAACGGTCTGGCCACCATCGAGACGTTCGACGTCACCTTCGCCGGGTACGGCGGACACCCCGTCCGCGGCTGGCTGCAACTGCCGGTGACCCGTACCGGGCCGCTGCCCGCCGTCGTGGAGTACCTCGGCTACAACAGCGGCCGGGGTGCCCCGCACGAGAAGCGGCTGTGGGCGGACGCCGGGTACGCGCACTTCATCATGGACACGCGCGGCCAGGGCGCCGAGACGCCCGACCCGGACGCGGCGTCCGGGGACATCGCCGCACCGGGCTTCCTCACCCGGGGTGTGCTCGATCCGCGCCGCTACTTCTACCGGCGTCTGTACACCGACGCCGTACGGGCCGTCGCGGCGGCCCGCAGCCACCCGGAGGTCGACCCCGACCGCGTCGTGGTCACCGGCACCAGCCAGGGCGGCGGCATCGCGCTCGCGGCGGCGGGACTCGTCCCCGGCCTGGTCGCCGCCATGCCCGACGTGCCGTTCCTGTGCCACTTCGGGCGCGCCACGACGATCACCGACATGCCGCCGTACGTCGAGGTCGCCCGGTTCGTGAAGTCGCACCGCGAGCACGCGGCGACCGTCGGCCGTACTCTGGCCTATTTCGATGCGGTGAGCCTCGCGCGACGGGCGGACGCCCCTACGCTGTTCTCCGTGGGGCTCATGGACCATATCTGCCCGCCCTCCACCGTGTACGCCGCGTTCAACCATTACGGTGCGCTGCGGAATGTGGATCAGGCCGACAAAGAGATACGGGCGTACCCGTTCAATGATCATGAGGGCGGCGGCCCCGCCCATGAAGTCGTCAAACTGGAATGGCTGGGGAAGCAGTGGGGAAAGGCGCGCGTATTCCATCGATAGGCGATGAGCGCGTACAGTGTCCCAACTGACCTCCCCCTACGCAGGAATGGGAATTCATGGCAGCGAACGCGTCGGCGGGATTTGTCTCGACACTGGCCACCAACAAGGACCGGTTCCGCAAGGCCCTGATCTCCGACCAGGTGTACGAGCTGCTGCGGCAGGCCGTCGTCGACGGCGACCTCGCCCCCGGCGACCGTGTGGTCGAGTCCGAGATCGCGCGGCGGCTCGGGGTCAGCCAGGCGCCCGTCCGGGAGGCCGTGAAACAGCTGGCCCGGGAGGGCCTGCTGATGCACGTGCCGCGCCGGGGGCACTTCGTGGTCGAAATCTCGGAACAGGACGCGGAATACGCACGCCAGGTGCGCGAGCCGCTCGAACGGCTCGCCGCGCAGCTGGCGGCGCAGCACATCACGAAGGATCAGCTGGCGGAACTCGACGCGCTGGTCGAGCGGATGCGCAAAGCCGTGGACGGCAAGGACATGGGCGCCTTCAGGGACGCCGACATCGAGTTCCACACGCTGGTCAGCCAGGCCGCCGGAAATCCGTTTCTCGAGCGGATGTGGGAGGTCATCGAGCCCAGCCTGCGCACTTTGCGCGCCATTTCCGACCCGCTGTTCGCCGGCGACTGGTCCGCCATGGCCGACGAGCACGGCCGCCTGGTCGGTCTGCTGCGTGACGGGAACGCCGAGGGGGCGGCCTGCGCGTTCGCCGACCACGCGGCGGGCCGGGGGCCGGTTCCGGACGCCCGCGCCGCGAAGAAGCCCCGCGAGGAGGCCACCGCCCGCGACTGACGCACCTGGCGCGGACGCGTCGGGGTCACCCCGCGGACAGCGGCCACCCACGCGGAACGCCCGGCCGGGGAAACCCGGCCGGGCGTTCCGCGTGAACCCGTCGACGGTAGACGCGTCAACGCGCCCGGTGTCAGCGCCTCGCGCCCGCCGTCCACCGGGCAGCGCCGTACTGGTAGGCGCCCAGGCTCGGGGCCGGGTCGGTGGAACCGTCGTTGATGCCGGGGAGCGCGATCGCCGCGTTCCTGGCCGGGGAGCCCGCGGCCAGGCGGTAGTCATGGCCGGCCGCGTCGACGAAGAGCGGATCGGTCTCCGCCGGGAGGTTGTTCGACATGACGAGCCCGCCGTCGGTGGCGCCGTCCATGCCGGCGATCTTCCCCACGTTGTTGTAGATCTTCGTGCCGGTCGACTGGCCGGGCTCCTTCACGTAGAACAGCGTCATGCCGCCCGTGTTGTTGTAGACGCCGTTGTCGTGCGAGCCGCTGCCCAGGCCGTTGAGCATCACCGTGCCCTCCCGGTTGCCCCAGCCCACGTTGTTGGCGATCACCAGATCGCTCTGGCCGTTGTCCGCGTAGACACCGGAGATGCCGAACGTGGAGGAGGTCGTCTTCGGCGCGGGGTCGTGCAGCACGTTGTGGTCGATGGAGGTGCCCATCATGTCCGCGCCGCAGCAGGTGTAGACCGCGGCGACGTCCAGGCTCAGGCGGGCGTAGGCCGAGATGTCGTTGTACGCGATGACGTCCTTGCCCGGGGAGAGGCCGGCGACGCTGTTCCACTGGAGGTTGATCCCGCTGCGTCCGACCCGGGAGATCGTGTTGTGGGTCACCGTCTGGCTGTTGCCCTGCACGGCGATGCCCGCCGCGTAGGTGCCCATGTAGTCCACGTCGTGGATGACGTTGTCGGTCGCCGTGTTGTTCTGGCCGCGCAGCGCGATGCCGTTGCCCGCGCTCAGCGACAGATCACTGTTGACGACCTTGTTGTCGGTGCCGTCGACGATGATGCCGGTGTCCCCGACGCCGCGCGTCACGGTGGAGCCGCAGTCGGTCGCACCCCGGGTGATGTCCGTGTAGTGCGACAGGTAGGTGCCCTTGATGCCGTCGAGCGTGACACCGGTCGTGGTGGCGCCCGTCCTGACCGTCGTGGCGAACAGGCCGACGCCGGCGACCGTGGTGTGGCTGGTGTTCGCCAGGTCGAAGCCCAGGGTGCGGCGCTTCGCCTCGATGGTGTGGGTGCCGGGGTCGTCGTTGCTGTAGACGTACAGGCGGTGCGCGGCGGAGTCGTAGAACCACGTGCCGGGGTGCGCCAGTTCGCCGATCTTCCCGGCGAGCGCGTACCGGGTCTCGCGCGGCACCACCTTGTGCACGCACGGCGGCGCCGCGTCGAGGGTCACTGAGCCGGCCGTCGAGCCGGTCACCTCGGCGGTGGCGGAGACGTACCAGTATCCGGTGAGGGCCCGCGCGCCGGTCCAGTAGCCCGCCGGGCGGGTCTGGGCCGGGTCCACGATCGTGGCGTCGGCGCTGCCGTCGCCCGCGTACTGGAGCACGGGGTCCATGGGGTCCGTGCCCGGGTAGGGCCACTGGGCCTCGACGTCCATGACCTTGTCGGTGAACACCTGCACCGTGGTCACGTCGTCGCCCAGATCCGCGTCCGTGGCGTAGACGTGTCCGGCCGCGACGGCGTCGGCGAAGTCCGAGTCCGGTGCGTAGGGGTCGCTCTGTCCGATCGCGGTGACGTCCGTGGCGGTGACGGGCTCCCAGTCGCTCAGCCGCGAGGCACCGCTCACCGTCACCTGCGCGCCCGGGGCGGCCCGGTAGGTGATGGGCGCCTGCGCCGTGCCGGAGCGGGCCGGCACGACCGTCTCCTCGTACGTCCCCGAGGTGATCAGGCACGTGTCGCCCGGCTGCATGAGCTCGGCGCAGCGCTGGATGTGGCGGAACGGGGCGGCCGAGGTGCCGGCCGCGGTGTCCTGGCCGTTCGTCGCCACGTAGTACGTCTGCCCGTCCTGGGCCGCGGCCGGATGGGCACCGGTCATGACCAGGCACAGGGCCGCGAACGCGGTCGCCACCTGCCACGGTCGGCCGGCGGGGCGCGAGCCGCGCGCTCCGCCCCGCGTGGAAGGCGGCGCCGGCACCGGCGCAGTGGGCGGTTTCGGCATGACAGGCTCCTCTTCTCGGTCGTTCAAGTGGGGGGCGGGCAGGGTCAGCCCTTCACGGCGCCCACGGTGAGGCCGCTGATGATGTGGCGCTGCATGTAGATGAAGAAGATGACCACCGGGGCGATGGCGAGCAGCAGGTTGGGGAACACCTTCGTCAGGTCCGTCGAGTACTGGCTGATGCCCGCGTAGATCGCCGTGGTCACCGTGTAGTGCCCGGACGACGGGCTGAGCAGGATCTGCGGGCTCACGAAGTCGTTCCAGATCCCGATGGAGTTGAGGATCAGCACGGTGACGACCGCAGGCCGCATGAGCGGGAAGATGATGGTCCAGAACGTGCGGTACCTGCCCGCGCCGTCGATCGTCGCCGCGTGGTCGATGTCCACGGGGATGGTGCGGATGAAGCCGACGAACAGGAAGATGCTGACGGGCAGCGTCGAGGCTACGTCGTGCGCCACGAGGCCGGTCACCGTGTTCGCCAGGCCGATCTCCCGCAGGACGTAGATCACGGGGATGATCACGGCGGCGCCCGGGATGAACGTCCCCGCCAGGAAATACAGCATCACCAGTTGCGTGCGCCGCTTCAGACTGCGGGCGATCGCGTACGCGGCGGGGCCCGCGAGCACGATGCACAGCACGTCCACCATGACGACGAGGAACAGCGTGAAGCCGTATCCGCCGATGACGTTGAACTGCGGACTGGTCACCGCGGCGGAGAGGTGCGTGAGCGTCAGCCTGCTCAACGGAACGCCGAAGGGGTTGTCCAGGATGTCCTGCTGCGACTTGAACGCGTTCACGAGGAGCAGGTACACGGGTATCACCATGACGACGAGCAGACCGCCGAGCATGATCCAGCGCAGGGGCGAACGGCTCTCACCCTGTCCGGTGCGGCCCGGCAGCCCGTCGGGGGCCGCCGGCGGCCGTGTCCTGGCCTCGCGGGGCTTTGCCTCCATTACGACCACCACTGGCTCCTAACCTGTCGCAGCTTGATCTTGGCGGTTGCGCAACGCCGTCACGACGAGGGCGAGCACGGCGGACACGATCATGAGAAAGACCGCCTGGGACGTCGCGTAACCGACCTTCGTGCCCTCGAAGGACCGGGCGAGAATGAGGTACGTGAACGTCTGTGTGGAGCCGGCCGGGCCGCCGCCGGTGAGACTGACGATGATGTCGTAGGCACGGATCAGGCCCACCAGGTTCAGGATGGTCGCCACGGTCACCACGGGAGCGATCATGGGGACGACGATCCGCAGGTTCGTCTGCCGCTTCGTCGCCCCGTCGATGGCCGCGGCCTCGAGGAGCTCGGCCGGCACCGTCTGCAAGGCCGCGACGAACAGCACCACGTTGAATCCGAAGCCGGCCCACACGATGACCGCGATCAGGGAGATCAGCGCCATCTTCTCGTCGAACAGGAAGCCGACCGGCTCGATGTCGAACTTGGCCAGCGTGTTGTTGATGGCGCCGTTGGTGCCGAGGATGGCCGCCCACAGATAGCCGAGCACCAGCGCGCTGATCACGTGCGGGAAGTAACCCACCGCCCGGAAGAAGGAGTTGGTCCGGGAACGGCCCTTGAGGATCAGGGCGTAGACCAGACCGAGACCGACCATGAACACGGTGCCGGTCACGGCGATGACCGCCGTCACGTACCAGGACTGCGAGGAGCTGGGATCGTCGAAGAGGTGCCGGTAGTTCTCCAGCCCGATGAACGAGACCGAGGAGAAGCCGTCCCAGTCGGTGAGGCTGAGGTAGACCGCTACTCCTACCGGTACGACCGTGAGCACGGTGTACAGCAGGACGGCCGGCCCCATCAGACCGAGCGAGACCGCCCCCGCGCGCAGGCGGGCCCGGCGCCGGCCCGCCTGGGAGGGGGGAGCGGGCGGGGGCGCGGCACCGGTGGTCCGCCCCGGCTGTTTCAGCGCTGCGAGTTCCACCACTTGTCCAATCCGTCGGCGGCGTCCTCGGGGGAGGTGCCCGTGTACAGGGACTGGACCTGCTTGTTCAGTTCGTCACTGAATCCGGCGAGGGGCTGGTTCGCGCCGGACTTCACGATCACCGAAGGGGCCTTGTCGAGGATCTTCTGCACGGAAGTGCCGAGGCTCGACATCGGGTAGCTGAACCCGGCGCGCAGGTTGCCGTCGGCGGCGAGCTGGCTCTTGATCGCCTCCGGGTCGGTCACCGCCCACTTGACCAGGTCCGTCGCCGCCGCCTTGTGGCGCGACTTGTTGACTACGACGTACGGGTTCGAGATGTTGCCGAACTGCCCCGACGGATAGGCGCCGTCGGTCGGCATGCTGAACACACCGATCTCGTCGCTCTTCTTGGCGAGGTCCGCTGCGGGCACGAAGTACGAACCCATGATGTACATGGCGGACGTTCCCTTGAGGAAGGCCGTCTGCCCGTCGGCGTAGTTGAGACCGAGGGCGCTCTTCTTCAGGTACCCGGCGTCGATCCACTTCTTGTACTGGTCGAAGTAGGCGACGTAACCGCTGTCCGCGAAGGAGTTCTCGCCCGCGATGCGCTGGGCGGTCCACTTCGGCTCGGCGGTGAGCACACCGGCGTCGGCCATCATGGAGAACTGGCTGCCGGTCACCCACTGTCCGGCCGTCTGCAACGGGTCGTACCCGGCCTTCTTCAACGTGCCCATCGCAGCCGTGAACTGGTCCATGGTCCGGATCCCGGTCGCGTCGAGCCCGGCCTCGGAGAAGGCCTTCTTGTTGTAGAAGACCAGCGACTGGATCTGCTCACCGACGCCCACCACGTACCGCTTGCCGTCGAGGGCGTACTCCTCGGCCAGCGGCGTCTTGGCCGTCCACGGCTGCTCCGACAGGTCGGCGAAGAGGGATTCGGTCTCCGCGGTGGGGATGATCTGCTGGGCGACGTCCGGGGGATCACCGGCCGCCAGGTCCTGGGTCAGTTTCGCGTTCGCCGAGATGGTGCCGGTCAGCTCGAGATCGACCTTCACCTCGGGATGGGTGCGCTCGTACCGGGCGAAGAGGTCGTGCCAGTACTTCTCCGTCAGGTTCGGCGTGATGTTCACGATGACGCGGAGGGTGGTGGTGCCACCCGCGCCCTCGTCGGCGGTGTCGCCGCCGCAGGCGACGGCCGAAGCCATCACCAGGGGAGCGGCGGCGAAGGCGCAGACACGGCGCCAGACTGCTTTCATCGGACACGCTCCGTTGCGTTGTCGTGAATAATCGATAGCTGCTGCGGGTCGGTGGGTGCGGGCCGGAAGGGGTGCACCGTGGGGGTGGGGGTGGCGGGCGTCGCGCCGAGCAGGAGGGCCTACGGGCGCCGGCGAGCGCCTGGCAGCCGGTGATCCCGGTGATGCGGGAAGCGGATGCCGTTGCGATTCGTTAATCGTCTATCGATTGCTGATGCTATGACCGGCATCCCTCAATGTTCAAGAGTGCTGCCGCAACGTGTTGTTCACACGGCCGACTCCCAGCGCACGGTGACCTCACCGGCGCTGCCCGGGTCCCGGACCGTCAGCGTGAGGCGTGTCAGGAAAGCTCCCCAGCTGTCCCTGAGCAGCGGGTCTTCGAGCTCCAGGCGTTCGGCCGAGGCGTCGCAGAGGGACGAGTCCCACCGCATGACGACCCCCGCGCCCTCGGCCGTCACCCGTGCCAGGCCGTCCGCCAACTCGACCCGGCCGGACAACAAGTGGCGGAGCCGCACATACGGGACCCGTCCCCGCCAGGCGTCACGGACGTCGATGTACGCGGGAGCCTCCCCGGTGGCGCGGACCAGGGAGACCGACCGCCTCCAGCCGCTCAACGGCCCGTCCGGATAGGCGCCGCTCAGCTCCGCGCTCAGGCCGCTCCGCCCGCCGTCGCCGCTCGCGGTCACCTCGCGGGCGGTGAACTCCCGGCCGGGGGACTGGGTGTCACCCGGTTCGGGGACGTTGTGCCAGGCGCTCTGGAAGGGCCACGCCGCATAGCGTTCGGGCCCGAAGGTCTGGCCCGTGTACCGAGGCCGGCCCGCGTCCACGACCAAGGGCCTGCCGTCGGCAGCCACCCAGTACGTACCGACGTCGAGGTGATTGTGGTGCTCGCCGTTGTGGCCCGCCTTCACGGCCACGGTCAACCCCCGCGCAGAAGCAGTTTCCTGACGCGCCACCAGAATCTCAAGGCGCGGCAGCCACACCTGCCCGGCCAGCCACGGGGCGCTCTCGTCCCGAGCGGCCCCGGCGGTCACCGCGCCGCACCAGCGCGGGTCGGCGAGCGCCGTCAGCGCACGGCCCAGACCCGCGCGGGGCGGCGCGGGATCGCCCTCCTGCCGCGCCCCCGCCACCGCGTGCGCCGAGGTCTCCGCAAGGCCCAGGCGCTCACCCCACCGGTACGGCACGTGCCAGGGCCGGTCACCGGACAGGCGGGGCGGCGCGTCGCCCACATTCACGTACCAGCTCCCTCCCAGATGCATCCGCTGCGGATAGCGCAGCAACTCGCCCAGCAGGGGGAGCCCGCGGGCGTCGAGGGCGGGACCGCCCACCCCGGCGAGGAGATCGAGGACCTCCAGGACCCGGCAGGCTCCCGCCCACCAGTAGGCGATGCCCTCGTCCACACCCCCGTCGTCCGGGAGAGCGGCCATGTAGTGGTCGAGCCCCGCGACCACGAGGCGCACCAGCCGGGCCCGCCGTGCCTCGTCCTCGCACAGCAGCAGGGCGCACGCCAGCACTGCACTGTGGATCCACGGGTTCCAGTTGTTGGCGTTCCCGTCGGCACCGATCCACCGCCAGTCCCGCACCTCTTCGAAGGGGGTGAGGACGCGCCGGTCCACCTCCCGCCTCAGCCGCCGCCGGAGCCCGGGTGCCCGGCGGTCCAGATGCGGCCCCAGCGCGTGGTCGGCCCAGGCGAACAGCGCCGCCACCTCGGCGGCCCCCAGATCCAGGTAGGGTTCGTCCGCATCGGGCACCACCTCGCCGCGCGCCGCTGTGAACCGGTCGTGCGGGGCCCAGCACCAGGTGCTCGCCTCCGCGAACCGCACGAGGCCGTCCACCGCCGCGTCCAGGTGCGGGCACACCTCGCCGGCGGCGGTCGCGTCGGCCGCCTCGCCGCTCAGCACGGCTGCCAGGACCAGCCGGGAGACCCGCTCCTGAAGCTCCCAGGCACGGTCCTCGTAGGCGCCCCGGTCCCCGTCGCGTGCCGCCCGCGCCCAGGCCCCCGCCGTCAGTCGCGGCTCCGGGCGCGCCAGCTCGTCCCGCGCATCGGCGGCCAGCCGCTCGCGGACGCGGCGCGGCACCGCGTCCCACACCTTCCGGTGGGTCACGTCCGGTACGCCGATCCGGCCCGCCGGATCGCTCAGCAGCCGTGTCAGCCCGGGGCCGAGCGCCGGTCCGAACGACGCCCCCAGGGTCCCTGTCGTCACGTGCCTACACCTCGCCCGTCTCGGAGGCGTCGGGGTCCTCCTCCAGTTCCAGCTCGATCACCGGGAGCAGGACGTCGGGCCGGGCCGTCGGCAGGGTCAGCGTCAGGGTGCCCGCCGGCTCGCCGGGCGGGGTCATGTTGGTGTGCTCGTGCCCGGTGCCGTCCACCTCGTGGAAACCGATCTCGGAACCGTCGTGCAGGAACTGCGCGTACCGGACCCGGCCCGCCAGTCCCGGCAGATGGACGTGCTTGAGGGGCCAGGCGAGCAGATGCAGATACAGGTGACGGCCACGCCGGGTGTACAGGGCGTTCGCCGGCGCGGTGAGACCGCTCGGGCCCGCGCCGTGTACGGAGCGCGCGTGCGGTCCCGTCCAGGAGCCGATCGCCGCCAGGGTCTCCCGGGCGCGCGGGTCGAGGGCGCCCCGGCCGGTGGGACCGACGTTGAGGAGGAGGTTTCCGCCGCAGGCCACCGACTGCACCAGCATCCGCACCAGCAGCGCCGGGTCCTTGTAGTCGTGGTTGTCGCGGTCGTAGCCCCACGAACCGTTCAGCGTGTGGCACGCCTCCCACCGCACCGGCACGCCGTTCCGCTCCAACGGCCGCTCGGGCTGGTACTGCTCCGGGGTCACGTAGTCGCCGGGTATCCCGAGCCGGTCGTTGACCAGAATGCCCGGCTGCAACGCGCGCACCGTGCTCATCAGCTCCCGCGCGCCCCAGTCCTCGGCGGTCTTCGAGGGGTACGTGAAGTCGAAGAACAGCAGGTCGATCTGTCCGTATCCGGTCAGCAACTCCCGCACCTGCCCGTGGAGATACGCGCGATAGGCATGCATGTCCGCCGGCCGGCCCGCGGCCTCGGTGCCGCGCAGCGGATGGTGCTCGTCGATGCTGAAGCCGGGGTGGTGCCAGTCCAGCAGGGAGTAGTACAGCCCCACGCGCAGCCCCTCCTCCCGCATCGCCGTCACGAACTCCCGCACCAGATCGCGTCCGTTCGCCCGTACCGAGGTGTAGTCGGTCAACTCCGACCCGAAGAGGCAGAATCCGTCATGGTGTTTGGCGGTGAGCACCGCGTACCGCATGCCCGCCTCCTTGGCGGCGCGGGCGAGCTTCCGTGCGTCGAAGAGGTCCGGGTCGAAGCGTTCCAGATAGCGGTCGTACTGCTCCTGGCTCATCAACTCACGGCTGCGCACCCACTCGTGACGTGCCGCGAGGCTGTAGAGACCGAAGTGGACAAAGAGTCCGAAGCGGTCGGCTTCGAACCAGTCGGCTGACGTGGCGGCCATGAAAGGGCTCCCGTGACACATTGACAGCACTAATCGATTAACTGTTATCTACCATCGATAGGCGATGATGTCACTGGCGCTGTGTACGGAGGCAAGAGTATGAATCCGACCGGGGATCACGGAGCACCGTCGACGGAGGAGGCCCGGACATACGCGTCCATGCGGGCACCGGTCCACACCGCGCGGTATGTACGGCCCACCGCACGCATGGTCGAGGCCCTCGGCGGGGTCGGCGCGGCCACGGCCTGCGCGAAGCTGCACCAGATGGGTATCACCCGGACCTTCATCGACGGCCCGGTGCCGCTGCACCGCGAGCCCGACGTGCAGATCACCGGAGGTGCCGTCACCCTCCAGTTCCTGCCGCGGCGCGAGGACGTCTTCAACGGCGCGGAGCAGGAGGACGCCGAGCGGGAGACGGCACTGTGGAAGGTGCTCGAATCGATCCGCCCCGGCGACGTTCTCGTCGTGTCGGCCCAGGGCAGCCACTACACCGGCTGCCTGGGCGACATGCTGGTGCGTTACTTCAAGCTGAAGGGCGGAGCGGGCATCGTCGTGGACGGACGCATCCGGGACGCCGCCCGGGTGCGCGCGCTCGGCGTCCCCATCTGGTGCACGGGGGTCACCCCGCACTACGCCTCGCAGACCGAGCTCTTTCCGTCCGCGTTCAACGTCCCCGTGGGTGTCGGCGGCGTCCTGGTGGCCCCCGGTGACCTGATCGTGGCCGACGAGGACGGGGCCGTCGTGGTACCGCAGCAGAGCGCGGTGCCGTTGGCCGAGGACGCGCTGCGGCACCAGGACCGGGAGGAGTTCGCGCGGCGGCGCCTCGACGAGGGGGCCCGGCTGTCCGACTACTACCCGCTCACCGAGGAGACGTTGCCGGAGTTCCTGGCCGCGCACCACGCCACCTGATCAGGGCCGGGGCGGGAGTGGACGGTCAGGCCGTCAGGGTCTCGTGGTCGATGCCCAGTTCACTGGCGAGCGCCTGCTCGGTCCACTCCAGCATCGTGGCCCGGGACAGCGGACCGTTGTACGAGGTCATCTGCACGGCCAGTCCGTCCAGCAGGGCGGTCAGCCGCCACGCCACGGACATCGGGTCGTCGCAGTGGAACTCGCCCGCCGCCGCGCCCTCCTCGATGACCTCGGCCAGCTCGGCCTTCCACTGCTGGTCGAGATCTCCGGCCACATTGCGCAGCGCCGGGTCGCGGAGGGAGGCCGCCCAGCCCTCGATCCACAGCCGCCAGCCCTTGGCCTGACCCGTCGGCGCGTACCAGCGGACGGCCGCGCGCAGTCTGCGCACGGCGGTCGTGCGACGGCTCAACAGCCGGCGCAGATGGGCGAGATCGCTCTCGGCGGCGTGTGCGAAGGCGGCCGCCACCAGCTTCTCCTTGGTGGAGAAGTGATACAGCACGAGTGCGTTGCTCACCCCGAGCACGGACGCCACATCGGCGATGCGCACGGCCGCGACACCGCGCACCTCGATCTGTTCGACGGCGGCACGCAGCAACTCCTCGCGCCGCTCGGCCACTCCCAACCGCACTCTTGCCACGCGGTCACCCTAACCAATGCCGGGCGCGGGGGGAGGCCGGGCGTACGGGCACGGGCCGGCGGCACCGGTCAGCGGTACCAGCCGAACCGCTCGGCCATCACCGGCAGCCGGCCGGCGGCCACCGCGTGCGCCGCCGCCCGCGGCGTGCAGCCGTCCGCCG
>NZ_JAAGNI010000315.1 GCF_010550605.1 Streptomyces sp. SID9727
TGTCCGGGCACGGGCGGACCCGGCACGCTCGTCCCGGGGACCGGCGGACCCGGCACCGCGGTCCCCGGCACGGGCGGACCCGGAACCGGCGGACCCGCCTGCGGGCGCTCGCCGCCCAGGCTCGGCGCGATCGCGGTCTTCGGCAGCGCGCTGCCGCCCGACATCAGCGCAGTCGGCGCGTCCGCCGGGACGACCGGGGGCAGCTCCTCCTCGTCGTCGGCACCCGACAGCGGCGGCGCGAACACCGTCGCCGGAAGCGCCACCTCCACGTCCTCCGAGTCCGCGTTCACATCGGTCCCCGCCCACGGCGTGGCCCCGACGGGAGGCTGGAGCGACGACGCCGGAACACCGTCCGACGCGGTCGGCTCGTACGCCACCGAACCGCCCTGCGAGGACGTCGAGGGCGACGGGATCGGGGCGGGCGGCGGGAAGGACGACGGCGCCTGCGGCGCGGGCGGCGGGGTGTCGTCCCGGTCCGCACGCCGGTCCGGGATGCCCAGCTTGTCCGCCGCCTCCTGAAGCCACTCGGGCGGACTCAGCAGGAACGACGTCTGATTCAGGTCCACCCGCTCGGGCGGCGGCGCCGGGGCGGCCGGCTCCGCCTCCTGCGAGCCGTACTCCTCCTCGTACCGCCGGATCACCTCACCGACCGGCAGCCCGGGCCACAGCGTCGCCTCACCGCTGTCCCGCGCGATCACCAGCCGCTGCCGGCCACCGTCGGAGACCGGTCCGTCCGCACGGTCCTCGGCCCACACCACGAATCCGAGTTCGAATTCCCGTACGCGCACCTCGCGATGCTGATACGCCGGAACATCGCCGTTCACCCACTCGTCCGCGCGCTCCTGCGCCTGAGCGAAGGTCACCATCGCGCTCACCCCTCCACCGGGACGGCCTGCGCGAAGCCGCCGTCCACCATCAGGTTCGCCACCGTCTCCAGCTCCGGCGGATTGCCCGCCAGCCGCTGCAGGAACGCGTCGAAGTCCTCACCGCACGGCAGCAGCAGCCGGTCCACCCGCTCCTGCACCGTCCAGCCGTCACGGTCCCGGGCATCGTCGTACGCGCAGAACCACACCGAACCCAGGCGCTCGCCGCGCACCTTCACCGCGAGCAGACCGCCCTGCACGAACGCGACGCCGAGGTAGTCCTTCGTCAGATGGTCACGCAGGCACTTGTTGACGTACACCAGGTCGTTCACGGCGGCCTCCTCGCGCACCGTGAAGAACGGCTGGTCGATCAGCAGACCCAGCTCCGCGTCGAGCGCCGTGCCCACCGGGGCCGAACCGCCCGCCGCCTTCAGGAACGAGCGGTACGCCCCCGGCAGCCGGTAACCGAGGTCCTCCTCGACCCCCAGGATCTGCTGCTCGCTCACCGCCACGGCCCCCTTGGGCAGCCGGAAGTGCGCGGGGCGCGTCTCCTGGAGCGGGCGCGTCCCCCGCTTGTCCTGGTCCACCTCCGTGGACGCCAGTCCGCCGTGGTGCCGCAGCAGCGCCTTCACCTCGACCGGGACCAGCTCCATCCGACGGCCGCCCGGCACGTGGTGCCAGGTCCAGCCGTGCGGCGTCGCCACCGGCGGGATCGTGTCCCACAGCTCGTGCCCGGCCTCGGCCAGCGCGGCGTTCGCGGACACGTAGTCCGTGAGCCGCAGCTCGTCCACCCCGAAACCCTGCGGGGGCTCCGCGATCTCCGCGGCGGCACGCGCGTACGGCGAGAAGTCCGGACAGCCGTTCTCGTCCATCCGCACCCCTCTGGGGTGGCGGGACGCCCGGACCGGGTCCGGGAAGTGCACGAGCTGCCCGGCGTAGGCCGCGTTCGGTGGCGCGGCTTGCTGCCCGAGCCGACCTGTCGTCATGGCGGTTGCCCCCTGCTGCGTCTGGCTGATGAGGACCGACCTGCCCAGGAGGCGGTCCAGGCACAGCCTAAGCGGTGTCACCCGTACGGGAACCGGCCCCGCCGTCCCTAGGGGGCGCCTCGCCGATCAGGGCCGGGTCCGCGGCACCTGGCAGACAAGACGCCCCCTGGCCACAACCGTCACCAAACGTCACAACCACGTGACGGACAAGCGACGGCAGCGCCACCGATCCGCGACACGCAGACACGTTTCACCGACCCAGCTTTCACAGGACCCGACACATTTGGCAGGCTGTCACCCGCAAACACGGGGGCGTGCACAGAAGGCAGCAGCCGCTGCGGGCACGGGAGGGACACAGCACCATGCACACCGCACACTCTGCACAGACCGTCACGACCGGGGACCCCCGGCTCAGCTGGAGCAGCACCGACAAGGGCCCCGCGCCCCGGCTCGGCCAGCGCCGCGACGGCATCCTGCCCGCCGTCGCCGCCGCCCTGTCCGTACGCGGCGAGACACTCACCTGCACCGCGGGCAAGGGCGACCAGCCGCCGGTCCTGCACCACCTCGTCCAGGACTTCCTGGACACCCTTCCCAGCGGCCAGCGCGAACGGTTCACCGGCCGCTGCCCCGAGGCCATACTCCTCTCCCGGCACCTCACCGCCGCCGAGGCCGGGCGCTCCAAGCGCGCCCAGCGCAAGCCCCTCACCAACGGCGAGGCCCGCCGCGCCCTCAAGCACGCCCGGCTCACCGCCCGCCGCATCCGCGAGGACGGCGACCCGCTGCACGGCAGCTACGCGGCGCCCTGCCGCTCCTGCGCCGTCATGCTCGCCCACTTCGGCGTACGCCCGGTCGACCTCACCGCGACCGGCGCGGCCACCACCGCAGAGAAGAGCTGACCGCGCCCATGCACGACCGCACCGACCTGCCCCGCCAGACCGGCCCCGACCGCCAGTCCGCCACCCGCTTCCCCGTCGCCGTCGACGCCGCCCTGCGCGCCGCCGGCTGGGCACCCGGCCGCTGGGACATCCGCCAGGCCGAGGAGTGGGCCGACGCCCTGCGCGCGCACGCCTCACCCGCCGGGCACCAGCACGCCGTCTTCCCGGCCGCGGTCGAGGCGTGGGCCGAGTTCGGCGGCCTCCGGATCACCGCCACGGCACCGGGCCGCCAGATCGCACCCCCGGCCGTCCGCATCGACCCGCTGAGCGGGCTGCACCTGGCCCGCACCCTGGGCGACCTCGGCCGCGCGCTGGCGACCGAGGTCGCGCCGCTCGGCGAGGAGGGGGACGGGCAGGCCGTCCTCGCGATCGACCTGGCCGGACGGGTGTACTCCATCGACCACACCGGGGACTGGTACCTCGGCCAGGACATCGACACGGCGCTCGCGACGCTGGTGACGGGGTTGCAGCCGGAGCGGCTCGTCTCGGGCTGAGCCGGGTCTCCGGCGCGTCGCTTCACGCCGGGCGGGCGGTCACCACCGCCACGGTCCGTCCTCAGACGCCGGGCGGGCTCGAAACGCCCCGTGGGCTCAGGCGCCGCCCTCGTCCGGCAGGACCGCCGAGACCCGGAAGCCGCCCGCGTCCGTGGGGCCCGAGACGAAGACGCCGCCCAGGGCGAGGACGCGTTCACGCATGCCGACCAGGCCGTTGCCACCGCTCGGCAGCCCCGCGTCGGCCGTCGCCGCGTCCGTCGGGCCGTTCTCCACCTGCATGGCGACCTCGGCGCCCCGGTGCGCCAGCCGCACCCACGTCCTCGCGCCCGCCGCGTGCTTGTGGACGTTGGTCAGCGCCTCCTGCACCACCCGGTACGCCGTCTGCTCGACCTCGGGCGCGTACGCGCGGGCGGCCCCCTCGACCGACAGCTCCACGGTCATGCCCGCCGCCCGCGACTGGCCGACCAGCGCCTCCACCTCGTCCAGCCGCGGCCCGTCCTCCGCCGCGGCCTGCGCCGCCCGGCCCACGGAGGCCAGCGGCACCCGGTCCGCCGGAGCCCGCGCCGGCTCGCCGGCCCGCAGGACGCCCAGCATCTCGCGCAGCTCGGTGAGCGCCTGGCGGCCCATGTCGCCGACCAGGGCCGCGTTGCGCACGGCCTTCGCGGGGTCCTTGGGCGCCACGGCCTGGAGCGCCGCCGCGTGCACGACCATCAGGCTCACCCGGTGGGCGACCACGTCGTGCATCTCGCGGGCGATCCGGGTCCGCTCCTCCGTACGGGCCCACTCGGCCCGCTCCTCGGCCCGGTCCGCGAGCAGGGACAGCTCCCGCTCCAGCGAGTCCGCGCGCTCCCGCAGGCTCTCCATCAGCCGGCGCCGGGCCCCTATGTACAAGCCGAACAGCACGGGCGGGGCGGTCAGCCCGACGGCCATGAAGAGGGACAGCATGGGCACGTACCAGTCGCCGGGCCCGAAGTCGGCGTTCTCGTCGACGCCCTGGCGCAGCCGTACGTACGTCACGATGAACGTCCCCACCAGGGACATGCTCATCAGCACCGCGGTGATCCGCCGGGGGACCTCGGACGCGGCCAGCGTGTACAGGCCGACGAGCCCCATCAGGAAGCCCATCTCGGCGGGCGTCGTCGCGATCGAGACCAGCACGACGGCGATCGGCCACCGGCGCCGCACCAGCAGCACGGTCCCGGCGACCACCCCGAACACCACTCCGAAGGCCACCGGAAGCCCGGTGTCCCCCGCGAAGGCCACCCCCTCGAACCCGCACTCCACCGCCGAAGCGAGCGCGAGCCCCGCATCCAGCGCGACACTCCGTCGCCGTTCCCACCACCAGTAGCCACGGGTGGTCGGACCCGCCGCTTCCCGGTCTTCCCCCGTTGCGGTCATGGCATCCAGCGTACGGGCGGCCGCATCCCATTTTCGGGTGACCTGAACAGCACGTCGTGCGTAAGCACCAGCCGAAGACCAACCGCAAGAACACCGGCGCCTCCTATCACGGTTGCCTCGTCGTCTACGTGACCAAGAGCGCCGAGCTTTATCGTCGCGTCGAAGGCGCTTGGTACGGCATAGTGTTGGGTGCCGATCCGGCGAGCTGACGCAATGTCCGATTCAGCCGGATTTAATCCCCCATGGTGTAATCAGGCAGCACTGCGGTTTTTGGTACCGTCTGTTCAGGTTCAAATCCTGATGGGGGAGCACCGTCATGCGGGCCCCGACCAATCCGGTCGGGGCCCGCGCCCATGTCCGGTCCGACGCCCCCCGGTATCCTGCGGATGTCCACCACCCGAAGCCGAAGGGCCTATCCGTGAGCTCCGTACGCCCGGCAGCCGTCGTCGTCCTCGCAGCGGGTGAGGGCACCCGCATGAAGTCGAAGACCCCCAAGGTTCTGCACCAGATCTCCGGGCGTTCGCTCGTCGGTCATGTCGTCGCCGCCTCCCTCGAGCTGGACCCCCAGCACCTCGTCGTGGTCGTGGGCCACGCGCACGAGCAGGTCACCGCCCACCTCAGCGGCGCCGACGCGCAGGTGCGCACCGCCTACCAGGCCGAGCAGAAGGGCACCGGGAACGCGGTGCGGGTCGCGCTCGACGAGCTGGGCGGGGCCGTCGAGGGCACCGTCGTCGTCGTGTGCGGGGACACCCCGCTGCTGGCCGGCGAGACGCTGGCCGCGCTCGCCGCCACGCACACCGCCGACGGCAACGCCGTCACTGTGCTCAGCGCCGAGGTCCCCGACTCCACCGGCTACGGGCGGATCGTGCGCGACGCGGTCTCCGGCGCGGTCACCGAGATCGTGGAGCACAAGGACGCGAGCGACGAGCAGCGGGCGATCCGGGAGATCAACTCCGGGGTGTTCGCGTTCGACGGGAAGCTCCTGGCCGAGGCGCTCGGCCAGGTGCGGACGGACAACAGCCAGGGCGAGGAGTACCTCACCGACGTGCTGTCGATCCTGCGCGAGGCCGGGCACCGGGTCGGCGCCTGCGTGGCGGGCGACCACCGGGAGATCCTGGGCATCAACAACCGCGTCCAGCTGGCGGAGGCCCGCCGGCTGCTGAACCAGCGGCTGCTCGAGCGCGCCATGACGGCCGGTGTGACCGTGGTCGACCCCGGCTCGACGCTGATCGACGTCACGGTGACGTTCGAGCGGGACGCGATCGTGCACCCGGGGACCCAGCTGCTGGGTGCCACGCACCTCGCGGAGGACGCCGAGGTCGGCCCGAACTCGCGGCTGACGGACACCGTCGTGCACGCGGGCGCGCGGGTGGACAACACGGTGGCGGACGGTGCCGAGGTGGGCCCGGGCGCGCTGGTGGGCCCGTACGCCTACCTGCGGCCGGGCACCAAGCTGGGCCCGAAGGCCAAGGCCGGGACGTACGTCGAGATGAAGAACGCGACGATCGGCGAGGGGACCAAGGTCCCGCACCTGTCGTACGTGGGCGACGCGACCATCGGCGACCACACCAACATCGGCGCCGCGAGCGTGTTCGTGAACTACGACGGCGTGGCCAAGCACCACACGACGATCGGGTCGCACTGCCGTACCGGGTCGGACAATATGTTTGTGGCGCCTGTCACGGTCGGGGACGGCGTTTACACGGCCGCCGGTTCGGTCATCACGAAGGACGTGCCGTCCGGTTCGCTGGCCGTGGCCCGGGGCCAGCAAAGGAATATCGAGGGTTGGGTGGCGCGCAAGCGTCCCGGAAGCGCCGCCGCACAGGCGGCTCAGGCGGCGGAGGAGAGGCCGGCCGGCGAAAGCTGACCGGAAACAGGTGCGTCCAGCACCGCGTACCGTGATAGATGCTCACCCCATTTCGGCTGGCTCGTTGCACATCGGGACATCTGCGTGCGGCGCCAGGAACACGTCTGAGGAGACTGTGCTGTGACCGGGATCAAGACGACCGGCGAGAAGAAACTGATGCTCTTCTCCGGCCGCGCCCACCCCGAGCTGGCCGAGGAGGTCGCGCACCAGCTGGGTGTGGGCCTCGTGCCGACGAAGGCTTTCGATTTCGCCAATGGTGAGATCTACGTCCGCTTCCAGGAGTCGGCGCGTGGCGCGGACTGCTTCCTGATCCAGAGCCACACGGCTCCGATCAACAAGTGGATCATGGAGCAGCTGATCATGATCGACGCGCTGAAGCGCGCGTCGGCCCGTTCGATCACGGTGATCGTGCCGTTCTACGGCTACGCCCGCCAGGACAAGAAGCACCGCGGCCGGGAGCCGATCTCGGCCCGTCTGGTCGCGGACCTGATGAAGACGGCGGGTGCGGACCGGATACTGACCGTCGATCTGCACACCGACCAGATCCAGGGCTTCTTCGACGGCCCGGTGGACCACCTCTTCGCGCTGCCGATCCTGGCGGACTACGTGGGCGCCAAGGTGGACCGCTCCAAGCTGACGATCGTCTCGCCGGACGCCGGCCGGGTGCGCGTCGCCGACCGCTGGTGCGACCGGCTCGACGCCCCGCTGGCGATCGTGCACAAGCGCCGTGACAAGGACGTCGCCAACCAGGTGACCGTGCACGAGGTCGTCGGCAATGTGAAGGGCCGGGTCTGCGTCCTGGTCGACGACATGATCGACACGGGCGGCACGATCTGCGCCGCCGCGGACGCCCTGTTCGCGCACGGCGCCGAGGACGTCATAGTGACGGCGACGCACGGTGTGCTCTCGGGCCCCGCCGCGGACCGTCTGAAGAACTCGAAGGTCAGCGAGTTCGTGTTCACGGACACCCTGCCGACGCCGGGTGAGCTGGAGCTCGACAAGATCAAGGTGCTGTCGATCGCGCCGACGATCGCCCGCGCGGTGCGCGAGGTCTTCGAGGACGGCTCGGTGACGAGCCTCTTCGAGGAGCAGTAGGAGCAGGAGGACAGGGGCGGCCGGTGCGCCGTCGTTGATCCACTTTGGGGTGCGGCCTCCCCGCCGGGTAGACTCAGTGAGTTGCTCGGCGAGGGAGGCCGTACTCATGTACGGCGATCCGTTATCGGCGCGCTCTTCGTAGCAGGCCAGTTGATGGCCGGGTGACCGTCCGTTCTTCCGTCACCCCACGAGGAGTGCCACCATGGCCGAGATCAAGCTCGCCGCCCAGGTCCGTACCGAGTTCGGCAAGGGTGCCGCCCGCCGCGCGCGCCGTGCCCACCAGGTCCCCGCGGTCGTCTACGGCCACGGTGCCGAGCCGGTCCACATCACCCTTCCCGGCCACGAGCTGCTGCTCGCGCTCCGTACCGCCAACGTCCTGATCGGTCTGGAGATCGACGGCAAGGACGCCCTGGTCATTCCGAAGGCCGTGCAGCGCAACCCGCTCAAGGGCGACATCGAGCACGTCGACCTGCTGACCGTGAAGCGCGGCGAGAAGGTCAACGTCGAGATCGCGGTGCAGGTCGAGGGCGACCTGGCCCCCGGCGGCAACCTGCTCGAGTACGTGCAGAACACCCTCCTCGTCGAGGCGGAGGCCACCCACATCCCCGAGTCCGTCACGGTCTCCGTGCAGGGCCTGGACGCCGGTGCGTCGATCCTCGCCAAGGACATCCCGCTGCCCAAGGGCTCCGTGCTCGCCGGTGACGAGGACGCCATCGTGCTCCAGGTCGTCGCCGCGCAGGCCGAGGAGCCGGCCGCCGAGGGCGCCGAGGGTGAGGGCGAGGAGGGCTGAGTCCCGTCCCGCCTGCTTGACTGACGGGGCGGTGGTCTCCCTTTCCGGGAGCCGCCGCCCCGTTTTCCTGTCCACGCCGCTGTACGCGTACGAACGAGGAGACTTCGCGCGATGTCCGACGCCACCGACCCCTGGCTGATCGTGGGGCTGGGCAATCCCGGCCCCGAGTACGCGGCGAACCGGCACAACGTCGGTTTCATGGTCGCCGACCTGCTCGCCGAGCGGATCGGCGGCAGGTTCAAGCGTGCCCCGAAGGCGCAGGCGCAGGTGCTGGAGGGCCGGATCGGTCCGCCCGGTCCGCTGAGCCGCCGGGTGGTGGTCGCGAAGCCGATGTCGTACATGAATCTGTCCGGGGGTCCGGTGGCGGCGCTGCGGGACTTCTACAAGGTGCCGCTGGACCATGTGGTGGCGGTCCACGACGAGCTGGACATCGATTACGGGACGCTGCGGCTGAAGCTGGGCGGCGGGGACAACGGGCACAACGGGCTGAAGTCGATGACGAAGGCGATGGGCGCGGACTACCACCGGGTGCGGTTCGGGATCGGCCGGCCGCCGGGGCGGATGCAGGTCGCGGATTTCGTGCTGAAGGACTTCTCGTCCACGGAGCGCAAGGAGCTGGCGCTGGAGGTGGACCGGGCGGCGGACGCGGTGGAGTGCCTGCTGGCGGAGGGGCTGGAGCGGGCGCAGTCGGCGTACAACGCCTGAGGGGTGGACGTGCGACGGGGCGCGGGGAGGAGTTCCCCGCGCCCCGTCCGCGTGCGGTGCCGGGTCAGCCGGTGTTGCGGAGGCCCGCGGCGACACCGTTGACGGTGAGCAGCAGGGCGCGGGCGAGGAGCGGGTCCTCCTCCTCGCCGGCTTCGGCGGCCTGGCGCTGCCGGGCGAGCAGGGAGACCTGGAGGTAGGAGATCGGGTCCAGGTAGGCGTCGCGGATGGCGAAGGTCTGCTGGAGCACCGGGTTGGTGTCGAGCAGCTTCTCGCCGCCGGTGACGCGCAGGACCTCCTGCACGGTGAGGGCGTGCTCGGCCTCGATGACGTCGAAGACGTGCTTGAGCTCGTCGGGGACGAGGGTGTCGACGTAGTGCCGGGCGATGCGCAGGTCGGTCTTGGCGAGGGTCATCTCGACGTTGGAGAGGAAGTTGCGGAAGAAGTGCCACTGCTCGTGCATCTCTTCCAGGACCGTGTCGAGGCCGGCCTCGCGCAGGGCCTTGAGGCCGGAGCCGACGCCGAACCAGCCGGGGATGATCTGGCGGGACTGGGTCCAGCCGAAGACCCACGGGATGGCGCGGAGTCCGTCGAGGGAGACGCCTGAGCCGGGGCGGCGGGAGGGCCGCGAGCCCAGGTGGAGGTTGCCGAGCTGGTCGACCGGGGTGGAGGCGAGGAAGTACGACGGAAGGTCGGGGTCCTCGACGAGCTTGCGGTAGGCGGCGTGGGCGGCGTCGGAGACGGTGTCCATGGCCGCGTCCCAGCGGGCCAGGGCCTCGTCGGACTGGCGGGGTGCGGTGTGCAGGGCGGACGCCTGGAGGGTGGCCGCGACGGTCAGTTCCAGGTTCTCCCGGGCGAGCGCGGGGATGAGGTACTTGTCGGAGATGACCTCGCCCTGCTCGGTGACCTTGATCTCGCCCTCCAGGGTGCCCCAGGGCTGGGCGAGGATCGCGTCGTGGGAGGGGCCGCCGCCGCGGCCGACGGTGCCGCCGCGGCCGTGGAAGAGGCGCAGCCGTACGCCGTAGCGGTGGGCGACGTCGCGCAGGCGGCGCTGGGCGCGGTGGATCTCCCACTGGGAGGTGGTGATGCCGCCGAACTTGGAGGAGTCGGAGTAGCCGAGCATGACCTCCTGGACGTCGCCGCGCAGGGAGACGAGGCGCCGGTAGGAGGGGTCGGCGAGCATTTCGTCCAGGATGACGTCGGCGGCGCGCAGCTCGTCGGTGGTCTCCAGGAGCGGCACGATGCCGATCTTGGCCCAGCCGGCGTGCAGGTCGACGAGGCCGGCCTCGCGGGCGAGGACGGCGGCGGCGAACACGTCGTCGGCGCCCTGGCACATCGAGATGATGTAGGACTCGATGACCTCGGGGCCGAAGCGCTCGAACGCTTCCTTGATGGTGTGGAAGACGCCGAGGGTCTTCTCGCCGGCGGCGTCGAGCGGGGCCGGGGTGGGTGCGAGGGGGCGGCGGGAGCGCAGTTCCTTGGCGAGGAGCTTCTGCCGGTAGTCGCGGGGCATGTCGGCGTAGCGCCAGGATTCCTCGCCGAGCCGGTCGAAGAGCTGGCCGAGGGCGTGGTGGTGGGCGTCGGCGTGTTCGCGGACGTCCATGGTGGCGAGCTGGAGGCCGAACGCGGAGAGCGTGCGGATGGTGCGGTCCATGCGGCCGTCGGCGACGATGCCGGCCTTGTGGCGGCGCAGGGAGTCCTGGATGAGGGCGAGGTCGCTGACCAGCTCGGCGGTGCCGAGGTAGTCGCAGCCGGGGCGGTGGGGGCGGCCGCTGGCGAGGCGTTCGCGGGTGTTGACGAGCTTCTGGCGGATGCAGGTGGCCTTGAGCCGGTAGGGCTCCTCGGCGTTCAGCCGCTTGTAGCGGGGGCTGATCTCGGGGAGGAGGTCCAGGTCGGTCTGGAGGGAGGCGAGGAGTTCGTCGGTGGCGCCGGTGTAGCGGATGGAGTTGGAGAGGAGTCCGCGGAGCTGGTCGACCAGTTCGAGGGCGTCGGTGATGCCGTGCTCGTGCTGGAGGATGAGGACGTCCCAGGTGACCTTGGGGGTCACGTTGGGGTTGCCGTCGCGGTCGCCGCCGATCCAGGTGCCGAAGGTGAGGGGGCGGGTGCCGGCGGGGAGTTCGACGCCGACGCGTTCCAGCTCGGCGGCGAGGTCCTCCAGGACGTCGCCGACGGCGTTGGCGTGCAGCTCGTCCAGGTAGTAGATGGCGTTCCGGGCCTCGTCGGTGGGCTCGGGGCGTACGACGCGGAGTTCGTCGGTCTGCCAGATGAGGTCGATGTTCTCGGCGAGCCGGAGGTCCTGGCGGCGGCGGTCGGCCTCGATGACCGGGGTCTCCAGGAGGGCGGCGATGCGGCGGAGCTTGTTGAGGACGGAGCGCCGGGCGGCCTCGGTGGGGTGCGCGGTGAAGACGGGGCGCACGTTGAGGTTCTTGACGGTGGCGCGCAGGTGCTCGGGGTCGGCGTCCTTGAGCCGGTCGGCGGTGCGGGCGAGGAGGCCGCCCTCGGCGGACCGGCGGTCGCGCATCTCGTGGGCGCGGTGGACCTGCTCGGTGACGTTGGCCAGGTGGAAGTAGGTGGAGAAGGCGCGGACGAGCTTGGCGGCGGTCTCCAGGCCGGTGTCGCCGAGGAGTTCGGCCGCGGCCTCGCCGTCGGAGCGGGTCAGGGCGCGTACGCGTTCGACGAGGTCGAGGAGTTCCTGGCCCTCCTGGCGTACCAGAGTCTCGCCCAGCAGGTCGCCGAGGCGGCGGATGTCGGCGCGCAGCTCGGGGCTGGCGGCGGGGGTCTGGTCGGCACTGCTCACAGTGTGCGGCTCCTTGCAGTGGTGGTGCACGGGACCCGGGACCGCGGTCGGCGGATGCCGACGCCACCCCGGAAAGCAGGGTGCGGACCGCGCTGTCCGACCTCTCCAGGATAGGTGTCCGTGCTTTCGGTGCTGTTCGCGCCCCGTACGGACTTCCGTGTCGGCTCGGGCGCCGGGCGGGGTACGCGGTGTGTGTCTACCCGGTATTCGTGCGTCTGTGCGCGGTGTTTCGCCCTCTCGTGGGCGGGCCTTCGCGCTGCCATACTTACGAGGCCGTAGGTTACGGGTGCGTAACCACGGCTGTCCGTCCCGTTCTCACCCTCAGGGGACTCCCCATGAAGACCAGCCCCGATGTGATCGAGGCCGCCGCCCCGGCGGCCGGTGATCAGGCTCTTCCCTCCGCCACGCTCGGCGGGGACAACAAGCGGTCGATCGAGCAGATCGCGCTCCTGCTGTTCATCATCGTGCCGTTCGTGGCCCTGGTGGCGGCGGTGCCGCTGGCCTGGGGCCGCGGTGTGAGCTGGCTCGATCTGGGTCTGCTGGTGGCGATGTACTTCATCGGCTGCCACGGCATCACGATCGGCTTCCACCGGTACTTCACGCACGGCTCGTTCAAGGCGAAGCGTCCGCTCCGCATCGCCCTGGCGGTGGCCGGTTCGCTGGCGGTGGAGGGCCCCCTGGTGCGCTGGGTGGCCGATCACCGCAAGCACCACCGGTTCTCGGACGCGGACGGCGACCCGCACTCGCCGTGGCGGTTCGGCGAGACGCTGCCGGCGCTGATGAAGGGCCTGTGGTGGGCCCACATCGCATGGATGTTCGACGAGGAGCAGACCCCGCAGCAGAAGTACGCGCCGGACCTGATCAAGGACCCGGCGATCCGCCGGATCTCGCGTCACTTCATGACCTTCACGATCATCTCGCTGGCGATCCCCCCGCTGGTCGGCGGTCTGGTGACGATGTCCTGGTGGGGTGCGGCGACGGCGTTCTTCTGGGGCTCGCTGGTACGGGTGGCACTGCTGCACCACGTGACGTGGTCGATCAACTCGATCTGCCACGCGGTCGGCAAGCGTCCCTTCAAGTCCCGGGACAAGTCGGGCAACGTGTGGTGGCTGGCGGTCCTGTCGTGCGGCGAGTCCTGGCACAACCTGCACCACGCGGACCCGACGAGCGCGCGGCACGGCGTGATGCGCGGTCAGATCGATTCGAGCGCGCGGCTCATCCGCTGGTTCGAGCGGGCCGGCTGGGCGTACGACGTGCGCTGGCCGGACGACGCCCGTATCGAGTCCCGGCGCAACCGCGCGGCGGCCGACGCGGCATGATGGACGACGTGGCGACCGACTCCAGCGCAAGCAGCGAGAACACCCGTGCACCTTCGTCCCGGCGGGCCCGCCGGGTGCGGATGACGGGAAAGGAACGCCGCGAGCAGTTGCTGGACATCGGTCGCACCCTGTTCGCCGACAAGGGCTTCGAGGGCACGTCGGTCGAGGAGATCGCGGCCCGGGCGGGGGTGTCGAAGCCGGTCGTCTACGAGCACTTCGGCGGCAAGGAGGGGCTGTACGCGGTCGTGGTGGACCGGGAGATGCGCCAGCTCCTGGACATGGTGACGAGCGCCCTGACCGCGGGGCACCCGAGGGAGCTCCTGGAGCAGGCGGCGTTCGCGCTGCTGGACTACATCGAGACGTACACCGACGGGTTCCGCATCCTGGTCCGGGACTCGCCGGTCGCCCAGTCGACGGGCACCTTCGCGTCCCTGATCAGCGACATCGCGACCCAGGTCGAGGACATCCTGGGCCTGGAGTTCAAGGCCCGGGGTTTCGACCCGAAGCTGGCCCCGCTGTACGCGCAGGCGCTGGTGGGCATGGTGGCGCTGACCGGCCAGTGGTGGGTGAACGCGCGCAAGCCGAAGAAGGCGGAGGTCGCGGCCCATCTGGTGAACCTGGCCTGGCACGGTCTGGAGAACCTGGAGTCGAAGCCGCGGCTGATAGGGCACCGGAAGAGCTGACGGTGTGCGTGCCCGCCGTGCGGCGGGCCGACCGGATCGACCGGATCGACCGATGATTCATGGGTAAACCACTTCAGTCCCCGTGGCCACAGTTGTAGAGTCTGTGGGCATCCCGGGAAAGCTTCACCCTGCATGTAACGCACCTGTGAAGACGTTTCTCCCGGTTCCACCACTTACCCCTGGGGGGGCTTTGACTTCTGTGGAACCCGGCCGCGCCATGCCCGCGCGCACCAAGCGCGCGCGTCGGCTCGCCGCCTGCACCGCACTCGTTCTCTCGGCCGGCATGCTGCTGGCCGCCCCGGCCTCGGCCGATGACGCGGCGTCCGCGTCGCACGGCACCACCCAGCCCCGCGTCCCCGCCGCCGACCAGCAGCCCACGCTGACGCCGCCCGGCCACACCGCGAAGAAGAAGTCGCGTGCGGCGGGCGTGGACGGCGTGAAGGCGGCGGTCGTTCCCGCCCTGCCGCGTTTCGACGTGGACGGCGACGGCTACAGCGACACGCTGTACCGCGGGATCAACGGCCACTACTACCTCGCTCCGGCGAACGGGTCGGACACGTCCGAGTTCACCGTGAACGCCGGTGACTACGAGGAGCAGCTCAAGGACGTCATCACGCCGGGCGACCTCAACGGCGACGGCTCGCCCGAGCTGCTCGCGCTGTCGGCGACCGGCACGCTCTCGATCCACCAGGTCGTGGGCACCAGCAGCACCGGCTACGCCGACTGGTCCGGCACCGGCTGGCAGAAGTACAACAAGGTCGTCGCCGCGGGTGACCTGACCGGCGACGGCCGCGGCGACCTGCTCGCCCGTACGCCGTCCGGCGACATCTACCTGTACGCCGCCACCGGCAACGTCTACGGCGCGCCCTTCAAGGCCGGCGTCAAGGTGGGCTACGGCTGGGGTTCGTACGACCAGATCGTCGGCGCGAGCGACGTCAACGGCGACGGGATCGGCGACCTCTACACCCGTACGCCCGCCGGTGACCTGTACTACTACGCGGGTACCGGGAAGGCCGCGTCGCCGTACAAGGCCCGTGTCAAGGCCGGCTACGGATACGAGACGTACAACCAGATCATCGCCGCGGACGACGCCACCGGCGACGGCCTCGGCGACCTGATGGCCCGTACGCCCGGCGGCACGCTGTACTACTACGAGTCCACCGGCTACGGCACCTTCCTCAAGCGGACGGCCGGCGGTACGGGCTGGAACGTCTCCTCCCTCTTCGCGGGCCAGGGCGGCAACCCCGACTTCGGCAAGAACGAGGTGATGGCCCGCACCAAGGGCGGGACCCTCTACTGGTACTACGCGATGAACAACGGCAAGCTGAGCGCCCGCGTCAAGGCGAGCGACAGCGGCGGCTGGGCCGGGGCGAACATCTCCTTCCCGTCGTCGCTCGACAACGACGGCATGGCCGACCTGATGGAGTCGTACGAGGGCACGCTGTACAACGAGGGCTCGTCCCTCGGCGGCGGCTGGAGCGGCTACAACGCCATCGTGGGCCCCGGTGACCTGAGCGGTGACGGCAAGGGCGACCTGCTCGGCCGCACCACGTCCGGCGACCTGTACCTGTTCAAGGGCAACGGGCAGGGCACCAAGCTCGCGTCCCGGATCAAGGTCGGCTACGGCTACAACGCGTACAACAAGATCGTCGGCGCCGGTGACCTCAGCGGCGACGGCATCGCGGACGTCGTGGCCCGCGCCAAGGACGGCACGCTCTACCTGTACAAGGGCACGGGTGTCGCCTCGAAGCCGCTCACGGGCCGCGTCAAGATCGGCACCGGCTACAACACGTACAAGCAGTTCGCCGCTCCGGGCGACCTCAACGGTGACGGCAAGGCCGACCTGATCGGCATCGACGGCAAGGGCGACGTGTACCGCTACACGTCCACCGGCACCGGCAAGATCAGCAAGCGCGTCAAGATCGGCTACGGCTGGGACATCTACAACGGCCTGTACTAGGCGTCCGAGCCGCTTCCGCGGAACGCCCCGTCCCCATGGTTCACGGGGGCGGGGCGTTGTAAGGTCTGGGCACATCCCGGGAAGGCTGCACCTTGCACGCGATGTGCCCGTGACGGTCTTCTCCGGTTCCACCACGTACCCCTGGGGGGGCTTTGTCTTCTGTGGAACCCGGCCGCTTCGTCCTGCGCTCCAAGCGCGCGCGCAGGATCGCGGCCTGCACCGCACTCGTCCTCTCCGCCGGCATGCTGCTGGCGGCTCCGGCCTCGGCCGATGTCTCGGCACCCGCCCCGGCCGGCGCGACCTCGCAGTCCACCGCCGAGCTCGGCGGGCAGCCGACGCTCGACCTGCCGAAGCCCGCGGCGAAGAAGAAGACCGGCGCCTCGGATGCGGCGGGCGCTCAGACCCCCTCCTCGGTCGTCCCGGCCAAGCCGCGCGTCGACCTGGACGGCGACGGCCGCAGCGACCAGCTGTACCGGGGCCTGGACGGTGACGTGTACGCCGTCACGGACGCGGACGGCGGCTCACACCCGTACACGATCGACAGTGCCGACGCGTTCGAGATGGCCAAGGACATCATCACGCCGGGCGACCTCGACGGCGACGGCAGGGCCGAGGTCCTGACGCTGTCGGCGACGGGCACGCTCTCGCTCCACCGGAGCCAGGGCGCGAACGGCACCGGCCCCGCCACCTGGTCGGGCAACGGCTGGCAGAAGTTCAACAAGGTCGTCGCCCCCGGCGACCTGGACGGCGACGGCCGCGGCGACCTGATCGCGCGGACGCCCGCCGGTGACGTCTACGTCTACATCTCCACCGGCACCGTGGACAGCGCGCCCTTCGCGGCCGGTGTCAAGGTGTACTCCGGCTGGGCCGTCTACGACCAGATCGTCGGCATGAACGACGTGAACGGCGACGGCATCGGGGACGTCCTGACCCGTATGCCCAACGGTGACATCTACACCTACCTCGGCACCGGTGACGCGACGGACCCGTTCAGCCGGCTCCCCAAGTCCGGCTACGGCTGGGACATCTACAACCAGATCGTCGGCTTCGACGACGTCGACGGCGACGGTTACGGCGACCTGGTGGCCCGCAAGCCCGGCGGGGACCTCTACTTCTACCCCGCCGGTGGCGACGGTGTCTCCCTCCCCCGCGAGGAGGCCGGCCAGGGCTGGAACGCCGCGGCGCTGTTCGCCGGTGCGGGCGGCAACCCGGCGTTCGGGAAGCAGGAGCTGGAGGCGCGGACCACGGGCGGCAGTCTGTACTGGTACCAGAGCCGGAACAACGAGAAGTTCTTCCCGCGTCAGCTGGACAGCTCGGACACCGGCTGGAACCAGGTGAGCCTGTCGCTGGCCTCCTCGCTGGACAACGACGGCTGGGCCGAGCTCCTCCAGGTCTACAAGGGCACGCTCTACGTCGGCGCCGAGGAGATCGGCACCGGCTGGCAGGTCTACGACAGCCTCACCGGCCCGGGTGACCTGAGCGGTGACGGCAAGGGCGATGTGCTGGCCCGCGACACCAAGGGCGACCTGTACCTGTACCAGGGCAACGGGCTCGGCACGAAGTTCGCGGCGAAGGTCAAGGTCGGCTACGGCTACGACACGTACGACAAGATCGTCGGCGCCGGTGACCTCAGCGGCGACGGCATCGCGGACGTCGTGGCCCGGGACACCGAGGGCAACCTGTACCTGTACCAGGGCACGGGCGACGCCGCCAAGCCGCTCTCGGCCCGCACCAAGATCGGCTACGGCTACGACACGTACAAGCAGTTCGCCGCTCCGGGCGACCTCGACGGTGACGGCAAGGCCGACCTGGTCGGCGTCGACGGCGCGGGCGACGTGTACCGCTACTCGTCCACCGGCACCGGCGAGATCAAGAAGCGCGCCAAGATCGGCTACGGCTGGGACATCTACAACGGCCTGTACTAGGCGTCCGAGCCGCTTCCGCGGAACGCCCCGCCCCCATGGTTCACGGGGGCGGGGCGCCGCCGTGTGTGCGAGGCTCAGCCGGTCACCGGCTCCAGGAACTCCAGCCGGTTGCCCACCGGGTCGTGGCTGTGGAAGCGGCGGTGGCCCGGCAGGTTGTCGTCCCAGACCACCTCGGCGCCGCGCTCGGCCAGCCGGGCCGCGTACGCCCCGATGTCCGTGACGCGCAGGCCCGGGTGGGCCTTGCGGGCCGGGCGGAAGTCCGGCTCGATGCCCAGGTGCAGCTGGACCGGACCGGCGGCGAACCAGCAGCCGCCCCGGGCCGCGAGCACCGGCGGCTTCGGGATCTCCGTCATGCCGAGGACGTCCCCGTAGTAGGCGCGCAGCGCGTCCTCGCTGCCGGCGGGGGCGGCGAGCTGGACGTGGTCGAGCGAGGCGATCATCAGGGCTCCCGGTGGGCGACGGCGAAGATGCGGCGGAAGGGGAGGACCGTGCCGTGCGGGCCGCGCGGATAGGCGGTGCGCAGGCGGTCGCGGTAGTCGGCGAGGAACGCGTCCAGCGCCTCCTCGTCGCCGGCGAGTGCGGTGAGGACGGGGCGCAGCCCGGTGCCCTTGACCCAGTCGAGGACGGGGTCGTCGCCCGGGAGCAGGTGGAGGTAGGTGGTCTCCCAGACATCGGCGGTGGTGCCGGGCCCGGTCAGCGCGTCCAGGTATCCCGCGGGGCTCAGCACGGCGTCCGCGTGGCGCAGCAGGCCGCCGAGGCGGGGGCGCCAGCGCGGGGACTCCGCGAGTTCGCGCATCAGGACGTGCGAGGGCTGGTCGAAGTTGCCGGGGACCTGGAGGGCGAGGGTGCCGCCGGGGAGCAGGGCGTCCAGCCAGAGCGGCAGGCGGGCGGCGTGGCCGGGGACCCACTGGAGCAGGGCGTTGGAGACGATCAGGCCGTACGGCTCGGAGGGCGTCCAGACGGCCGCGTCGGCCTCGGCGAAGTCCAGCAGCTCCGTGGCGTGGGCGCGGGCCCGTGCCAGCATCTGCGGGGAGCTGTCGTAGCCGGTGATCCGGGCGTGCGGCCAGCGTTCGGCGAGCAGGGCGGTGACGTTGCCGGCGCCGCAGCCGAGGTCGGCGATGCGGGGCGCGGGGGTGTCTCCGGGGCTGTTGGGCGGGTCGGGGACGCGGGCCAGGAGGTCGTGGAAGGGGCGGGTGCGGTGGTCCGCGTGGCGCAGGTACTGCTGCGGGTCCCAGAGGGGTGCGGTCATGGGCTCCAGGATCGACGGCAGGTATCTTGATGTCAAGACACTCGAATTCAAGAGACTTCATGTCGACAGACCATCTACACTGATCCACATGGAGGACGAGGTCGACCGTCTGGTCGCTGCATGGCGCCGCGAGCGCCCCGACCTCGACGTGGAACCGCTCGAGGTCCTCAGCCGCGTCTCCCGCCTGGCCCGGCACCTCGACCGGGCCCGCCGCATCGCCTTCGCCGAGCACCAGCTCGAACCGTGGGAGTTCGACGTCCTCACGTCGCTGCGCCGGGCCGGCGCCCCCTACCAGCTCTCCCCCGGCCAGCTGCTCACCCAGACCCTGGTCACCTCGGGCACGATGACCAACCGCATCGACCGCCTCACCAAGAAGAACCTGGTCGAGCGGCTGCCCGACCCCAGCGACCGGCGCGGCGTCCTGGTCCGGCTCACCGCCGAGGGCCGCGACAAGGCCGACCAGTCCCTGGCGGGCCTCCTCGCCCAGGAGCGCGCCATCCTCGGCGAGCTCTCCCGTCAGCAGCGCGCCGAACTGGCCGGGCTGCTACGCCAGTTGACCGCCCCGTTCGACAACATCCCCGGGTAGCGCCGGCTCCTCCAGGTCGGCGGGGCCGACGCCCGCGCGTCTGGCCAGCGCCACGGCGGCCAGCGTCGAGTGCACGCCCAGCTTCCCCAGCACGTTCTGCATGTGCGTCCGCACGGTGTGCGGAGACAGGAACAACCGCTCCGCGACCGCCTTGCGGCCCAGGCCCGCCACCATGCACCGCAGCACCTCGCGCTCGCGCGGGGTCAGCGACTCGACCAGCTTCTCGCTCTCGGTGCGGTGCTTGCGGTCGGCCAGCAGCTCGCGCAGCACCCCCGTCAGCAGGGCGGCGGGCAGATGCGTCTCGTCGCGCAGCACCCCCCGGATCACCGCAAGCAGCCGTTGCAGCGAGCTGTCCTTGGCGACCCAGCCGCAGGCCCCGGCCTGGAGGGCGAGCGCGGCCCGGGCCGGGTCGTCCTTCTCGGCGAGCACCACCGTACGCACCGAGGGACGCGCCAGGCGGACCGCGCCGACCAGGGCGATCCCGTCGAACGGGCCGGAGCGGCCCGGTCCTGAGCGCGGGGCGGGCACCGGCACCGGGCCGGCGCCGGTGCGGGCGGGCGCGGTGACGGCGCCCAGCTCCGCGTCGGCCAGCAGCACGTCGTACCCCCGGCCCTCGGCCGCCGCGCGCTCCAGACAGCGCAGCGCCGCCGGGCCGCTGCCGGCCGCGGCCACCTCGACGTCCGGCTCGGCCGCGAGTGCGGCGGCCAGTGATTCGGCGAAGATCCGGTGGTCGTCCACCACGAGAACCCGGATACGGGCCACAGGCACCCCCATGCTGTGTGTGACGGGGCGCACGACGCAGGCCCCCCGCCGCGCTGTGCATCAGCGTACGGGCGGGGGACCGGAGGAACGGGAAAATGGCAGAACTTGTCCGGGGGCGCGGCCCAAGGTGGATCGCATGTTCCATCTTGCGACAGAAGTGGACACGGAACGGCGTGCCCGGCTGCTGCGGGTCGACACCGCGCACCGGGGTTCCGGCCCCGGCGCGCGGCTGCTCGCCGAGGCGGAACGAGTGGCCCGGGAGGACCGGGACCGCGCCCGCTCCCGGGTGGGGGCCTGGGACTTCCAGGCCCCCGGCTTCTCCCGGAAGCAGGGGTGCGAGGTGTGCGGACAGGCCGAGGGCTTCCCGCCGGGCGTCACGCAGTTCACCCTCACCGAGCAGCTCCGCCGACCCCGGTCAGACCAGCCGGCGCGCCCCGGCCGACGGCACCGCGGGAAAGACGCCGGGGGTGCCGTAGCCGGCCGCGGTGAACGCCTCCAGGACGGACTTGGTCACCGCCTCCGCCCGCGCCTCCTCGACCAGCACGATCGCCGAGCCGCCGAAGCCGCCCCCGGTCATCCGGGCCCCGAGCGCCCCGGCCGCGTTGGCCGCCTCGACCACGAGGTCGAGCTCCACGCAGGAGACCCGCAGGTCGTCGCGGAGCGAGACGTGCCCCGCCGTGAGGACCGGGCCCGCCGCGCGCACGTCGCCCGCGTCGAGCAGCGCGATGACCTGCTCGACGCGCTGGTTGTCGCCGACCACATGGCGCACGTACCGCACCACCGACTCGTCCGCGCCGGACTCCGCGAGCCGGTCCAGGGCGGTGCCCAGCTCCTCGTACGGCAGGTCGCGCAGGGTGGGTATGCCGAGCAGGCGGGCGCCCTCCTCGCAGCCGGCCCGGCGCTCCGCGTACGCCCCGTCGCCGAGCGCGTGCTTGACGCGGGTGTCGACCACCAGGAGCCGCAGCCCGTGCGCGGCCAGGTCGAAGGGCACCTGGCAGCGGCCGAGGTCCCGGGTGTCCAGGTGCAGGGCGTGGCCCTCGGTGCAGCAGGCGGACGCCATCTGGTCCATGACCCCGCAGGGGACGCCGACGAACGCGTTCTCGGCGCGCTGGGCGAGGACCGCGAGCTCCGCCGCGTCGAGGCCGAGGCCGAAGAGGTCGTTGAGGGCGAGGGCGGTGACCACTTCGAGGGCGGCGGACGAGGAGAGCCCGGCGCCCGTGGGGACGGTGGAGGTCAGCTGGATGTCGGCGCCGGTGACCTCGTGGCCCGCCTCGCGCAGCGCCCAGACGACGCCGGCCGGGTAGGCGGCCCAGCCGTGGCCCTCGTGCGGGGTCAGCCCGTCCACGCGGAGCCGGACGACGCCGCCGGGCACATCGGTGGAGTGCAGCCGCAGTTCGCCGTCGGTGCGGCGGGCGACCGCGGCGCGCGCGGTGTGCGGGAGGGCGAGCGGCATGACGAAGCCGTCGTTGAAGTCGGTGTACTCGCCGATCAGGTTGACCCGGCCGGGTGCGGCCCAGATCCCCTCGGGCTCGCTTCCGTACAGCGCGGTGAAGGAAGCGGTGAGCTCTGTGTGGTCCTCGGTCATGGTGCGGTGGGCTCCTCTCGGCGGGCGAACGTCCAGGCGTCGGAGACGATTCCGGCCAGGTCGGCGCGGGACGGCTGCCAGCCGAGCCGCTCCCTGGCGGTGGCGGCGGAGGCGACGAGGACGGCCGGGTCGCCGGCGCGGCGCGGGGCCGCGGTCTCGGGGACGGGGTGGCCGGTGACCTCGCGGACCGTCTCGATGACCTCGCGGACCGAGAAGCCGTTGCCGTTGCCGAGGTTGCAGATCAGGTGCTCGCCCGGGGCCGCGGCGTCGAGGGCGAGGAGGTGCGCCTCGGCCAGGTCCGCGACGTGGATGTAGTCGCGGACGCAGGTGCCGTCCGGGGTCGGGTAGTCGTCGCCGTAGACGGAGATCGACTCGCGCTGTCCGAGGGCGACCTGGAGCACCAGCGGGATGAGGTGGGACTCGGGGCTGTGCCGCTCGCCGCAGTCCCCGTAGGCCCCGGCCACGTTGAAGTAGCGCAGCGAGACGGCGGCCAGGCCGTGCGCGGCGGCCTCCCCGGTGATCATGTGGTCGACGGCGAGCTTGGTCGCACCGTACGGGCTGGTCGGGGCGGTGGGGTCGGTCTCCGTGATGGGGCTGGAGACCGGCTCGCCGTAGGTCGCGGCGGTGGAGGAGAAGACCAGGGTGCGCACCCCGGCGTCGCGCATCGCGGCGAGCAGGGCGGTGGAGCCGCCGACGTTGTTGAGCCAGTACTTCTCGGGGTCGGTGACGGACTCGCCGACCTGGGAGTACGCGGCGAAGTGGAGGACCCCGTCGTAGGAGGGGTCGAGCCACTTCGCGGCGTCCTGGACGCGGCCCTCGATGAAGTCGGCCCCGGCCGGGACGCCCTCGCGGAAGCCGGTGGAGAGGTCGTCGAGGACGGTGACGGTGTGGCCGGCCTCCAGGAGGTGCTGGGCGACGACACTGCCCACGTAACCGGCACCGCCGGTGACCAGGTACTTCTTCGGGGTCTTGCTCACTGGCTCGCTACCTCTCGCAGTCGCTGGGCCGCGGTCTCCGGCGGCACGTCGTTGATGAACACGCTCATGCCGGATTCGGAACCCGCGAGGAACTTCAGCTTGCCGGAGGTCCGTCGGATGGTGAAAAGCTCGAGGTGGAGACCGAAGTCCTCGCGCCCGGGGACCTCGAACGGCGCCTGGTGCCAGGCGGAGATGTACGGGGTCGGCGGCTCTCCGGGTCCGAAGATCCGGTCGAATCGCCTCAACAGTTCCAGATAGACCTGGGGGAACTCCGTGCGCGCCTCCTCGTCCAGCTCCCGCAGGTCGGCGACGCGGCGGCGCGGGTGGAGGTGGACCTCGTACGGCCAGTGGGCCGCGTACGGGACGAAGGCGATCCAGTGCGCGGTGGCGAGCACGATCCGGGAGCCGTCCTCCTCCTCGCGGGCGATCACGTCGTCGAAGAGGTTGCGGCCGGTCTTCGCGTGGTGGGCGGCCATCGAGCGGAGCATCAGCTCGGTGCGCGGGGTGACGAAGGGGTAGCCGTAGATCTGGCCGTGCGGGTGGCCGAGCGTGACGCCGATCTCGGCGCCCCGGTTCTCGAAGCAGAACACCTGCTTGACCTGCGGGAGCGCGGCCAGGGCCGCGGTGCGGTCGGTCCAGGCGTCCAGGACGAGCCCCGCCTGCTCCTCGGTGAGGTCGGCGAACGAGGCGTCGTGGTCGGAGGTGAAGCAGACGACCTCGCAGCGGCCGGAGTCGCCGGCGAGCGAGGGGAAGCGGTTCTCGAAGACGGCGACGTCGTAGTCGGGCTCCGGGATCTCGCTCTGCCGGCCCTCGCGCGAGGGGCACAGCGGGCACTCGTCGGCGGGCGGGTGGTAGGTCCGGCCCTGGCGGTGCGAGGCGATGGCCACGCTGTCGCCGAGGAGGGGGTCGCGCCGGATCTCGGACGAGGTGGAGACGGCGTCGAGGGGGCGCGTGTCGACGGCCTCGCGCACGAGGTCGTCGCGGCTGTCGTAGTAGATCAGCTCCCGGCCGTCGGCGAGCGTCGTAACCGTCTTCTTCACCAGACTCCTCCCACCAAACATAAGCCAACACAATGAACCACAAGTCAACAGATGCGTCAATGAGTCGACGGCGGGGGCATACGGGCGATGCACGGGAGATCACGGCCGCTTGAAGGCAGTGGTTCCACCAATACGATCACAAACAAACAAAGAACCTCTGGGGAACTGTTCACTTTCTGAACACAAGAGCGTAGTTTCCTTCGAGTTCAGTTCGCGCAACGAAGCGAGACCCCCACATGCAAAATCTGGCAGCAGAGCTCCGGCTCCCCACGAACGGGCTCGACTACACGATCCTGGCGATCTACTTCGTCGTGGTGCTCGGCATCGGCTTCGCCGCCCGGGCGAGTGTCAAGACCAGCCTCGACTTCTTCCTCTCCGGACGGTCACTGCCTGCATGGGTGACCGGTCTGGCCTTCGTGGCGGCGAACCTCGGCGCCACCGAGATCCTCGGCATGGCGGCGACGGGCGCGCAGTACGGCGTCGCGGTGGTGCACTGGTACTGGATCGGCGCCATCCCCGCGATGGTCTTCCTCGGCCTCGTGATGATGCCGTTCTACTACCGCTCGAAGGTGCGCTCGGTGCCGGAGTTCCTGCTCCAGCGCTTCGACAAGTCCGCGCACCTGCTGAGCTCCATACTCTTCGCCTTCTCGGCGATCCTGATCGCGGGCGTGAACCTGTACGCCCTGTCGATCGTCGTGGAGGCGCTCCTCGGCTGGCCGCAGTGGGTCGCGATCGTCGTCGCGGGCCTCTTCGTCCTCGTCTACATCACGATCGGCGGGCTCTCCTCCGCGATCTACAACGAGGTGCTCCAGTTCTTCGTCATCCTCGCCGCGCTGATCCCGCTGACCCTGCTGGGCCTCAAGCGCGTCGGCGGCTGGGACGGGCTGAGCGATTCACTGACGTCGAAGCACGGCTCCAACTTCATGTCGGCCTGGGGCGGCACGGGCATCGGTGACGCCAACCCGCTCGGCGCCAACTGGCTGACGATCATCCTCGGCCTCGGCTTCGTGCTCTCCTTCGGCTACTGGACGACGAACTTCGCCGAGGTGCAGCGCGCCCTGTCCGCGAAGAACCTCTCAGCCGCCCAGCGCACCCCGCTGATCGCGGCCTTCCCGAAGATGTTCATCGTCTTCGCCGTGATGATCCCGGGCCTGGTCGCCGCCGTGGTCGTGCCGAACATCGGCACCGACGGCTCCGGCACCACGTACAACGACGCGATCCCGCTGCTGATGCGCGAGCTGCTGCCGAACGGTGTGCTCGGCATCGCGGTGACCGGTCTGCTGGCCGCGTTCATGGCGGGCATGGCCGCCAACGTCTCGTCCTTCAACACCGTGTTCACCACGGACATCTGGGCGCGGTACGTGAAGAAGGACCAGTCGGACGCGTACTACCTGCGCTTCGGCCGGCTGATCACGGCGCTCGGCGTGCTGGCCTCCATCGGCACCGCGTTCATCGCCGCCAGCTTCTCGAACATCATGAGCTACCTCCAGACGCTCTTCTCGTTCTTCAACGTCCCGCTCTTCGTCGTCTTCATCATCGGCATGTTCTGGAAGCGCGCCTCGATGAAGTCCGGTGTCTGGGGCCTGCTCGCGGGCACCACGGCCGCGATGGTCAACTACTTCGTCATCTACAAGCAGGGTGTCATCGACATCCCGAGCGACCAGGGCGCCAACTTCGTCTCCGCGATCGTCGGATTCGTCGCCGGCGCGGTCGTCATGATCGCGGTCACGCTCTTCACCGCGCCCAAGCCCGAGGCCGAACTCGCCGGCCTCGTCTACGGAACCGAGGCCCCGGGCGCCCCCGAGGTGCCCGAGGAGGGCGACAGCGCCTGGTACCGCAGGCCCGCACTCCTGGGCTGGGGAGCCATCGTGCTCGCCGCCCTGTGCTACGTCCCCTACTCGTTCTGATCGGAGTAACCCACCATGCCCGACCTGCACAAGGAAGTCTCCGACCTGGAGCAGAAGTCCGCCACGGCGGCCCGCCTCTTCGACATCCGGCGGATCATCGGCGGCCTCTTCGTGGTCTACGGGATCATCGTGACGATCGCCGGGATCAGCCCGTCCGACGAGGACCTGAAGAAGGCCCAGGGCGTCCACATCAACCTCTGGACCGGCCTCGCCATGCTGGTGCTCGGCCTGTTCTTCCTGGTCTGGATGAAGCTGCGCCCGGCGCAGGCCCCGGAGCCCGCGCCGGAGGACACCACCCCGGCGAGCTAGTACGCCTGACGTGACAGGGGCCGGACACCGTCAGCCGACGGGGTCCGGCCCCTGGCGTGTCACCGCCGCCCGGTCCAGCAGACCGGTCCGGGCGGCCAGGGCGGCGGCCTCCAGCCGGGAGCCGACGCCGAGCTTCATCAGGACCCGCTGGACGTGGGTGCGGGCGGTGCTCGGCGCGATCCGCATCCCGGCCGCGATCAGCCGGGTGTCCTCGCCCTCCGCGACCCGGACCAGCACCTCGACCTCGCGCGGGGTGAGCAGCCGCAGCAGCCGGCGGCCCTCGTCGTCCGGCTGGGCCACCGGGTCGAGCAGTTCGGCGAAGGCCCCCTGGAGGAGCTGGGGCGCGATGGCCGCCTCCCCGGCCCTGGCCTTCACCATGGCGCGCTCCACGCCCTCGATCCGCTCGTCGTGCCGGACGTACCCGGCGGCCCCGGCCGCGAACGCGGCGGCGATCCCGCGCGGGCTGGGGACCGGGCCGAGCACGACCACCGCGGTCTGCGGGCGCTCGCGCCGGATCCGGACGACGGGATCGAACGTGCCGGGCACGGCGGGCGACGCGGTGCCGAACAGGCAGACCTCCGGAGCCCGCCCGACGACGAGGTCCGCCGCCCCGGTGGTGGGCGCGGCGGCGGCCAGCACGCGGTGGCCGCGCAGCTTCAGCGCCGAGGCCAGCGCCTCGGCGAGCAGTCGGTGGTCGTCCACCACCATCAGCCGGACACCCATCGCCCCATTCCCCCCGTCACCACGGCACGGGCCCCCCGGCCCTCCAGGGCCTGCAAGTTACACGGCCGGATACGCGTGTGGGGGTGGAACCGGCCGGTTCCACCCCCACACGTGATGCGGGCTCAGCTGGTGCGGAAGGACACCACCAGGTACTCCTTGTCGTCCAGCGAGCTCTTGCGCGGTGCGCTGATCATCGTCTTGGAGATGAAGAAGCGTCCCTGCTCGTAGAGGAACTCCGAGTAGTCCGCGGTGAAGCTGCTCTCCGCGTCCCGGACGGCCTTGTCGGACGGGTTGCGCATCAGGACCGTCTGCTCGAAGGTGCTGCCGTCGATGGAGACGATCTCACCGCCCTTGTCGTACGGGGGTTCCCGGTACGCGATGATGTTCTTGCCGTCCATGCGCAGCGGGAACATCGTGAACTTCTCGCCCGCGTCGGCGCGGTCGCCGGTCTGCTTGCCGGTGGTGAGGTCGAAGGAGACGATCTCGTTCGTCCGGCTGAAGCTCTCGCCGGTGCCCTCGTGCTCCTCGGTCGGCAGGTAGATGCGGTTGTTGCCGACGGCGAGGTGCTGGCACTGCTCGACCTCGGTGGAGCCGCACCGGGCCGCGTACTTCTCGGCGTCGGCGGAGATGCGGATCTTCAGCTTGCCGGTGGCCTCGTCGATCGAGAAGAAGTCCGAGATGCTGCTGCCGTCGCCCGCGGTCTCGCCGACGTCGGCGGCGACGACGAGCGGCTTGGTGGAGACGATGCTCGCGTAGTCGACACCGGCCGGCATCTTGTACGAGGAGATCGGGGCGCCCGTCGTCGGGTTCAGCGCCTGGATGGTGAGCTGCGGGTCGTCGTACGAACCGCACTTGCGGACCACGGCCAGGGCCTCGCCGCCGCCGTACCCCGCGTCGTAGCAGTTGTCGGTGCTGACCTTCGGCTTCCAGAGTTCGGCACCGGTGTCCAGCTTGAAGGCGGCGCCGCCGCCGGTGCCGCCGGCGGCGACCGTGGTGCCGCTGAGGGTGACCTCGTCGAAGCGGACCGGCCGGTCACCGCTGGTGGAGGCGGTGACCGACTTGCTCCACAGCAGCTTGCCGGTGGCCAGGTCGAGGCCGCCCACCTTGTTGCACTGCTGGTAGGGCTTGGCCTTCGTGGGCTTGGCCTCCTCGAAGAGGATGGCGGTCCTGTAGTCCTTGCTCATGTGCCGGGAGGCGGCGCAGACCTGGCCGTCCAGCGGGATCGACCAGAGCTTGGTGCCCTTGTCCAGGTCGTAGCCGACGATCTCGGTGACGCCCGTCTTCACGTACGCCTTGTCGGTGATCCAGGAGCCGTCGACGGTGGTGGTGTCGGTGACCTTGGGCGGCGGGAGCTGGAAGCCGACGGTCGAGTCGACGTTCGCCGGGGCCTTCTCCTTGCCGCCGGTGGAGCCGCCCTTCCCGCCCTCGCCGCCCTTGCCTCCCTTGTTCTCGCCGGAGGTGCCGGCGGAGGAGCCCGCCTCGTCCTTCTTGCCGTCGCCACCGCTGGAGGCGTACCAGATGCCGCCGCCGACGATCAGGGCGACCGCGACCACGGCGGCGACGATGATCTGTGCCTGGGTGGAGAACTTCTTCCCGCTCCCGCCCTGCTGCGGCGGCTGGTGGGCCGGCTGCATCGGTGCGGTCGGGTAGCCGTACGGCTGCTGCTGGCCCTGCTGCGGGAAGCCGTAGCCGGGCTGCGTGGGCGGCTGGCCCTGCGGGAAGCCGTAGCCGGGCTGGGTGGGGGGCTGGGGCGGCTGGCCCTGCGGGAAGCCGTAGCCCGGCTGGGTGGGCGGCTGCGGGTAGCCGTAGTCCGGCTGCTGCTGGGGCGGGCCGGGCGGCGGCGGGGGCGGGGCGCCGAAGCCACCGGCGGGCGGGTCCTGCGGGGCGCCGAA
>NZ_JAAGNI010000337.1 GCF_010550605.1 Streptomyces sp. SID9727
CACCCGCGTCCGCAGCATCCGCTCCCGCAGGCCCGGCACCGCCGCGCCCGCCGCCCCGGTCACCGTCTCCGCGAACCGGGCCCGGACCGCCTCGTCCGTCCAGTCCACCCGCCCCTGCGGGGCCACCGTCGCCACCAGCGTCACCGCCTCGTGCTCCGCGTCGGGGCGGGTCGAGGGGTCGTCGGGGCGCAGCACGGTCACCGTGGGGTGCGCGGCGATCCGCCCCCCGAACACCGCCTCGCGCTCGGCCGCCCCGTCCGCCGGGTGCACCACGGTCCGGTGCGCGGTGTCCGCGGGCCGGCCACCGCGCAGCGACAGCATCACCACGAACCGGCCGCTCGCCCCCGCACCGTCCGCACGCACCGTCACCTCCCCGTCCTTCCATAGCTCCTGACCCGGCACCAGGCCGGGCCACGGCCGGGCGCCGAGCACCACGTGGGCGGCCTCCGCGACCGTCCCGTCCGCCAGCTCCACCCCCGCCGCGCGGCCGTCCTTCTCCACGACCCGGGCCACCTCGGCGCCGAAGACGAACTCCACCTTCCGGGCCAGGCACCGCTCGTACACCGCCCGGGCCAGCTCCCGCATGCCGCCGCTCACGTACCAGGCGCCGAACGTCTCCTCCATGTACGGCAGGAGGGCCGCGCTCGCCGGGGCGCGCGAGGGGTCCAGGCCGTACGCGAGGGCGTATCCGTCGAGGAGGGCCGCCAGCCGGGGGTCGGCCAGCTCCCAGGCGCCGATCTCCGCCACCGTCCCGGCCCGCCGCGCCGGGCGCAGCAGCCGCCGGTGCTCCTCGGCCGGATACGGGTCACGGCCCAGCACCTGCCAGTCGGGGCGCAACGGCTCCTCCAGGAGCGGCCGCCGCGAGCGGTCCCAGGCGTCCCTGGCCCGGTCGAGGAACGCCCCCCACCTCGCACCCGCCCCGCCGCCGAGCGCGCTGTCCAGCGCGGCGACGGTTCCGGCGCGTGAGGCGTTCGGCAGGGACACGGAGGTGCCGTCCGTGAAGAGGTGCCGGCTCGCCGGGTCCACCTGGGTCAGCGTGACGCACCGCTCCAGCGGCTCCTTGCCGGTCTTCACGAACAGGTCGCGGTAGACGGCGGGGAGAGGGAGCAGCCCGGGCCCCGTGTCGAACGTGAAGCCCTCGTCGGCGTACCGCCCGAGCGAGCCGCCGTAGGTCTGCGACCGCTCGTACACCGTCACCCGGTGGCCTGCCACGGCCAGCCGGGCCGCCGCCGCCATCGCGCCCATCCCGGCGCCGATCACCGCAATTCGTGCCATGCAGGCGACCTTAACGGCCGCCGCCGACCGTCCCGCCGTCAGCCCCAGGGAGGGTTGGGCGAGGGGAGGACGGGCTGCTGCCCCCGGCGCTTCTCCGCACGGCGCTCCGCCCTGCGGCGCCAGAACCGGCGGATGCGGGAGGCCAGGAAGATCACGATCGCGAGGCCCACGAGGAGGAGCGTCCCGGCCAGGGTGGCGGCGATCCACGGATGGAATATCGCGAAGGTGACGACCCCCGCGACGCCCAGGTCCTCGACGGCGCTCAGCGCGATGTTGCTGAACGGCTCGGGCGAGGTGTTGACCGCCATCCGCGTCCCGGCCTTCACCAGATGGCTCACCAGGGCGGTCGAACCCCCGATGGCACCGGCCGCGATCTCCGGGAGCGAGCCGCTCTCGCCCGCCAGCAGCGCCGCGACCACCGCGCCGGCCACCGGCCTGACGACCGTGTGCACCGCGTCCCACGCGGTGTCCACGTACGGGACCTTGTCGGCCACCGCCTCGAAGAGGAAGAGGACCGCGACGACGACGAGCACGTCGGTGCGCTGGAGCGAGGCGGGCACCTCGTCGCTGACACCGGTCGCGCCGAATATGCCGAGCAGGAGGACCACCGCGTACGCGTTGATCCCGCTCGCCCAGCCGCTTGTGAACACCAGAGGGAGTACCGACACGCACGCGATCGTAGCCAGCGGGTAGGACGTTCCGGCAGGGCGCGTGGAACCCGGCCCTGAGTACCCGTACTCAGAGCACGGGATGAGTAGCCGCACGGATGGGCCGTGACCTGCCGGAACGGCAGAGTGGGTGTCCACGGAAGGGGCGCCGCCCCGCCACCGCCGGCACGGGGCGGCGGTGGCGGGGAGGCACCTCCCTTCCGAACGGGGGTGCGCGACGGAGGACTTCGGGACCACGCGGTCACGGGGGACGGTCCTCCGGCAGCACGGAAGGCGCCGGTCGGGCGGGCCCGGGGGACGGGCCGCGCCCGACCGGCGCCTTCCATGCGTACGCGTGCGGGCGCGTGCCCTCAGTGTCCGCTGACGCGGCCGCGCAGCAGCAGGGACAGCGCCGAGTGCACGTCGTCGATCGAGCGCTCCGGCTGGAACGCCTGCCAGTCCAGCGCCGCCACCAGCACCATCCCGACCAGTGCCGCCGCCGTCAGCGGCACGTCGATCTCCTCGCTCAGCTCGCCGCGCGTCACGCCTTCCGCGATGACGCCCTCCACCACGGCGACCGCCTCGCGGCGCACCACCAGCAGCGTGGACTGCCAGGCGCGGTTGGTGCGCCAGAGCTCGGCCACGTACAGCTGGGTGAAGGCCGGGTAGCGGTCGATGAAGACCAGACCGGCCCGGATCATCGCGTCCAGCGCCTCGACCCGGCTGCCGCCGCGGGCACCGGTCTCCTCGGCCGCCGCGCGCAGCGAGGAGGTGAGCAGCCCGACGCCGTGGCGCAGCAGCTCTTCGAAGAGCTCCGTCTTGCTCTTGAAGTTGTAGTAGACCGTGCCCTTGGCGACCCCGGCCCGGTCGGCGATCTCGTCCACCGTGGTCGCCGAGAAGCCCTTCTCGGCGATGAGGGTGACGGCGGCTTCGTAGAGCTTCTGCCGGGTGGCCTGGCGGCGCGCGCTGCTACTGCTTTCCATGGGCCTGATTCTCACAGGTCCCGGCACGGTCACAGGCTCAGCTCCGGATGCAGTCGCTCCAGCGTCCACATCTGCTTGCGGCGGGCCGACAGGGCGGTCAGCGCGAGCGCCCCGGCGGTGAAGGCGGCGAGCACCGCGCAGCCCTGCCAGACCGGCCCGAGCCCGCCGCCCGTGATGAGCCGGCGCAGCCCCTCCACGACGTAGCTCATCGGCAGGTACGGGTGGATCGCGTTGAAGAAGCCCGGACTGGTCTGTACGGGGTAGGTGCCGCCGGCCGAGGTCAGCTGGAGCATCAGCAGCGCGAGGACGAGGATGCGCCCGGCCGCGCCGAAGCAGGCGTTCAGCCACTGCACGATCGCCGCGAAGCAGCAGGTGACCAGCGCGAGGAAGCCGAGCGTTCCGGCGGTGTGCGCCATGTCCAGGCCGGGGCCCCAGTGCAGGACGGACATCAGCGCGGCCGTCTGGAGCAGTCCGATCCCGGCCACCGGGAGCCAGCCCGCGAGGGCGATCCGCCAGGCCGGTGCCCCGGCGGCCAGCGCGCGCCCGCTGAGCGGCCGGATCAGCATGTACGCCACCATCGCGCCGACCCAGAGCGAGAGCGGGATGAAGTAGGGCGCGAAGCCCGTGCCGTAGTTCGGGGCGGAGTGCAGCGACTGCGATGCCAGCCGTACGGGGTCGGCCATGACCTCCGTACGGGCGTCGCGGTCCTTCTTCCCGTAGTCGGGGATCCTGTCGACGCCGTCGCCGAGCCCTTGGGCGAGCGTGGCGGATCCGTCCTTGAGGCGGACCAGCCCCTTGTCGAGGTTCGTGGCGCCCTTCTTGAGCTTGCCGACGCCCGTGTTCAGGTCGGCCGAGCCGGTCTTCGCCGTGCCGAGCCCGGTGTGCAGCCGGTCCGCGCCGGTGGCGACCTTGTGCGCGCCGGTGTTCAGCGCGTTGACCTTCTTGACCGCGGCTTCCAGATCCTTGTCCAGGTGCGGGGAGCGCGCGGCGAGGTCCTTCGCCTGCTTCTCCAGGGTCGTCAGCTGGGCGCGCAGCTTCTTGAGGTCGCCGTTCTGGTTCTTGACCAGCACGTTCACGTCGTCGGCCACGGCGGCGACGTCGTCCGCCGCTGTCACGGCCCGCTTGAGCGGCGGGCAGACGGCGGGGTCGGATACCGGCTGCTCCTCGCAGCGGGTGCGGTGGACCGCGGTCAGGTCGTCGGCGGCGGTGTGCGCGGCGGCCGCCGCGGTGGGGGCCGCCTTCACCAGCAGGTCCAGGTTGTCCCGTACGGTCTTCGACGAGTCGGCGACCAGCCGGGCGGTGTCGCCGATGGCCCTGCCGTTGTCCTTCAGGAACGGGCGCACGTCCGCGGCGACCCCGTTGACCTTGTCGGCGAGGAGCTGGGTGCCGTCGGCGACCTGGCGCGAACCGGTCTCCAGGTCGCCCGCGCCCTTGTCCAGCTTCACGAGGCCGCCGGCCAGCTTCGTGCTGCCGTTCTTCGCGTCCTTCAGCCCGTCCGCGAGATCCTTCGAGCCCTTCTTCGCCTTGCCGATCCCGTCCCTGAGGTCGGCCGCCCCCTTGGCCGCCTCGGCCGTCCGGTCGTGCAGATCGGAGAAGCTGATGAAGATCCGGTCCAGGAACCCGCGCGAGGCGTTGGCGGACGCGGCCGTGCGGACTTCGGAGAACACGGTCCGGGATATCTGCCCGACGATGTAGTTGTTCGCGTCGTTGGTACGCACCTGGAGCGCACCGGTCTCCGGGGAGTCGCCCGCGCTGGAGGCGATGCGCGCGCTGAAGTCGGCGGGCATGCGCAGCGAGAGGTAGTAGGTGCCGTCCTCGACGCCCCGGTCCGCCTCCTCGGCGCTCACCTCGTGCCAGTCGAAGACCTTGGAGGTGAGCAGCTTGTCCGTGATCTCGTCACCGGCCGCGATGTGCTTGCCGTCGGCGGTCGCCCCCTTGTCGTCGTTGACCAGGGCGACCGGGATGCGGTCGAGCCGGCCGTACGGGTCCCAGAAGGACCACAGGTAGAGGGCCCCGTAGAGCAGGGGGAGCAGCAGGAGCGCGGCGAGGGCCGCGCGCGGCAGCCGCCCCCTGCCGAAGCGCCTCAGCTCAAGAGCGGCCAGTCTCGGCGAACGCATCGGCCGGTTCCTCCTCGTGGGTGGTGGCTTCGGTGGTGTCCGGGGCGGTGCCCGTGCGTACGGTGACGGCGTCCTCGGGGGCCTCGCTGCAGACGGCCAGGACGGTGGTGCCGTCGGCGGCCACGGAGCGCAGCAGCCGCCACACCTCGGCCCGCTCGGCGTCGGACAGCTTCAGGTCGGCGTCGTCCACCGCGAGCAGCCGGGGCCGGCCCATCAGCGCGAGGGCCACGGACAGCCGCAGCGCCTCGGTCCGCTCCAGATCCCGTACGGCGGTGCGCTCCGCCTTGGGCAGCGTGGCGGGGTCCAGTCCGGCGGCGTCCAGGGCGGCGGCGATCCGGGCGCGCGCGGCGGCGGTCCGCTCACGGGGCCGGCGCAGCAGGGCGCGCGGGGAGCCGTCGTAACGGCGCAGGAGCAGGGCCCGCTCGCGCAGGTGCTCGGCGACCGTGAACGCCGGGTCCAG
>NZ_JAAGNI010000350.1 GCF_010550605.1 Streptomyces sp. SID9727
GCGGGCCCGTCCCCCTGCGGCGGAAGGCCGCCGCCCCCGCCGTCACCGCCGCCACCGGGCCCGTCCGGCTCCGGCTCGTCGTCCCCGCCGCCGTTCCGCTCCAGCGTGTCGTCCAGCTTGTCCTCGTCGAGCCCCGGCGCGTCGAAGGGGTTCCGCCGGCGCCGGTGGGGGAGCGCGAGCAGCGCCGCCTGCCGGACGTCCTCGGCGAGCACGTCGGTGCGCCCCGCCCACGCGGCCAGCGCGGTCGCGGCCCTGGCCATGACGATGTCCGCGCGCATCCCGTCGACCTCGAAGGCCGCGCAGGTCGCCGCGATCTGCCGCAACGCCTTGTCGCCGAGCACTACTTCGGGCAGCAGCGCCCGCGCGGCCGCGATCCGGTCCCGCAACTCCGCTTCCTCGCCGGCCCAGCGCGCCGCGAAGCCCGCCGGATCGTCGTCGTAGGCGAGCCGACGCCGCACCACCTCCACCCGCTGGTCCGTCTCGCGGGACGCCGCGACCTCGACGGTCAGCCCGAACCGGTCGAGCAACTGCGGCCGCAGCTCGCCCTCTTCCGGGTTCATCGTCCCGACGAGCAGGAACCGCGCCGCATGCCGTACGGAGACGCCCTCGCGCTCGACATGGGAGGCCCCCATCGCTGCGGCGTCGAGCAGGATGTCGACCAGGTGGTCATGCAGCAAGTTGACTTCGTCGACGTACAGAATGCCGCGATTCGCGGTGGCCAGGAGCCCCGGCTCGAAGGCTTTCACGCCCTCCGAAAGAGCTCGTTCGATGTCGAGTGCCCCGACGAGCCGGTCCTCGGACGCGCCGATGGGCAGCTCCACGGTCCGCGCCGCCCGCGACACGCCGGAGGCGTCCTCGTGCGGGCCGTCCGGGCACGCCGGGTCGGGCGCGGCGGGGTCGCACGAGAACCGGCACCCCGTCACGACGGAGACCTCCGGCATCAGCGCGGCCAGCGCGCGCACGGCGGTCGACTTGGCGGTGCCCTTCTCACCACGGACCAGGACCCCGCCCACAGCCGGGCTGACCGCGTTGAGCAGCAGCCCGAGCCGCAGGTCGTCCTGGCCGACGATGGCGGTGAAGGGGTAGGGCGTACTCACAGGGCCTCCTTGACGGGGATGGCGGGCGCGCCGGGCGGGACGAACGGCAGACCGGACGGCGCGCCCGACTCGATGAGCCGCCACAGCGCGTCGGTGTCCGCGTGTTCCTCGATCAGGTCGCCGAGGCGGTCGAGCTGTTCCTCGCGCAGTGCGGCGAAGCAGGTGCCGGGCGCGGGTACGAAGCGGCGGCCGGTGAGCCGGGCGACCTCGGCCAGGAACCGGCGGCGGAAGCCGTCGCCCTCCAGCGAACCGTGCCAGTGGGTGCCCCAGACGGCCCCGGACCGGCAGCCGTCCAGCGGGGTGCCCCGGCCGTCCGTCAGGAACGGTTCGCCGCCGCGCACATCGGCGACGCCGTGATGGATCTCGTACCCCTCGACGGGCTCACCGAGCGCCTCGCCGGACGGCCGGGCGAGCGTCTTCTCACGGTCGAAGCGGACGCGCACGGGCAGCAGACCGAGCGCGTCGACCTGCCCCGCGCGCGACTCGACCTCGTCCTCGATGTGCTCACCGAGGATCTGATAGCCGCCGCAGATCCCGAGCACCGGCCGCCCCTCGGCGGCGCGCCGCCGCAGCGCGTCGGCGAGCCCGCGTTCGCGCAGCCAGGCGAGCGCCTTCACGGTGCCCCGGGTGCCCGGCACGATGACGAGGTCGGCGTCGGCCAGCTCCTCGGCCCGGTCCACGAAGCGGACGACGACACCGGGTTCGGCGGCCAGCGCGTCCACATCGGTGAAGTTCGACATCAGCGGGATCGCGCACACGGCGACGCGCAGGACGTCCTCGCCGTGCGGCGGGCTGACCGCCGACTCGCGTACGGTGCCGCGCAGCGACACCCGCAGCCCGTCCTCCTCGTCGATGCCTAGCCCGTGCGCGAAGGGCAGCACCCCGTACGTGGGACGGCCCGTCAGGTCGCGCAGCATGTCCAGGCCGGGCTCCAGCAGCGAGACGTCGCCCCGGAACTTGTTGACCAGGTACCCCGCGACCAGCTCCTGGTCCTCCGGCGCGAGCAGCGCGGTCGTCCCGAAGAACGAGGCGAAGACCCCGCCCCGGTCGATGTCCCCGACCACCACGACCGGGAAGCGCGCAGCCCGGGCGATGCCCATGTTCACGATGTCCGTACGGCGCAGGTTGATCTCGGCGGGCGACCCCGCGCCCTCGCAGATCACCGCGTCGTACGTGCTCCGCAGCTGCTCCAGGCAGTCCGTGACGGTGGACAGCAGCCGCTCCTGCCGCCCGCCGTGGTAACCGCGCGCGCTCATCTCGCCGACCGCCCGCCCCATCAGGACGACCTGGCTGGAGCGGTCGCCGCCGGGCTTGAGCAGCACCGGGTTCATCAGGGCGGTCGGCTCGACGCGGGCGGCCTGGGCCTGCATCGCCTGGGCCCGGCCGATCTCGGCGCCCTCCCGGGTGACGAAGGAGTTCAGCGACATGTTCTGCGCCTTGAACGGGGCCACCTTCACCCCCCGGCGCGCCAGCCAGCGGCAGATGCCCGCCGTGACGACGCTCTTGCCCGCGTCCGACGTGGTCCCGGCGACCAGCAGTCCGCCGCTCATATCGCTCTCCGTCCAGAGGTACGAGGTCCTTGAGGTCTTCCGGCCCGTCCCGCGATCCGGCGCGCGACCGCTGCCGCGCCCAGCCGGCCGGCCACCCCGACGCCGAGGGCGAGCACGCCCACCCGGCGCGAGAGCCGCACGGCGCGCTCGATGTCCCCGGTCTCCACGGCACGGCCCGCCTTCCCGTTGAGCACGGGCCGGTGCTCGACGCGCCCCCCGTACGCGAGGGTCCCGCCCAGCCGTACGCCGAGCGCCCCGGCGAACGCGGCCTCCACGGGCCCCGCGTTGGGGCTCGGGTGCTTCGCGGCGTCGGCCCGCCAGGCCCGGACCGCCTCCCCGGGGCGACCCCCGGAGGCCACGGCGAGCAGGGCGGTGAGCCGGGCCCCGGGCCAGCCCGCGAGGTCGTCGAGCCGGGCGGACGCC
>NZ_JAAGNI010000361.1 GCF_010550605.1 Streptomyces sp. SID9727
ACAGGCGCACCCGCACCGACCCGGTCCCCGGACCGTGCACCCGCACCCCGTTCCAGGAGAACGGCACCGGCAGCCCGCCCGAGGGACCGGGACCGGCGAGGGCGAGCGGGTGCAGGGCCGCGTCGATGAGCGCGGGGGCCAGGAGCCGGCCGCCCGCGTCCTCCGCGTCCACCGCGACCTCGGCGAACCACGTGCCGTCCTCCTCGTCGCGCCAGGCGGCCCGCAGCCCCTGGAACGCGGGGCCGTACGCGTACCCCAGCGCGGCCAGCCCGGCGTACGCGTCACCCACCTCGACGGGCTCCGCCCCGGCCGGCGGCCAGGCACCCGTCAGGGGACCGGGCCGCGCACCGGCGTCCGCCGCGAGGACCCCGGAGGCGTGCACGGTCCACGGCTCCCCTTCGGTGCCCGCCGCCCGCGAGTGGACGGTCACCGGCCGACGGCCGTCCGCCCCCGGCGCGCCCACGCTCACCTGCACCCGCACGGACCCCGTCTCCGGAATCAGCAGCGGATCGCTGAGCGTCAGTTCGTCGAGCACCGGGGTGCCGGCCTCCCGGCCCGCGTACAGGGCGAGTTCGAGGAGAGCGGCCCCCGGCAGGACGACCGCACCGAGCACCGCGTGGTCGGCCAGCCACGGATGGGTGGCCGTCGACAGCAGCCCGGTGTGGACCGTACCGGCGTCACCGGCCAGTTCCACCGCGGCCCCGAGCAGCGGGTGGTCCGTCGTGCCGAGCCCCGCCTGCTCGACCCGGGCCGCACCGGCCGGTGCCGCCGGGCGGTCCAGCCAGTACCGCTCGCGCTGGAAGGGGTACGTGGGCAGCTCGACGGGGCGGCGTCCGTCCCGTACCCCGTACACCGCCCGGCCGACCGCGCCACCGGCGGCGTGCAGGGCACCCAGTGCCTCCGGCAGCGTGCGCAGCTCGGAGCGGTCGCGGCGCAGCAGCGGCAGCGACACCGCGTCCGGGTGCGTGTCGGCGGCCATGGTCGCGAGCACCGCGTCGGGGCCCAGCTCCACGAAGGCGCCGATGCCCAGCTCCCTGAGCGTGCCGACGCCGTCCGCGAACCGGACCGCCTCACGGGCATGCCGCACCCAGTAGTCGGGCGACGCCACCTCGTCGCCGGCGACGGCGGCCCCGGTGAGGTCGGAGATCACCGGCAGGTGCGGCCGCCGGAAGTCGAGACCGGACAGCACCTCGCGGAACTCCGCGAGCACCGGCTCCATCAGCGGCGAGTGGAAGGCGTGACTCACGCCGAGCCGACGGGTCCGGGCACCCAGCTCCCGCGCACGGGAATCGATCTCGTCCACCGCACCGGCCTCGCCCGACACCACCGTGGCGCGCGGCCCGTTGAGCGCGGCGATGCCCGCCCGGTCTTCGAGACCGCTCAGCAGCCTCGTCACCGTGTCCTCGTCGAGCGCCACCGCGAGCATCGCGCCCCCGGCCGGCAGTTTCTGCATCAGCCGCCCCCGGGCCGCCACCAGCGTCGCCGCGTCAGTGAGCGACAGCGCCCCGGCCGCGTGCGCGGCGGCCACCGAACCGATGGAGTGCCCGAGCACCGCGTCCGGGTGCACACCGAGGTGTTCGAGGAGTCGGAAGAGTGCCGTCTCCAGGGCGAACAGGGCGGGCTGGGTGTACCGGGTCTCGTCGAGCAGGGCCGCCTCCGGTGTACCCGCGTCGGCGAACACGATCTCGCGCAGCGAGCGGCCGAGGAGCGGGTCCAGCGCGCCGCAGGCCGCGTCGAAGGCGGCGGCGAACGCGTCGTGCTCCGCGTACAGCTCACGGCCCGCCCCGGCCCGCTGGCTGCCCTGTCCGGTGAAGAGGAACGCGGTCCTGACCCGCTCCGCCGCCACGGCCTGCGGTGTCTCGCCCGACGCGATGGAGGCGAGAGCGAGCCGCGCCTCTTCGCGGTCGGCCGCCACGAACGAGACGCGGTACTCGAAGGCATCGGGGCCGGCCGCGAGGGCCGCCGACACGTCGGCGGGGTCCGGGCGGGGGCTGCGGTCGAGTACGTCGGCCAGTTGCGCGGCCCGCGCGCGGAGTGCGCCGGGCGTGTGGCCGGACACCAGCCACGGAACGGGGCGCCGGGCGGTGGCGTACGCGTGCTCACCGGCGGCCGGCGCCTCCGGGCCCCCCTGAGCGTCGGCGTGCGGCGCGCCCGCGTCGGCCGGGGCCTCAAGGATCACGTGTGCGTTGGTTCCGCTGATCCCGAACGACGACACCGCGGCCCGCCGGGGCCGCTCCCGCTCCGGCCAGGGCGTCGTCTCGGTGAGGAGTGCGACCCCGCCCTGCACCCAGTCGACGTGCGGGGTCGGCCGGTCGATGTGCAGGCTCCTGGGCAGCGTCCCGTGCCGCATGGACAGCACGGTCTTGATCACGCCCGCGACACCTGCCGCGGCCTGGGTGTGCCCGATGTTGGACTTCACCGAACCCAGCAGCAGCGGCTGCCCGTCCGGCCGGTCCTGCCCGTAGACCGCGAGCAGCGCCTGTGCCTCGATCGGGTCACCGAGCTTCGTGCCCGTGCCGTGCGCCTCGACGGCGTCGACGTCCCCGGCGGTGAGACCGGCCCGGTCCAGCGCCTCACGGATGACCCGCTGCTGGGACGGGCCGTTGGGTGCGGTGAGGCCGTTGCTCGCCCCGTCCTGGTTGACGGCGGAGCCCCGCAGTACGGCCAGCACCTCGTGGCCGTGGCGCCTGGCGTCCGACAGCCGCTCGACGAGCAGCAGCCCGACGCCCTCGCCCCAGCCCGTGCCGTCGGCGGCCTCCGCGAACGGCTTGCACCGCCCGTCGGCGGAGAGCCCGCGCTGCCGGCTGAACTCCACGAACGTCGCGGGCCCGGCCATCACCGTCACCCCGCCGGCGAGCGCGAGGTCGCACTCGCCCTGCCGCAGCGCCTGGGCCGCGAGATGCAGGGCGACCAGCGAGGAGGAGCAGGCCGTGTCCACGGTCACCGCCGGACCTTCGAGACCGAAGGTGTACGACACCCGGCCGGAGGCGACACTGCCCGCGCTCCCGCTGACGAGATACCCCTCGACCTCACCCGGCGCGTTGGGCGACTGGTGGAGCCGCGCCCCGTAGTCGTTGTACATCACCCCCGCGAACACCCCGGTACGGGAGCCGCGCAGCCCGGCCGGGTCGACGCCGGCGCGCTCGAATGCCTCCCAGGCCGTTTCGAGCAGCAGCCGCTGCTGCGGGTCCGTGGTCAGGGCCTCGCGCGGGCTCATCCCGAAGAACTCCGGGTCGAAATCGGCTGCCGTGTGCAGGAACCCGCCCTCCCTCGCGTACGAGGAGCCGGGCCGGGAGGCGTCCGGATCGTAGAGCCCGTCCAGGTCCCAGCCCCGGTCGGCCGGGAAACCGGAGACGGCGTCCGTCTCCTCGCTGACCAGTCGCCACAGCTCCTCGGGAGTGGTCACCCCGCCCGGGAACCGGCAGGCCATGGAGACGATGGCGATCGGGTCGTCGGTGACGGTGGTACGGGTGGTGGCGGCGGCCGGTACGGGTGCGGTCCCGGCCACGCCGAGTTCGTCCCGCAGCAGCGCGGCGAGCGCCCGCGGGGTCGGGTGGTCGAAGACCAGGGTCGTCGGCAGCCGCAGCCCCGTGGCCGCCCCGAGCCGGTTGCGCAGATCGACCGCGGCGAGCGAGTCGAACCCGAGATCGGTGAACGCGCGCCCCTCCAGCACGGCCCCCGCGTCCGTGTGCCCGAGCACGGTGGCAGCGGTGGCACGCACCAGCTCCAGCAGCCTCCGCTCCACCTCCTCGGCCGGCAGCCCGGCCAGCTGCTCGGCGAACGTCGAACCAGAGGCGGCAGGGGCGGAGTTGACCGCCTTACGAGGGCGCCTCGGCACCAGCGAGCGCAGCGGAGCCGGGACGGGCGTGCCCCCTTCGCCCAGCGTGGCGGTGGCGAAACGGGAGGCGACGAGCACCGGCCGCCCGGACCCCAGCGCGTCGTCGAACAGCCGCAGCGCGCTCTCGGCCGGGAGCGGCGCGATGCCGGTGCGCGCCAGGCGGGCGAGGTCGGCCGCGCCCAGCCGGGACCCCATGCCGTCGCTCTGGTCCCAGAGCCCCCAGGCCAGCGAGGTGGCGGGCAGCCCCCGGGCGTGGCGGTGCTGGGCGAGGGCGTCCAGATACGCGTTGGCCGCCGCGTAGTTGGCCTGCCCGGCCGTGCCGGTGATCCCGGTGACCGAGGAGAAGAGGACGAACGCGGAGAGGCGCAGGCCGAGTTCACCCGCGAGCTCGTGCAGCAGCAGCGCGGCGTCCGCCTTGGGCCGCAGGACCGTGTCCAGCCGCTCCGGGGTCAGGTCCGCCAGCACCCCGTCGTCGAGCACCCCGGCGGCGTGCACGATCGCGCTCAGCGGGTGCGCGGCCGGGACGCTCGCGAGGAGGGTGGCGACGGCGTCCCGGTCGGCGGTGTCGCAGGCGACCAGGGTGACGTCCGCCCCGAGCCCCGTGAGGTGCGTCAGCAACTCGGCCGCCCCGGGGGCCGCCGGGCCGCGCCGGCCGGCGAGCAGGAGGTGCCGGACGCCGTGGTGGGTGATGAGCCGCTCGGCGATCGTGGCGCCGAGCGCACCCGTGGCGCCGGTGAGCAGCACCGTGCCCCGTCCGTCGGGGCCGGTGACCTGCGTGCGGGCCGGGTCCCCGCCAGTGGAACGGACCAGCCCGGGGACCAGCACGCGGCCCTCACGCAGGGCGAATTGGGGCTCCTCCGCCTCCAGTGCGGCGGCGAGAGCCCGCTCACTGGCCGCGCTGCCGTCCGTGTCGACGACGACGAAGGCCCCGGGGTGCTCCGACTGGGCCGTGCGCAGCAGCCCCCACACCGCGGCCGCCGACAGGTCGGTCACCTTCTCACCGTCCCGTGCCGCGACGGCGCCCGAGGTGACGACGGCCAGCCGGGTGCCCGCTTCCTCCTCCCGCGCCGCCCAGTCCTGGACGAGAGCCAGCGCATGGTGTGCGGCCTCCGCAGCGGACAGGCCAGGGGTGATCCGTACGATCTCGGCCCCGGGCAGGACGTCACCGGCACGGCTCCCGCGGGCCCCCGGCTCCGTCCACTCCACCTCGTACAGCGGGTCGGTGTGCGCGGCGGCCACGGCGGGAGCGGGCAGCAGCCGCACCGAGTCCACGGAGGCCACGGGGCTCCCGGCGGCGTCGGTCAACGACAGCGTCACGGCCTGCCCGTCGCCGTCCGGCTCCAGGCGGACCCGCGCCGCATCGGCCCCCGTGGCGTGGAGGCGGATGCCGGACCAGGAGAAGGGCAGCTTCAACTCGTCGCCGCCGCCTCGGAGCGGCAGCAGGTGCAGGGCGGCGTCGAGCAGTGCGGGATGCAGCGCGAAGTCCCCGGCCTGGGCGCGCAGTTCGCCCGGCAACGCGACCTCGGCGAAGAGGGCACCGCCGACCGCCCACGCGTCCCGCAGATTGCGGAAGGCGGGCCCGTAGCCGTAGCCCAGCGCCGCCAGCCGCTCGTAGACCTCGGCGGCGTCCGTGCGCTCGGCACCGGCCGGAGGCCAGGCGGCTTCGGCGTCCGGGATCTCGGAGTCCGCCGGAGCGAGCCACCCGGAGGCATGCCGGACCCAGGGCTGCCCCTCGCCGGACCGGGCATGCACCCCGAGCGACCGCCGGCCCGTTTCCTCGGGAGGACCGACCGCCAACTGGAGCGCCACCGCCGAACCGTCGTCCGGCAGGGGCAGCGGTGCCTCCAGCGTCAGCTCGCCCACCACCGGGACGCCCGCCTCCTCGCCCGCACGCAGGGCCAGTTCGACGAGGAGTGCCGCCGGGACGAGTGCCACCCCGCCCATCGCGTGGTCGGCGAGCCAGGGGAGCGATCGCGTGCCGACCTCGCCCGTGAACAGCAGTCCGCCGTTTGCCAGTTCGACGGCCGGGGCGAGCAACGCGTCGGTCGCGGGGGTGTCCAGCCAGTAGTGGGTGGGCCGGAAGGGATAGGTGGGGAGGTCGGTGTGCCCGGCTCCGCCCGTCGTGAGAGGGGTGCCTTGGGCGTACGTAGTGGCGAGAGCGGTCTCGAAGGTGTGGCGTTCGCTCTGGTTCCTGCGCAGGAGTGGGGTGGCGTGGGGTGTGTGGGTGGTGAGGGAGGCGTCGGGGCCGAGTTCGAGGTAGGTGGTGATGTTCTTGCCGTCCAGGGCGGTGATGTGGTCGTGGTGGCGGACCGTGTCGCGTATCTGGTCCACCCAGTGGTCGGGGGTGGTCGGGTCTCCGGTGGTGACCAGAGGGATCCGCGGCGGGTGGTAGGCCAGGGACCGGGCCGTCTCCCGGAACGCGTCGAGGATCGGGTCCATGTGGTGGCTGTGGAAGGCGTGGCTGACGGTCAGCGGGTGGACGCGGTGCCCCTGGCGCTTCAGCGTCTGTGCGGCGTCCTCCACGGCCTCGCGGTCTCCTGAGATGACCAGTGAGGTGGGGCTGTTCACGGCAGCCAGGGCCACATGCGCGTTGAGGTGGGGCCGGATCTGCTCCTCGGTCGCCTCCACGGCGGTCATGGCCCCGCCCGCCGGCGCGGACTGCATGAGCCGGGCGCGGGTGGCGATGAGGAGTGCGGCGTCGGGGAGGGTGAGGATGCCGGCCACGTGGGCCGCGGTGAGTTCGCCGATCGAGTGCCCGGTGACGAGATCAGGGGTCACGCCGTGGTGGGCCAGGAGCCGGTGCAGGGCGGTCTCCAGGGCGAACAGTGCGGGCTGGGTGTAGCGGGTCTCGTTGAGCAGTGCGGCGTTCTTGGTGCCGGCCGGGGCGAACATGACGTCCCGCAGGGGCTGTTCGAGATGGGGATCCAACGCGTCGAAGACCTCGTCGAGCGCGGACGCGAACACCGGGTAGGCCGTGTACAGCGTGTGGCCCATCTGCGGGCGCTGGCTGCCCTGTCCCGTGAAGAGGTACGCGATCCGGGGCGTGGGCGCCGCGGTACCGCGTACGAGCGCGGGGTGCTCGGCACCGGCCGCGAGTGCGGCCAGCGCGTCGAGTGCCTGCTCCCGGTCGTCCGCGAGCACGACCCCGCGGTGTTCCAGCGCGGCCCGCCCCGTCGCCAGCGTGCGGCCGATCGCCTCGGCCGGTGCGGGGTTCTCCCGTACGAAGGCTGCCAGGCGGGCAGCCTGTTCCCGCAGCGCAGCCGGGCTGTGCGCGGAGAGCGGCCACAGCGCGACCGGACTCTCGTCGGGCTCGGGTTCCTGCGGGGCCGGGCCCTGCTCCAGAATGACGTGGGCGTTCGTCCCGCTGATGCCGAAGGAGGAGACCGCCGCGCGGCGCGGCCGGTCACGCTCCGGCCAGGGCGTGTCCTCGACCAGCAGCCGCACCGCCCCCGACGCCCAGTCGATGTGCGGTGACGGCTCGTCGGCGTGCAGGGTGCGGGGCAGCACGCCGTGGTGCATCGCCTCGACCATCTTGATGATGCCGCCCACCCCGGCGGCCGCCTGGGCGTGCCCGATGTTGGACTTCAGCGAGCCGAGGTGCAGCGGCTCGTCGCCCCGCCGGTCCTGCCCGTACGTCGCCAGCAGCGCCTGCGCCTCGATGGGGTCGCCGAGCCGGGTGCCGGTCCCGTGGGCCTCGACGGCGTCGATCTCCGAGGCCCGCAGCCCCGCACTGGCCAGGGCCTGGCGGATGACGCGCTCCTGCGAGGGGCCGTTGGGCGCGGTGAGGCCGTTGCTCGCGCCGTCCTGGTTGACCGCCGAGCCCCGCACGACCGCGAGCACCCGGTGGCCGTTGCGGCGGGCGTCCGACAGCCGCTCGACCAGCAGCAGCCCCACGCCCTCCGACCAGCCGGTGCCGTCGGCCGACGCGGAGAACGACTTGCACCGGCCGTCGGGGGAGAGCCCGCGCTGGCGGCTGAACTCCACGAACGTGTCGGGGCGCGCCATCACGGTCACTCCGCCGGCCAGCGCGAGGTCGCACTCATCCTGCCGCAGAGCCTGGGCGGCCAGGTGCAGGGCGACCAGGGACGAGGAGCAGGCCGTGTCGACGGTCACCGCCGGGCCTTCGAGGCCGAAGGTGTAGGCGACGCGCCCCGAGATCACGCTCGATGTGTTGCCAGTGAGCAGATAGCCCTCCAGATCGCCGGGCGCCTTCGCGAGCCGCGATCCGTAGTCGTTGTACATGACCCCGGCGAATACTCCCGTCCGGCTTCCGCGCACGCTGCCCGGGTCGATCCCGGCACGCTCGAACGTCTCCCAAGCCGTTTCCAGGAGCAGCCGCTGCTGCGGGTCGGCGGCCAGGGCCTCGCGGGGGCTCATGCCGAAGAACTCGGCGTCGAACTTCCCGGCTCCGTAGAGGAATCCGCCTTCGCGGGCGTACGAGGTGCCGAGGTGGTCCGGGTCCGGGTCGTAGAGGCCCGTCAGATCCCAGCCCCGGTCGGTGGGGAAGCCGCCGATGGCGTCCCGGCCCGAGGCGACGAGGTCCCACAGGTCGTCGGGCGACGCCACGCCGCCGGGGTAGCGGCAGGCCATGCCCACGATGACGACCGGGTCGTCCTGGCCGAGGGGCCGCGCACCGGTGACGGGGGCGGGGGAGCGGGTGGTGCCGCCGGGCAGGAGGGTCAGCAGATGGGCGGCCAGCGACCTGGGAGTGGGGTGGTCGAAGACGGCCGTGGCGGAGATCCGCAGCCCGGTGGCGGTGGCCAGCCGGTTGCGCAGGTCGACACCGGCGAGCGAGTCGAAGCCCAGGTCCCGGAAGGCACGCGAGTCGTCCGGCACGGCCGGGTCGGTGTGGCCGAGCACGGTGGCCACCGTCGCCCGCACCAGGTCCGCGACGGCGGCCCGCCGTTCCTCCTCCGGGAGAGCGGAGGTCTGCTGGGCCCACGTTCCGGCCTCGGGGTCTCCGGCCGTCGCGGCCGAGGCGCGGGGACGCGGAGGGCGTACCAGCCCGCGCAGCACGGAGGGCAGCGCGCCGTGTTCCGCCCGCGCCCGCAGCGCGGGCGTGTCGAAGCGTACGAGGACCGGGGCCGGGTCCTCGCCCGCGAGGGCCGCGTCGAGCAGGGCGAGCCCGTCGGCGACGGACAGCGGGCCGAGGCCGGAACGCGACCAGCGGGCCAGCTCGGTCGCGCCGAGGGTGCCGCTCATCCCGTCCGGCTGGTCCCAGAGCCCCCAGGCGAGCGAGGCGGCGGGCAGGCCGTGGGCGCGGCGGTGGTGGGCGAGGGCGTCGAGATAGGCGTTGGCGGCGGCGTAGTTGGCCTGCCCGGCGTTGCCGGTGACCCCGACGACCGACGAGAACAGCACGAAGTCGCTCACGTCGCTGCCGGCCGTCAGCTCGTGCAGATGGCCGGCCGCTTCGGCCTTCGCCCGGAGCACGGCCTCCAGCCGGTCCGGCGTCAGCCCCTCGACGGTGACGTCGTCGAGCGCACCGGCCAGGTGGAAGACGGCCCCCAAGGGGTGGTCGGCGGGAATCGATTCCAGGGCCCCGGCCAGCTCCTCGCGCGAGGAGGCGTCGGCGGCGGCGAACCGCACCTCGGCCCCGGATCCGGCCAGCTCACGGGCCAGCTCGCGAGCGCCCCGGGCCTCTTCGCCACTGCGGCTCACCAGCAGCAGCCGGCGGGCGCCATGGCGTTCCACGAGATGGCGGGCCACCAGCCGGCCGAGCCCACCGGTCCCGCCGGTGACCAGGACCGTGCGGTGGCCGTAGTCGCGCGGCTGCGGGGCGTCGATGGCGCCGCCACGGATGATCCTGGGAGCGGACAGACCGCCTCCGCGCACGGCGAGTTGGGGCTCCTCGCGGGTCACCTCGGCCAGCACGCTCAGGTCCGGTGCTTCCTCGTCGACGTCCGCCAGCGCGAACCGTCCCGGGTGCTCCGACTGCGCCGACCGTACGAGCCCCCAGGCGGCGGCCGACCAGGGATCGGGCACGGGGTCGCCCTGAGCCACGGCCTGCGCGCCACGCGTCAGCAGCAGCAGCCGGGCGTCGCCGAAGCGGTCCGCGTCCAGCCACTCCCGTATCAGCGCCAGCGTGTGCGCGGCGGCCCCGCGGCCCTGCGGCACGGAGACGGCGACCACGGCCGGGACGGGCGCGTCGGGCGCGAGCTCCGTGAGCGCGTCGACGTGCACCGCGTGTGCCTGGGGTGAGGCGTGCGGCGGGACGGGGGTCCAGTCGATGCGGTGGGGTGCGGGAGCCCGGTCGGCCGGGGCGCCGAGTGCGGCGGCGTCGACGGGAAGCAGGGTGAGGGATTCGGCGGACAGCACGGGGTTGCCGGCCGGGTCGGTGACCGTGAGGCCGCCGGACGACCAGCGGGCGCGCAGAGCGGTGGCGCCGGTCGCGAAGAGCTCGACGCCCGACCAGGCGAAGGGCACCGGCAGCCCGCCGTCCTCCCGGGCCTCCTCCCGGCCGACGAGCGGGTGCAGGGCCGCGTCGAGCAGGGCGGGGTGGAGCGGGAACCGAGTTGCCTGCTCGTCCAGTTCGACGGGGTGTGCGATTTCCGCGAAGAGGTCGTCGCCGTCGCTCCACGCCGCTCGTACGGCACGGAACGCGGGCCCGTAGGCGTACCCCAGCCGCTCCAGCCGCGCGTACAGCGCCTCCACGTCGAGCGCTTCGGCGTGCGCCGGCGGCCAGGCGGTGTCCGGGGCGGCGGAGGGCACGGCGGTCGACGGGGCCAGCGTGCCCGTGGCGTGCCGGGTCCAGTCGGCCTCCGGGTCCGGCCGGGTGTGGACGCTGAGGGTGCGGTGTCCGTCGGCGCCGGCCGGTCCGACGGCCAGCTGGAGCGGGAGCGAGCCCTCGGCGGGCAGCACGAGCGGGGCTTCCAGTGTCAGCTCGGCCACCCTCGGCGCGTCCACGGCCTCACCGGCCGCGAGTGCCAGATCCACGAAGGCCGTACCCGGAAGCAGGGCGCGGCCCAGGATCTCGTGGTCCGCGAGCCAGGGGTGCGCGTTCCGGGACAGCCGGCCGGTGAACACCGAGCCGCCCCGCTCGGCGAGTTCGCCCGATGCCCCGAGGAAGGGGTGTACGCCGGCCACGAGCCCCAGCGACTCCGGACCGGCCGTGACCCGGCTCGGCAGCCGCCAGTAGCGGGTGGTGCGGAAGGGGTAGGTGGGGAGGGCGGTGTGTCCGCGCCCGCCCAGGTCGAGAGGGGTGCCGTGGGCGTGGGCGGTGGCGAGGGCGGTGCGGTAGGTGCGGTTCTCGTCGCTGTTCTTGCGCAGGAGCGGGGTGGCGTGGGGTGTGTGGGTGGTGAGGGAGGCGTCGGGGCCGAGTTCGAGGTAGGTGGTGATGTTCTTGCCGTCCAGGGCGGTGATGTGGTCGTGGTGGCGGACCGTGTCGCGTATCTGGTCCACCCAGTGGTCGGGGGTGGTCGGGTCTCCGACGGTGATCAGCGGTGTACGGGGCGGGTGATAGGTGACCGTCCCGGCCGCTTCGCGGAACGCGTCGAGGATCGGGTCCATGTGGTGGGAGTGGAAGGCGTGGCTGACGGTGAGCGGGTGGACGCGGTGCCCCCGCTCCTTCAACGCGTGCGCGGTGTGACGGACCGCGTCCGCATCGCCTGAGATCACCAGGGAGGTCGGGCTGTTCACGGCAGCCAGGGCCACGTGCGCGTTGAGGTGGGGCCGGATCTGCTCCTCGGTCGCCTCCACGGCGGTCATGGCCCCGCCCGCCGGTGCGGACTGCATGAGCCGGGCGCGGGTGGCGATGAGGAGTGCTGCGTCGGGGAGGGTGAGGATGCCGGCGACGTGTGCGGCGGTGAGTTCGCCGATCGAGTGCCCGGTGACGAGATCAGGGGTCACGCCGTGGTGCGCGAGGAGCCGGTGGAGGGCCGTCTCCAGGGCGAACAGTGCGGGCTGGGTGTAGCGGGTCTCGTTGAGCAGTGCGGCGTTCTTGGTGCCGGCCGGGGCGAACATGACGTCCCGCAGGGGCCGTTCGAGGTGCGGGCCGAGTGCGTCGCAGACCTCGTCGAGCGCGGACGCGAATGCGGGATGGGTGGCGTACAGTGTGCGCCCCATCTCCGGGCGCTGGCTGCCCTGCCCGGTGAACAGGTAGGCGATCCGGGGCGTGGGCGCCGCGGTACCGCGTACGAGCGCGGGGTGTTCGGCACCGGCCGCGAGTGCGGCCAGCGCGTCGAGTGCCTGCTCCCGGTCGTCCGCCAGCACGACCCCGCGGTGCTCCAGCGAGGCCCGCCCTCGGTGCAACGACGAGGCGATGCGGTCGAGTTCGGCCTCCGGGCGCTCCTCGACGTACGCCCGCAGCCGCGCGCCCTGCTCCCGCAGCGCGTCGGGGTCCTGGGCGGACAGGGGCCACAACGCGACCGGGTCGGCTTCGGCCTCGGGTTCCTGCGGGGCCGGGCCCTGCTCCAGGATGACGTGGGCGTTCGTCCCGCTGATGCCGAAGGAGGAGACCGCCGCGCGGCGCGGCCGGTCACGCTCCGGCCAGGGCGTGTCCTCGACCAGCAGCCGCACCGCCCCCGACGCCCAGTCGACATGGGGTGACGGTTCGTCCACATGCAGGGTGCGGGGCAGCACACCGTGGTGCATCGCCTCGACCATCTTGATGATGCCGCCCACTCCGGCCGCCGCCTGGGCGTGCCCGATGTTCGACTTCAACGAGCCCAGAAGCAGTGGCTGTCCGGCCGGGCGGTCCTGCCCGTACGTGGCCAGCAGGGCATCGGCCTCGATGGGGTCACCGAGCCGTGTGCCCGTGCCGTGCGCCTCCATCGCGTCCACGTCCGCCGTCGCCAGCCCCGCACTGGCCAGGGCCTGGCGGATGACGCGCTCCTGCGAGGGGCCGTTGGGCGCGGTGAGGCCGTTGCTCGCGCCGTCCTGGTTGACCGCTGAGCCCCGCACGACCGCGAGCACCCGGTGGCCGTTGCGGCGGGCGTCCGACAGCCGCTCGACCAGCAGCAGCCCCACGCCCTCCGACCACGCTGTACCGTCGGCCGAAGCGGCGAACGCCTTGCAGCGAGCGTCCGCCGCGAGGCCACGCTGCCGGCTGAACTCCAGGAACATGCCGGGCGTCGGCATCACCGTGACCCCGCCCGCGAGCGCGAGATCGCACTCGCCCTGCCGCAGCGCCTGGGCCGCGAGATGCAGCGCCACCAGGGACGAGGAGCAGGCCGTGTCCACGGTCACGGCTGGGCCTTCGAGGCCGAAGGTGTACGCGATCCGGCCCGAGGCGACGCTCGCCGTGCCGCCGGTAAGGAGGTAGCCGTCGAGCCCCTCGGCCGGTTCGTGCAGGCGGGGCCCGTAGTCCTGGGCGGTCGCGCCGACGAACACCCCGGCCGCACTGCCGCGCAGGCTGTCCGGGGCGATCCCCGCTCGCTCGAACGCCTCCCACGCCGTCGTGAGCAGCAACCGCTGCTGCGGGTCCATCGCCGCTGCCTCACGCGGGCTGATCCCGAACAGTCCCGCGTCGAACTCCCCGGCGCCGTAGAGGAATCCGCCCTCCCGCACATAGGCGGTCCCGGGCCGGTCCGGGTCGGGGTCGTACAGCGCGTCCAGGTCCCAGCCCCGGTCGGTGGGGAACGGCCCGATGGCGTCCGTGCCCTCCGACACCACCCGCCAGAGGTCCTCCGGCGACGTCACTCCGCCGGGGTAGCGGCACGCCATGCCGACGATGGCGATCGGCTCGTCCGCGTGGACCGCGGAGCCGCCCGGACGCGCACGTGCGGTGCTGTTCGAGGGTCCGTCGAGCCGGTCGCGCAGCAGGCGGACCACGGCCTCGGGTGTGGGGTGGTGGTAGATGAGAGCCGACGGCAGGGGAATCCCGGTCGCGATCTGGAGACGGTCGCGCAGCTCGACCCCGGCCAGCGAGTCGAAGCCCAGATCCTTGAACGCGTGGCCCGGGCCGACCGCCTCGCCCGTGACGTGCCCGAGCACGATCGCGACCTGCGTCCGGACCAGGTCGAGCAGGTCCGCGTCGGGCTTCGCGGCGGGCGCGGCCTCGCGAGGGGCAGCCGGTACGGAGGGCTCCGGTGCCTCCAACGGGCCGTCCAGCCAGTGGCGTTCGCGCTGGAACGCGTACGTCGGCAGCGGTACGGGACGGCCGCCCCGGTCCGCGAGCGCGCCCGCCCAGCCGACCCGGGCGCCCCGGACCTGAGCTCCGGCCAGGGCGGCGACCAAGGTCTCCGGCTCGGGCCGGCCGCGCCGCAGGACGGAGAGCGGCGCCGGATCGCCGTCGCCGAGGGTCTCGCGGGCCATCGCGGTCAGGACGGCGTCCGGGCCCAGCTCGACGAAGACCCGTACGCCGTCGTCCCGCAGGGTGCGCAGGCCGTCGTGGAAGCGGACCGCGTCGCGGATGTGGCGGGTCCAGTAGTCCGGTGAGGCGAGTTCCCCCGGTGTCGCTGTGCGGCCCGTGACGTTGGAGACGACCGGGATGCGCGGTGCTCCGTACGTGACCTCGGCGGCGACCCGGCGGAACGCGTCGAGCGCCGGATCCATCAGCGGCGAGTGGAACGCGTGGCTCACCGTGAGGCGCCGGGTGCGGCGGCCCCGAGCGGCGAACGCCTCCTTGATCCGCAGGACGTCCGGCTCGTCGCCCGAGACGACCACGGAGCGGGGCCCGTTCACGGCCGCGAGGGACACCCGACCGGTCAGGAGCGGGGCGACCTCCTCCTCGGTCGCCTCCAGCGCGGCCATCGCACCGCCGGCCGGAAGCTCCTGCATCAGCCGGCCCCGGGCCGAGACCAGGCGCGCGGCGTCGTCGAGCGACAGCACCCCGGAGGCATGGGCCGCCGTCAGCTCACCGATCGAGTGCCCGGCCAGCCGGTCCGGGCGCAGCCCCAGGTGCTCCACCAGCCGGAACAGCGCCGTCTCCACGGCGAACAGCGCGGGCTGGGTGTACCGCGTCTCGTCCAGCGCCGCCGCCCCCTCCGGCGCGAGGACGAGCTCCGCGAGCGGCCGGTCCAGATGCGGCGCGAAGGCCGCGCAGACCTCGTCGAACGCCGCCGCGTACTCCGGATACGCGGCGTACAGCTCGCGCCCCATTCCGGCGCGCTGACTGCCCTGACCGGTGAACAGGAACGCGGTCAGCGGGGGCTGAGCCTCCGCCCTGCCGCGCACGAGCGCCGGGTCGTCCCGGCCGTCGGCCAGCGCGTCGAGCGCACGCAGCAGCCCGTCCCGGTCCGCCGCGACCGCCACGGCCCGCTCGTCGAAGAGGGTGCGGGTGGCGGCGAGGGAGTACGCGGTGTCGAGCGGGGAGGGCGCGGCACCCGCGAGATGATCGCGCAGCCGGGCGGCCTGCCCGCGCAGAGCGCCGCCGTCACGGGCACTGAGCAGCCAGGGCAGCGGACGGGCATCGGCCTGCGTCTCCGCATCGGCCTGCGTCTCCGCATCGGCCTGCGTCTCCGCATCGGCCTGCGTCCGCGCATCGGCCTGCGTCTCGGCACCGGCCTGCGTCCGCGCATCGGCCTGCGTCTCCGCATCGGCCTGCGTCCCCGCACCGGCCTGCGTCTCCGCATCGGTCGCCACGGCGCCCGCGGCCTCGCGGGCGCCCGGCCCCGCGTCGGCGCCCGACCCGGTCGCCGTACCGGCCTTCGCCCCGTCGCCCGTCTCCGCACCCACCTCCGCCTCGCCCACCACCACATGGCAGTTCGTCCCGCCCATGCCGAACGAGCTGATCCCCGCGATCAGCGGAGCCTCCCCGCGCGGCCAGGGCCCCTCCTCCGTCCGGACCCGCAGGCCCAGCTCCGTCAGGGGAATCGCCGGGTTCGGACGCTCGAAGTTGAGGCTCGCCGGGAGCCTGCGCCGGGACACGGACAGGGCGGTCTTCAGGAGCCCCACCAGGCCGGCCGCGCCCTCCAGATGGCCGATGTTGGTCTTCGCCGAGCCCACCTGGAGCGGGTCGCCGGACGGGCGGTCCGTGCCGAGGGCGGCACCGAGTGCGGCCGCCTCCACCGGGTCGCCTACGGGCGTGCCCGTGCCGTGCAGTTCGACGTACTGGACCGCGTCGGCGGTGACACCCGCCCGTGCGTACGCCTCGCGGAGCACCGCCTCCTGCGCGGCCCGGTCCGGGACCGTCAGGCCCTCGGATGCGCCGTCGTTGTTGACCGCGCTGCCCAGGATCACGCAGTGCACCCGGTCGCCGTCCGCGCGGGCCTGGTCCAGGGGCTTCAGGACGACGGCCACGCCGCCCTCACCGCGTACATATCCGTTGGCCCGGGCGTCGAACGTGAAGCAGCGCCCGTCCGGCGACAGGGCGCCGAACTTCGCGCTGTCCGCGCTGCTGCCGGGGGAGAGGATCAGGTTGGCGCCGCCGACGATCGCGAGGTCCGACTCCCCGGCGCGCAGGCTCTCGCAGGCCAGGTGGACCGCGACCAGCGACGAGGACTGCGCCGAGTCCACGGTGAGACTCGGACCGGTCAGGCCGAGGACGTACGACAGCCGGTTGGCGAGGATGCCCCGGTGCAGCCCGGTCACGGAGTAGCGGTCGGCGCCCGCCTCGCCCCGGCGGTGGTGGAGCGCCGCGTAGTCGTCCCAGATGGCACCGGCGTAGACGGCGGTCCGGCTGCCGGCCAGTGTGCCCGGGACGATGCCCGCCTCCTCCAGGGCCTCCCAGCCCAGTTCGAGGAGCAGCCGCTGCTGCGGGTCCATCGCGGCCGCCTCGCGGGGCGGGACGGAGAAGAAGCCGGCGTCGAACCGGTCCACTTCGTCGAGGAAGCCCCCGCGGGCCGGGGCACCGGCGGCCCCGCGGTCCGCAGGCGCCTCCCCGACGGCGTCCCCGCCGCGGCTGAGGAGGTCCCAGAACGCGGCGGGATCGGCCGCCCCGGGGAGGCGGCAGGCGAGACCGATGACGGCGATAGGTGCGGAGTGGGCGCTACGCATGATCTGTGACGTACTCCCTCGTCGAGGACGACCCGGCGGAGCCACCACCCTCACCGGCCCCGCTAACGGCGGCCTTTGCGCGTTCTAAATCGCCCCCGGCCCGCCCGCGTGCAGCCCGCGCCGCAGCGCGGTCAGGTGCTCCAGGGCCACGCGGTGCGGCTCGTCGCCGTCCGGCTCCGGGGTGCCCGCCCAACCGCCGAACGCGTGGTACGCGCCGCGGAAGTTGTGCACCTCCACCGGCACTCCGGCCCGCGCCAGGCGGAGCCCGTACAGCAGGCCCTCGTCGCGCAGCGGATCGAGCCCCGCGGTCGAGAGGTACGCCGGGGGCAGGCCGCCCAGGTCCGCCGCGCGCGCCGGCGCGGCATGCGCGGGAAGTTCGGCCCGGCCGCCCAGGTACAGCTCCCAGCTCTCCCGCGCGAGGCGGCGGTTCCAGATCGGCGTGTCCGTGAACGCGGCCATCGAGTCCGTTTCCAGCCGGTCGTCCAGCACCGGGGTGCTCAGGTGCTGGAAGACGAGGGCAGGGCCGCCCCGGTCCCGGGCGAGCAGAGTCAGACCGGCGGCCAGACAGCCCCCGGAGCTCGCCCCCGCGACCGCAAGGCGGCCGGGGTCCGCGCCGATCTCCGCCGCGTTCCCAGCGGTCCACTCCAGCGCGGCCCAGCAGTCGTCGAGCCCCGCCGGGAACGGATCCTCCGGCGCCAGCCGGTAGGACACCGCCACGACCACCGCCGGGGCGAACACCGCCGCCTGGGCGGCCGAGTGGTGCACCGAGTCCACGCTGCCGAGGACGAAGCCCCCGCCGTGGATCCACACCACGGCGGGCAGCGCCGCCCCCGCCCCGGCCGGGCGGTAGATCCGCACCCGCACCAGGGGCTCCCCGGGCGCGCCCGGAATCCATCGCTCCGACACCTCGGCCCCCGGAACCGCCGGGAGTTCACCCAGCGGCCGGGGGCCCGCACGGTGGTCGGCGACCGCGTCGGCCAGCCGTCCCGTCACCGGCATGATCAGGCCTCCAGAGCGATGGCCTGCGAGGGGCAGAGCGCCACGGTGTCCCGCAGCCTCGCCTCCTCGGCCGGACCGTCCACCCGGTCCTCCAGGACCAGGACCGTGCCCTCGTCGGACTGGTCGAAGCGGTCGGGGGCGGACAGGACGCACTGCCCCGCGCCCAGGCACCGCTGTGTATCGGCCTTGATGTGCATGGCTTCCGGTTCCCTTCTGATCACCACGAGGCGGCAGACGTGCTCACCACGTGACGGGCAGGCGCCAGATGCCCTGGACCCCGCCCGGTTCCTTGACCGGCAGCTGCCCCGAAGGTTCGGCGAGGCGCAGCCCCGGCAGCCGGCGGAAGAGTGTGGACAGCGCGATCTCCATCTCGGCCCGCGCCAGGTTCTGGCCGATGCACTGGTGGACTCCGTGCCCGAACGAGATGTGGTGGCGCGCGCCGCGCCCCACGTCGAAGGCGTCGGCGGCCGGGAAGGCCGCGTCGTCCCGGTTGGCCGAGGAGATGACGACGATCACCCCGTCACCCGCCTTGATCCGGTGCCCGCCCAGCTCCGTGTCGGCCGTCGCGAACCGGGCGACCCCGTCGGCGATCGCCATGTACCGCAGCAGCTCCTCGACGGCGCCCGGCAGCAGCGTCTCGTCGGCGCGCAACGCCGCCAGCTGCTCCGGGTTCTCCAGCAGGGTGAGCACACCGAGCGCGATGGCGCTGGCGGTGGTCTCGTGCCCGGCCACCAGGAGCAGCAGCGCGATGTCGACCAAGTCGCGCCGGTTCAGCCCGCCCGAGGACAGCTGCTCCGCGATCAGGGTGTCCAGCAGCCCGTCGCCGGGCTCCTGCTCCTTGCGACGGATCAGCCCGTCGAGGTACGAGGCGAGCTGGGCGAACGCGTCGGCGCTGTCCTCCAGGCTCGTCGTCCCGGTCACCACCCGCCGCGACTGCTGCTCGAAGAAGGCGTGGTCGGTGTACGGAACGCCGAGCAGTTCGCAGATGACGACGGACGGCACCGGCAGGGCGAAGTCCGGGACGAGGTCGGCGACCGGGCCCTTGGCCTCGATCGTGTCGATCAGTTCGTCGACCAGCCGCTGGATGCCGGGCCGCAGCGCCTGTACCTTGCGGACGGTGAAGTTGGTGAGCAGCATGCGCCGCTGCACGGTGTGCTCCGGCGGGTCCATGCCGATGAAGTTGCGCACCTTGCGCGCCGACTCGAAACGCGGGGCCGTGGCCGGATAGTGCGGATGGACCCGGTCGGAGGAGTACGTGGCCGCGTCGAGCAGGACCTGCCGCGCCTCCGCGTGCCCGCTCACCGCCCACACCCGGCGGCCGTTGTACAGCTCCACCAGGGAGACGGGCCCCTGGTCGCGGTAGGCGTCGTAGCCGGCGGGCGGCTGGTAAGGGCAGCCGCGGGCCTGCGGGTAGGCGGGCAGTTCGCGTGCGTCGGCGGGTGCTTCGGTACCGGCCTCGGTCATTCCCCGGCCTCCAGGGCAGTGAGTGGGACGACGGCGGGCGCGGGGCCCGCCGGCTTCTTCGCGCGAGGAGCACTGAACCGCCGTACGGCAGGGGCCTCGACCCAGCTGTACAGAGCGAGGGCCAGGGCCAGGGCGGTCAGCAGGGCGGCGAGCAGCAGCGCGGCCGCCGCGGCGCCGGACAGGTTCTCGTCGGCCACGAGCCACTTGTGGCCGTACGTCACCACCAGCCCGTGCACCATGTAGAACGCGAACGACAGCTCCCCGAGCCGCACCAGCACCCGTCCCCGGAAGGGCGAGGCGGTCTCCCGGGCGTCGGCCTGCGCGGCGGCGACGACCAGCGGGGTCAGCCACAGGGCGCCGGTGCCGGCCACCCCGTAGAGATACGGCACCGAGGAGTTGAGCACGTACCCGCCGACAGCGATCACGGCGGCGGGCAGCAGTCCGATCCGGGGCAGCGCACCGGTCAGCACCAGCCGCGCGGCGATCATGCCGAGCACGAACTCGATCGCCCGGACCGGCGGGAAGAAGTAGACGGACCAGATCTGCTCGAAGGACAGCGAGCCGTCCGCGATGAACGGCAGCGGAGTCCCGGCCACCATCCAGCTGCTGACGGCCGGGACCAGGACGGTGAGAGCGGCGAGCACCCCGGCGAGCGTCCACAGCCGGCGGGCGGAGAGCCGTTCCAGGACGGGCAGCAGGAAGGGGAAGGCGAGGTAGAAGAACAGCTCGCACGAGAGCGACCAGCTGACGGCGTTCATCGTGTTGGGGACCTGGATCTCCGGTATCCACGCCTGGACGAGGAAGAGATTGGCCAGGACGCCCTTCGTGGTGAACACCTCGGAGGCCGCCGCCATCAGGAAGGCGGCGGCGGCGAGCGTGACGAGGTGGTTGGGGAAGATCTTCACCAGTCTGCGCCGCCAGACCCGGGGCGCGCCCTCGGCGGGACGCGCCGACCAGGTCAGGACGAATCCGCTGAGCACGAAGAAGAACGTCACCCCGTAGAACCCGGCGTTGGCGAAACAGTCGCTCAACGCGCCGCCCAGATCGCCGCCGATGAACCGGGTCTGGAACGTGGTGTGGAAGGCGAAGACCAGCAGGGCCGCCAGGAAGCGCATCCCGGTGAGGGACGGCAGCCTGGCGGCCCGCGGCCGGTCGGGTGCGGGCGGGGTGGCGGTGGAGGGGACGGGTGACCCTGGCATGGCTGATGGCCTCCGGCTTGTCCGAAAGTGGCCCGCTGAGGCTCGCAGTCACGTGTTGGCCGGTTCTAAAGCCGCTCTACGGCGGTACGCGCCCGTCGCGGCACGGCCTCCAGCAGGGCGCGCGTGTACGGATGCGCCGGCTCGGCGAAGACCCGCTCCACCGGGCCGGACTCCACGATCCGGCCGTCCTTCATCACCAGCACCCGCGCGCACACCTCCCGGACGACCGCGAGATCGTGCGAGATGAAGAGCGTCGCCAGCCCGAGCTTCTCCCGCAACGACCGCAGCAGGTCGAGCACTTGGGCCTGCACGGACACGTCGAGGGCCGACACCGGCTCGTCGCACACCAATAGCCGGGGCGAAGGTGCCAGGGCCCGCGCGACGGCGACCCGCTGACGCTGCCCGCCGGACAGGGCGAGCGGCCGGCGCTCCAGGTGTTCCGCGGACAGACCCACGTGCTCCAGCAGCCGTACGGTGCGCTCCCGGCGTTCCGCGCGTGCCACCCCGGCGGTGGCCAGGGCCTCGCCCACGATCCGGGCCACGCTCCAGCGCGGGTCGAAGGCGCTGAGCGGGTCCTGCGGCACGAGCTGCACGGTGTGCCGCCGCTCCCGGCGGTCCCGCTCGCGCAGACCGCTCCACGGCGCCCCGCCCAGCTCCACCGTGCCCCCGTCCGGCGCGGCCAGCCCCAGCACCATGCGGGCCAGCGTCGACTTGCCCGAACCCGACTCGCCGACCAGGCCCACCGCCTCGCCCGGCCGCAACGCGAACGACACCGCGTCGACCGCCGTTCTGCGGCTGCCCCGCGCCCCCTTGAACACCTTGGTGACCCCGCGGACGTCGAGCAGCGGAGCGCTGCCGTCGTCCGGTGCCGCGACGGTGCGCCCCCGGCGCGGAGCGCTGCCGGGAATGGCCGCCAACAAGCCCTTGGTGTAAGGGTGTTCCGGCGCCTCCAGCACCCGGCCGACCGGCCCGGACTCCACGATCCGGCCGTCCTTCATCACGGCGACCTCGTCCGCCAGCGCCTCGACGACCGCCAGGTCGTGGCTGATGAGGAGCAGCCCGGTACCGCCGTCCTTCAGCTCGCCCAGGAGCGCCAGGACGCGCGACTGGACGGAGGCGTCGAGGGCGGTCGTCGGCTCGTCCGCGATCAGCGCACCGGGTTCGGCCGCGATCGCGGAGGCGATGAGCGCCCGCTGCCGCAGTCCGCCCGAGAGCTGGTGGACGTAGGCCCGCGCGCGTTCCGCCGGTTCGGGCACCCCGACCCGCGCCAGCAGGGCGAGCACGCGGGCCCCGGCCTCCCTGCGCGGGACGACGCGGTGGGTCAGCAGCGGCTCCGCGATCTCCTTGCCGACGGGCCGCAGCGGGTCCAGGGCCACCAGCGCGTCCTGGGCGACGAGGCCGACGCGCCGGCCCCGTACCGCCCGCCACTCGCGGGGGCCGAACTCCCCGGCCTCGCGGCCCGCGACGCGCAGCCGGTCCGCGGTGACCCGGGCGGTCGGGCCCGCGAGGCCGAGCAGGGAGCGGGCGAGCGCGCTCTTCCCGGAACCCGACTCGCCGACGACCGCCAGGCACCGGCCGGCGTCGAGCGAGAACGCGGCGTCGCGCACCGCGTGCACCTCGCCGGGTCCGGTGCCGAAGCGCACGTTCAGTCCGGCGACCTCGAACAGGGGGGTCGTGGTCGATGCGGTCGTCATGAGGCGGCCCGTCCTTCGGCTCGTGCCTGTGCGTGGCGGCCCACGACGGTGACCGCGAGGACCGTGGAGACCAGCAGGAGGCCCGGGAAGAGCGCGATCCACCACGCCTGGTCCAGGAATCCCTGGCCCTCCGTGAGCATCGCCCCCCACTCGGGCGTCGGCGGCTGCGCGCCCAGGCCCAGATAACTCAGCGCCGCCCCGGTCGAGATGGATGCCCCGAGCGTGACCGTGGCCAGCACCAGGAGCGGCCCCAGCGTGTTCGGCAGCACATGGCGCAGCACGATCAGCGGACGCGGCACCCCCAGCGACACGGCGGATTCCACGTACCCGGACCGGCGCACCACCAGTGCCTGCGCCCGCACCACCCGGGCGAACCCGGGCGCCGTCCCCACCGCGACGGCGATCGTGGTGCCGAGCACCCCCTTGCCGGCGATGAGCACCACCATCAGGGCCAGCAGCAGCCCCGGCAGCGCCAGCAGCGCGTCGGCGGCGCGCATCAGCACCGCGTCGCCGAACCGGCCGGACAGCGCGGCGGCCAGTCCCCACACCACGGCGAGCCCGACCCCGGCACCCGTCGCCGCGGCGCCGATGGCCAGCGAGTAGCGGGTGCCGTGCACCACCCGGGCGAAGACGTCCCGCCCCAGCTGGTCCGTGCCGAACCAGTGCGCCCCGCCCGGCGCCTGGAGCGCGTGCACCGGGTCGGTGTCGGTCGGGCTGCCGTGGGCCAGCAGCGAGGGGGCCAGCGCGGCGAGCAGGATCAGCCCCAGCAGCACCGCGGCGGCCAGTACCCCCGGCCGCACCCGGCCCCGACGGGTCCTGCGGACCGCCGCGACCGGTGCCCCGGCCCGTACGGCCTGTTCGACGCTCATGCGGCGGCCACCCCCGTACCCTTGCGCAGCCGTGGATCCACGACCACGTACAGCAGCTCCACCACCGCGCCGACCAGCACGAACACCACGGCCGACAGCGCCACCACGCCCTGCACCACGGGCAGGTCGCGGTCGCCGACCGCCTGGAGGGTGATCCGGCCGATGCCCGAGCGGGCGAAGACGTTCTCCACCACCACCGCGCCGCCCAGCAGCGTCCCGGTGAACCAGCCGGTCAGGGTGAGCGCCGGCAGTGCGGCGTGGCGCAGCGCGTGGCGCGAGCGCACGGTGTGCTCGGCGAGCCCGCGCGAGCGCGCGGTCAGGCTGAACGGTTGCTCCAGCGCCCCGAGCAGCCCCTCCCTCAGCACCTGCGTGAGAACCGCCCCGATCGGCAGCGCCAGCGTGATCACCGGGAGGACCAGCGAGCGGGCGTCGCCGCTGTCGGAGACCGGCAGCCAGCCCAGCCGGAACGAGAACACCGTCAGCAGCATGATCCCGAGCCAGAACGAGGGCGTGGACACCACCAGCAGCTCCACCGCCGACGACACCCGGCGCGGCCACCGGGAACGCCCCGACGTCAGCACGGTCACGGTCGCGGCCAGCACCACCGCGACCAGCGAGGACCAGAGCGCGAGCTGCGCGGTCGGCCCGATCTGATCCGCCAGCACCGAGGAGACCGGCTGCTGCAACTGGTAGGAGTCGCCCAGCTCCCCGGTGGCCAGCTGCTTGAGGTACGCGCCGTACTGGACGAGCGGGGAGCGGTCCAGGCCGTAGTGGTGGCGGATCTCCTCGCGCTGCTCCGCGCCGACCAGCGCGTTGGACCCGACGATCGCGCTGACCGGATCGCCGGGGATGAGGTGCAGTGCCAGGAAGGCGCAGGTGGCGGCCCCCCAGACAACGAGGACGGCCGCCCCGGCCCGGGCCGTGACGGCCCGGACCGCGGCGGATATGTGCGGTGGTGTCATCGGCCGGCCTCGACCCAGGCGGCGTAGAACTCCGGCCACGCCGACAGGGACAGCCGAAGCCCGTGCACCTTCTTGTTCACCCCGACGGACGCCTTCTGGACATAGGCGGGGACCACCGCGGCGTGGTCGATCGTCCACTTCTGCACGTGCGCGTAGTACGCGGCGCGCTCGTCCGGGTCCGTGGTGCCCTGCGCCTTCTTCAGCCAGGCGTCGACCTGCGGGTCGGTGACCTTCGCGAAGTTGTGCCCGCCGCCCTCGGACGACTCGGTGGACAGGAAGAAGCTGCTGAGGATGTCGCCGTCACCGCGCGCCCAGGACGTCTCGACGACGTCGTAGCGCCCCTCGTCCAGTTGGGCGGAGACCGCCGTCGCGTCGGTCGAGGCGGCGAGCTTCAAGTAGATGCCCGCCTTCTTCAGATCGCCCTGCACGGCCTGCGAGAACACCGATGCCTTGCCGTAGACCGGGGCGACCACGGTCAGTCGTGCGCCGTTCTTCGTGCGGTAGCCCTCCGCGTCACGCCCCTTCCAGCCGGCCTGGTCCAGGAGCCGGCCGGCGAGTGCCCGGTCGTAGGGCCAGCTCTTCTCCAGCGCGGAGTCGTAGCTGTGCGGGGTGGCGGGGGACAGGGTGCTCCAGGCGCGGGTGCCGGTGCCCTGGAACACCGACTTCACCAGGGCGTCCAGGTCGACGGACCGCTGGAACGCCTTGCGTACACGCTCGTCGGAGAAGAGCGGGCTCCTGGTGTTCAGGTAGAACGTGTCGACCGCGCCCGGCACGTCCTTCGTGACCACGTCCAGCCGGGCGTTGCGGCGTACGGCCGCGATCTGGTTGGCCGGCAGCGCGGCCACCGCGTCGACCTGACCGGACGTCAGCGCGCCGACCCGCGTGGCGTCCTCGGTGAGGAAGCGGATGGTGAACGCGTCCAGTCGGGCGGGCCCGCTGTGACCGGCGTCCTTCGGGGCCCACGCGTAGGCGGTGTTCCTGGTGTAACCGCGCTTCTGGCCCCGGGTGTAGGCGCCGGCCCGGAAAGGCCCCGAGCCGACGGAATCGGTGCCCGCGCAGAGCTTGTCGGCGCCCGCCTTCAGGGAGGCGGGCGAGGCTATGCCGAGATAGGTGGTGCTGGCCGCCTGGAGGAAGGGGGCGTACGGACGGCTGAAGCGGACCTCGACCTCGTACGTCCCCTTCACGGTGGTGCCCTTGTACGGGCCGAGCAGCCCGGCCGCGTACTGCGACCGGGTCGCCTTGGCGGTGATGTGGTCGAAGTTGGCCTTCACCGCCGCCGCGTCCAGGTGCTTCCCGTCGTGGAAGGTCACGTCGTCGCGCAGCTCGAAGGTGTACGTCCGGCCCCCCGCGGAGGTCTTCCACGACTTCGCCAGCCACGGTTCCAGCTCCCCGTCCGGGGTCTGGTAGACGAGCGAGTCGAAGACCGGGCGCTGGACGAAGGCGGTCACGTCCTGCGCGCTGGTGTGCGGGTCCCAGCAGTCCGGCTCCTGCTGCGCCGCGTAGGTGAGGCTGCCGCCGCTGCGGGGCTTCGCCTGAGCGGCCGGCGCGGCCCCGTCGTCGGAACTGCACGCGGTGACGGCGGCGAGGAGCAGGACGGACAGCAGAGCTGCTCTGCGGGGAGTGCGGCGCGGGTGGGGCGGGTGCATAGGGGACTCCGGAACGTGAAACGGGGTGAGGGGGGCGGACGTACTGTCGCCAGGCCGTCTAAAGCTGGGCTGAAACGCCCTCGGCGGAGCCGGGCCGCACCTCGTGCGCCGCGTGCGCCAGCAGCTCGAACGAGCGCAGCCGGTCCGCCTGGTCCGGTACCACGGTCAGCGCCATCAGCTCGTCGGCCCCGGTGCGTGCCACCAGCTCCGCCAGCTTGTCGCGCACGGTGTCCGGAGCCCCGATCAGCTGACGCCCGGCCAGTTCCTCCAGGAACTGCAACTCCGGCCCGGCGTAGGTGTACCCGGCCGCGCTCCGCGCCGAGGGGAACGCGTCGAAGCGGCGTACCGTCCGCATCTCTATCTTGCCGAGCAGGTAGGGCGCCGCGACCTCGCGCGCGGCCCGGTCGGTGTCGGCGACGGTGACCAGCGCGGAGATGAGGGTACGCGGCCGGTCCAGGTACGCCGAGGGCCGGAAGGACTGCCGGTAGCGGTCCAGGGCGTACGTGGTCGCGTGCGGGTTGATCTGGTGGGCGAAGGCGTACGGAAGCCCCAGCGAGGCGGCGAGTTCGGCGCTGGCCGGGCTGGACCCGAGCAGCCACAGGTCGGGCCGGCCGTCGGCGGCGGGCACGGCGGTGATGGGTGAGGCGGGGGCGGCGGGCGCGAAGTAGCCGTTCAGCTCGGCCACTTGCTCGGCGAAGTCGTCGGCGCCGCGCTCCGGGGCGCGGCGCAGGGCGCGGGCGGTGTGCGGGTCGGTGCCGGGCGCCCGGCCGAGTCCGAGGTCGACGCGGCCCGGGTGCAGCGCCTCCAGGGTGCCGAACTGCTCGGCGACCACCAAGGGCGCGTGGTTGGGCAGCAGGACGCCGCCGGAGCCGACGCGCAGGGTGGTCGTGGCGGCGGCCAGGCGTCCGGCGAGGATGCCGGGCGCGGAGGTGGCGAGGCTGGGGGTGCTGTGGTGCTCGGCCACCCAGTAGCGCAGGTAGCCGAGAGCCTCGACGCGCGGGGCCAGGGCGACGGTGTCGCGCAGGGCCTGGGTCGCGGAGCCGCCCTCGAAGACGGGCACCACGTCGAGTACGGACAGGGGAATGCCGGTGGGACGGCTCATGGAGACCTCCGGGAGGAGCGCGCCGCCGGGCGGGTGGCCCGGCGGCGCGGGGCGGACGTACGGGTGCGGGAAGGGGCGGGGCCGGTCTCAGGCGTGGTCGGTGACCGGCTCCGCCTCGGCGGGCGTCTTCTCCGGCGTCTCGACGGCGGCCGGTTCGGGCGTGGGCTTCCCGGGCAGCAGGAGCCCGGCGGCGAAGACCACGACGGCCGCGGCGACCGGCCACCAGAAGGCGTGGGAGAAGGAGCCGGCGGTGGGGGCGGCGTGGGAGCCGCCGCCCTGGAGGATCAGGGCGACGACGGCGATGCCGAGGGAGGCGCCGATCTGGTTGAGGATGAAGACCGCGCCGGTGGCCCCGGCGACCGACTCACCCGGGACCGTCTTGTAGACCGAGCCCATGGTGGGCGCGCCGACCAGGCCCATGCCGAAGCCGGCGGCGAACTGCGCGGCGGTCAGGGCGACCTGGGAGGTGCCGGAGCCCGAACCGGTGAAGACCAGGGCGCCGACGCCGATCAGCAGCGCACCGGTCGGGACCAGCCTCCGGGCACCGACCTTGTCGGCGAGGTTGCCCGCGATCGGCATCCCGATCAGGGTGCCGAGGCCCAGCGGAGCGAGCAGCAGCCCGGACTCCAGGACGGAGTGCCCGTGGACCTGCTGGTAGTACAGAGGCAGCAGGAACAGCAGCGAGAACAGGCCGCCGCCGAGCAGGAACATGGTGGTCACGCTCGCGCTGAACCCCTTGCTGCCGAACAGACGCAGGTCCAGCAGCGGGGTGACCGAAGTACGCAGCGCGTGCACGGTGTACGCGACGAACAGGGCGACCCCCACCACGAGTCCGACGATCACCCTCGTGCTGCCGAAGCCGTCGCCGCCCGCCTGGGACAGCGCGAACACGATCGCGGCGAAGCCGGGGGAGAGCAGCGCCACGCCCAGCGCGTCGAACGGCACGGGGTCGCCGCTCGGCGGCGGATCGGCCGGCAGCACCCGGATCGCCAGCACGATCGCGGCCAGCGCGAACGGGATGTTGACCAGGAACATCCACTCCCAGGAGAAATTGTCCAGCAGCAGCCCGCCGATGATGGGGCCGACCACCGGGCCGAGCGTGATCGGGACGGAGACCAGGCCCATGACCCGGCCGATCCTGGCGGGTCCGGCGGCGCCCGCGACGACGGTCATCATGATCGGGTCGACCATGCCGCCCCCGAAGCCCTGGACGATACGGAAGGCGATGAGGCTCTCCGCGTTCCAGGCGAAGGCGCAGAGCGTCGAGCCGATCAGGAACACCGAGAGGCCGAGCAGCCACATGCGCTTGGCGCCGTAGCGGACCACGGCCCAGCCGGCCAGCGGGATCGCCAGGGCGACCGCGAGCAGATAGCCGGTGGTGACCCACTCGATGGTGGCCAGCGTCGCGTGGAACTCGCCGCCCAGCGTGCTGATCCCGACGTTGACGATCGTCGCGTCCAGGTACGACATCATCCCGCCGAGCACCATGACGCCGACGAGCGTGAGCAGTGCGGCATCGAGCCGGGCAGGCCCGCTCTCCGCCGGCTTTGTTTCAGACACGGCAACTCCTTTGAACCACTCTACCCAGAAAATTTAACTGGGTAGTAAAAACAGGTGGCTGGCACGGTAGCATGGGCGCATGAGCGTTGGCGAGAACGAAGAGACGGCCGGGCGCCCCGCCGAACGGGGGCGCCTCGACAAGCGACGGGCGATCGTGGAGGCGGCCCTGCGGGTCTTCGCGCAGGTCGGCTACGCCCAGGCGAGCCTGGACGTGATCGCCGCCGAGGCCGGGGTGTCGAAGCCGACGATCTACAACCACCTGGGCTCGAAGGAGAAGCTCTTCCGGTACGTCATGACGGAGACCGCCGCCCGGTCCAACGCCAAGACCCTCGACGTCCTCACCGCCTTCCCCGCCGACCCGGACCAGCTCCGCCCCGGCCTGGAGGACCTGGCCACCAAGCTCGTCGACTGCTACTGCGACGAGCAGTCCGAGGCCGTGCGCCGGCTGCTGTACGCGGAGGCCCTGCGCTTCCCGGACCTCTTCGACGCGGTACGGGCCAGCGGGCCCAACCAGTTCACCGAGGCGCTCGCGGGCCGCCTCGCCCGGCTGGCCAACGCCGGGCACCTGCGGGTCGAGGACCCGGTCAGGGCGGCAAACCAGTTCATCGCGCTGGTCTACGACGAGCTGCCGGGGATGAGCGCGCTCGGCACCCGGCCGCTCGACCCGGCGGAGGTCGCCGAAGTCGTCACGGCGGGTGTCGACACCTTCCTGCGCGCCTTCGGCGCCGACGCCAAGGCCCCCGGCGCGGTCAGCGGCTGAGCCGTCCGTACGACCCCCGGAAGAACAGCAGCGGGTCGCCGTCCTCGACCGCGTCCAGCCGGTGCACCCGGGCGACCACGATCACATGGTCGCCCGCCGGGTGCTCCGCCTCGATGGAGCACTCCAGCCAGGCCAGCGCGCCTTCGAGCACCGGAGCCCCGTCCGGCGACCGGCCCCACGGCATCCCGTGGAACTTGTCCCCGCCGGTCACCGCGAGCCGGGACGCGGCCTCGCGCTGCCCGACGCCCAGGATGCTGATGCCCAGAAGCCCGCCGGCCCGGATGCGCGGCCAACTGGTGCTGGTCTCCGCCACGCAGAACGAGACCAGCGGCGGATCGAGGGACACCGAACAGAAGGAGTTCGCCGCCAGCCCCGACCGCACACCGGTCACCGGGTCCTGCGAGGCGACGGCCACCACTCCCGTCGCGAACCGCCCGAGCACGTTGCGCAGACATCGGGTCCCGCCCTCAGGGGCTCTCGTGCCGGTCATCCCCGCTTCCCTCCGTACCGCAGTCGTGCGAACTCGCGCGTCAGCGCGAGCCGTTGCTCTCCGTATCCGCCGCGCATCCGCAGTACCGACAGCAGCGTCCACAACCGCGTCTGCGCGAAGTGCGACGGGGAGCCGTGCACGTCGTCGTGGGCCAGCAGCCGCACCCCGCGCACCCGCTCCCGCAGCAGCCTGGCGTCGCCCGGCGGGATGATCTCGTCCCGCAGGCTCGTCACATGCGCCACCGGAATCCGCAGCGCCGCCAGCTCGTCGGGCGTCAGCGCCCAGTCCCGGATCAGCCCGTACACCTCGTCCGGCTTCGTCCGGGTCAGATGCGCCAGCGTGTCCGTCGTGACCCGGGGCACCGTCCGCTGCCACGTCGTGTCCGTGAAGAAGTCGCGCAGCGGCGCCCCCGCCCCGACGACCCCGCTGATCCGGGCGTCGTGCAGGGCGGCCCGGAGCGCCAGATGACCGCTGAAGCTCAGCGCCAGCGCGTACGTCCGGGAGGTGTCGGCCCGGCCGCCGACCGCGTCGAGCAGGGCCGGGAACATCTGCCAGCTGTCCGCCCCGTACAACAGGGTGTTCTCGCCCACCCCCGGCATCTCGGTCACCACCCCGGCGAAGCCCAGCGCCGCCAGCTGGAGCAGCACCGGCGCCCACTGCTCCTTGACGGACACGATCCCGCCGGTCATCACCAGCAGCGGCTTCGGGTCCGAGGCGTCGAGCCCCGCCGTCCAGCAGCGGATACGGCCTCCGGCGAGGTCGACGTCCAGCCGTTGCACCGTCGGGACGTCGGACCGCCAGATGTCGAAGGCAGCCGTGCACCGCTCCAGCGCCTCTTGCCGCGCGGCGCCGTCCACGAATGGAAAGCGCGCCATGTTGTAGTGCACACAGGCGTCGAGCGGTCTGCCCTCGGCCTCCAGCCGTGCGCCCTCGGCGCTCCACTCGTGCACCCAGGAGCCCGGTGTGCCGTCCCCGTCGTCGGAGATCCGCGCGAGCAGCGGGTCGTAGTGCTCGGACGGCAGCCCCTGCGAACGGGTGTGCGCTACCACGAAGTTCTTCAGTTCCGCGATGTCGTTCATACGCTCTCCAGCGCCTCCTTGACCTCGGTCAGTACGTCCGCCGCCTCGGCCCCGTCGATGACCCGGTGGTCGAACGCGAGACTGAGCCGCAGCACCGGTGCCACCACGATCCGCCCGTCCCGCACGACGGGCCGGTCCAGGACCCTGCCCACACCGAACGTCGTCGTGGTGCCGCCCACCGAGTGGAAGGAGTCCACCGCGCGGTGGCCCAGTGAGGTGACCGCGAACGTGCCGTTGAGATGGGGGCGCAGGGCGAGCGAGTGCGCCGCCTTGCGGAACGCCCTGCGGCCCTCGGTCCAGCCCGCCCGGTGCAGCTTCCGCACCCCTTCGAACTCGGGCAGCCTCTCCGGGTCGCCGTCCCTGACGCGGGCCAGATGCTCCTGGATGGCCGGCAGTTCGGCCTCGTGGACGTCGGGCACGATGGTGCCGAGGACGACCCGGCGGCCGTCCAGGACGCGGTCCAGGGCGACCTTCCCGTTGACGAACGGGTAGTGCGCGATCCGGGGCCGGAGCGGTCCTCCGCTCACCGCCGCGTTGGCGTCCGGATGCTTCGCGAGGACCCGGCCGGCCGCGCGCAGCACGTACGAGGTGGTCGAGTAGCGCACGCCCTCGCTCCCCAGCGCGGACGCCCGGTGGGCGAGCACCCGGCTCATGTCGACCTCGGTGTCGAGGAACACCGGCGAGAAGTCCCGGATCACCTCCAGGAAGAACAGCGTGTGCCGGCGCTGGCGGGGCAGCGGCGCACCGGCCTGCTGGGCGTCGCTCACGGCGCCACTGCCAGCAGGTACACGTCCCGCAGGCTGGTCGCCTCCAGGACGTCGGCCAGCGGCAGCGAACGGCCGGTCTCCCGCTCCAGCACCGTGCACAGCGCCAGCAGGTGTACCGAGTCCCAGGACTCCACGGTGTCCAGCCCGCGCCCCAGGTCCTCGGCGGTGACGGGCAGGGCGAGTTCGTCGCGCAGCAGCGTGACGAAGTCATCGACGGTCTTCACGGGAGGTCCCTCTCGAAGCGCGCGGTCAGTCGGATGTGGTCCACGGGGGCGGCGGCCGGCCGGGAGGTGAGCCGGAAGTCGGCCGAGGCGTCGTCGGCGCGCACCGTCCCGAAGCCGGCCCTCGGATAGAAGTCCGCCACCTTGCCGTTGCGGGCGGTCCGCACATACCCGGCCCGCACCTCCTCCGCGCCCTCGTCGAAGGCGTGCTCCAGTACGGCGCCCAGCACCGCCTGCTCGATACCGCGCGAGAAGACCCGGCAGCTCAGCAGGAAGTTCTCGATGTGCAGCACCCCGGCATCGCGCCGCAGCAGCACCGCCCCGACCAGGCCGTTGTCCCCGAACCGGTCCGCCGAATCGATCGCCAGCACCCGCGCCGCCGGGTCCTCGCGCAGTGCCCGTACTTCGGCCGGCTGGAGCCGCCGGGTGGTGAGGTTGAACTGGTTGGTGCGCAAGGTCAACTGGGAGATCCTGTCGGTACGGGCCGCGTCCACGGGGGCGAGGGCCACGGAGATGTCCAGCTCGCGCAGATAGCCGTCGAGCGAGTCGAAGGTGTGCAGGAAGTCCTGCCGGGCCTGCTCCTCGCGATAGCGGGCCGGGCGGGCCCGGTCCTCGGCGGTCAGCGCCCGTACGTCGAACCAGCCGTCGGCGAGGAGACGTTCGACGTGCAGCGCGGGCTCCTCACTCACCTGGAGGACCGTCGCACCGGGCAGCTCGCGGCGCACGAGGCCGCACTCGAAGGCGCTGTCGTCCACGAACACGAAGCTGTCCGTGGAGAGGTTGAGATCGGCGGCCAGCTCGGCCAGGTTCTCGTGCTTCGGCCGCCAGTTGGCCCGTACCTGTACGAAGTCGTCCTCCCGCAGGGTGAGGTCCGGGTGCTCGCGCAGGGTCTTCACCACCGGCTCCCGGTCGTTCTTGCTGACCGCCGCCAGCAGCACTCCCTGCGAGCCCAGCTGCTTCGCCACCGCCTGGAAGCGCCGGAACGCCTCCCCGCGGTAGCTTCCCGCCACCTCGATCCCCTCCGGACCGGCCTCCCCGAGCACCCCGCCCCACACCGTGTCGTCCAGGTCCAGGGCGAGCACCTTCTTCGTACCGCCCGCCGCCTGCCGCGCCAGATGGCCGACCTCGCGGGCGTATCCGGCCAGCAGCGCGTCCGACAGGTGCGCCTTGGCGTAGACGCTCTGCCGTACGTCCCGGGCGGGCGTCCCCTCCGCGAGCAGCGGGTCCAGATCGACGGTGACCACCTCGGGCCGGGTCTCCGTCAGCCGCAGCAGCCGCGCGTTGGCCTCCCGCCACACCGCGCCGAGCCGGGCACGGGCACCCAGGTCCACGAGCTGGGCGGTGAGTGAGCGGGGGAGCGGGAGCGTGTTGAGGACGAGCGTGGCGCCCCGGGCGGCCGTCGCGAAGACCTCGGCGGCCCGCTCGACCAGGGCCGTCTTCTCGGCCAGGACGCGTTCCACGTCCTCCACCCGCCAGGGCAGCGGCAGTTCACCGGCCACCAGGTCAGCGTCCAGCACGCACAGGACGAGCGCGGGCCCGGCGGCGTACAGCGCGCTGCCGGGGTCCGCGAGGTCGAAGACCCAGCTGTCGAAGTCGGAGGGCCGCACCCGTGCCAGCAGCCCGTGCCGGGCCAGCTCCCCGGTGAGCGCCGGCACCAGCGCGGTGAGCGTGCCGTGGCCGGTCACCGCGATCAGTGGCGCGGGCGTGGCGGGGTGGGCGGCGAGCACCCGGTCCGGGTCGAGCCGGGCCAGCAGCCGGCCCGCCCGGACGAGCGCGTCCCCGGCCAGACCGGCCACCAGGCCCCGTACGGCGGGGTAGTCCTCGGCCGTGATCTCCCGCAGCTTCTCGGCGGTCGCGTCGGTCACGGTGTCAGTTCCCTTCCAGGGCGAAGCCCGCCTTGAGCCACTTGCTGGACTCGATGGAGATGCCCACCGCACGCCGCCCGCCCGCCAGCCGGGCGAGCGCCCGCTCCAGCTGGAGGAAGACGATGGCGTTGCCGCAGTTTCCGGCGTCGTCCACGCAGGAGACCGCCTCGGCGTCCGGCAGCCCCAGCCCCTCGGTGATCAGCCGGGTCATCCGGCCCGACAGCTGCGGTGGCAGAAGCAGGTCCACGTCCTCGCGCGCCCAGCCCAGGCCGTCCAGCAGCTCGTCGAGCACCTCGCCGGCCATCACCGGGACGTGCCGCTCGATCGCCTTGTAGTCCTCGGTCGCGGCGGGCCGGTCGCTGTCGTGGTCGGCGGGGCCGAACCATTCCAGAACCGCGCCCGGCTCCCGGCCGAGCCCCACCAACCGGCTGAACAGCGCCCGCACCGAGGCGGACCCCGGGCCCGGCTCGGTGGACAGCACGGCGGCGCCGGCCGCGTCCCCGAAGAGGACGTAGTTCACCAGCTCGGCCGGTGCGGTGGTGCGCAGGTCGGCGTCCAGGTCGTAGAACCTGGCGATGACGTCGCCGCCGAGGACCAGCGCCGTGCGGGCGCTCCCGGCGCGCAGCAGCTGCTGGGCGAGGTCGAGCGCCTGGACGGCGCCGGAGCACCCCGACTGGAGCTGATAGCTCCGTACGCCGTCGACGCCCAGCCGGTCCGCGACGATGTTGACCGTCGCCGGCATGAGCCGGTCCGGTGTCGCCGTGCCCAGCACGATCGCGTCCACCCCGTCCGGTCCCAGACCGGCCCGGTCCAGGGCGGCGCGCCCGGCCTTCTCGGCCAGGTCCGCCAGCGAGAAGGTGAGCTTCCCGGAGTCCAGGTCCAGCGCCAGGTGGCGCGAGGCGGTGCCGATGAAGACATCCACCCACTGCTGCCACAGCGCGTCCATGCCGAATCGCCGTGCCAGCGTGGCGTTGTCCAGCGGCGCGCCGGGAAGCGCGGAGGCCGCCGACCTTATGTACACGTCCCGACCCGTCATGAGGGCCCTTCCTCGCTCGTACGGAACCGGCCTCAGTCGGACAGCAGGATGCGCGCCTCGGCGGAGGCCCTGACCCCGGTCATCCGCCAGGTGCGGAAGCCGCGCAGCCCCTCGTAACGGCCGCCGGTCCCCGTCGCCGGATAGTGCACCCACTCACTGGTGCGCACGTCGTTGAAGTCCGCCCACCCCTCGGCGTGAATGGTGCCGTCGTCGAGCGTGATGTCCTCGGTGTAGTAGGTCAGCAGCCCGCCGTCGCCCGGCCGCACGTACTCGATGCGGAACGAGCCATGCGAGGTGCCTATCAACGTGCCGTCCTCGTCGAACAGTTCGTCGTCGAACGTGCCGGTCTGGCCCACGCTCGGATCGGCGACCTCGACATCGTCGACCACCTTCACCACGACTTCCCTGGGGACGCGCAGCACGATCTGGTCAGCCATCTGACGGTTCCTCTCGATGGGAAGGGGATACGGACCCGGGCGGTGGCGCCCAGGCGATCAGGGGAGGCGCGGCGAGACGCGCGCCCGGCCCGGTGAGGGCGTCCGTCGCGGCGCGGGCCGCGTCCGGGGAGCATGCGGACGGGAAGAAGACCTCCGCGGCGGGCTGGTGCGGCCGGGCGAGCACGGACCAGAAGCCGTGCCGTGTCCAGGTCCCGCTGTTCACCGGGTCGTTGTCGGAGAAGGTGTACGGGGCGTACTGGGCGCCCGTCGGGTCCGGCTGCGTGAAGCGGCCCCAGAACCCGTTGTAGAGGTGCTGGTCCAGGAGGTGCGCGCTGCGCAGCAACTGGTACGCGCCCCGGTAGCGGAACGGGTTCACCGCCGCCGCCTCGCCCGACGCCGATACGGCCCCGTGCGGGGTGTAGCGGTAGCGGGCGGCGAGCCCGCCCTCCTCGTCGATCAGCGCGAGGACGGAACCCTGCTGGTCGGTCACCGCCCAGTAGTGGCGGCCGGTCGCGGTGAGGACGGCGAGCAGGGTGCCGTCCGGGGTGCGCACGTAGTCGGTCGGCACCCCGTCGTCGCTCGTGCGCACGATCCCGAGCGCGGAGTGGGTCAGCACATGGGTGACGGTGCGCCCGTCCACGGTGGTCTCGGTGATGCGGCGCGGTGTCTCCTGACCGAGCCCGTCGTAGTCCACGTCCACGACCCGGACGCCGCCGAAGACACCGGTCAGCGTCTGCTGGGTGGCGCTGTAGCGGAACGAGCCGGTGGGGTTCGTCTCCTCGGTGAAGTTGCCCGCCCCGTCGTACGCGAACCGGGTCTCGCCGAACCGGACGACCTGGCCCGCGTCGTTGAGCGTGAACTCCGTCGATCCCAGCCGGCGCAGATGGTGGGCGCCGTCGTACGCGAACGTCGTGTCGCCCGCCCGCACGAGGCGCCCGAGCCCGTCGTACGCGAAACCGGTGAACTCCCCGTCGGTCACGGCCCAGCGCAGCCGGTCACTGTCCGCGCCACCGCCCGAGCTGTACCCGTACTCCGCCGACAGCAGCGTCTCGCCGCCCGGCCCGCGCACCGTGAGCGCCGTCCGGCGGCCGGAGGCGTCGTACCGCAACTCCTGCACGGCCGACCCGAGTTCGACGCGCACTGGTCGCCCCGCCGCATCGCGGACGAACCGCGCGGTGCGGCCGGCCGGAGTGGTGACCGTCTCGGTGCGGCCCGCGCCGTCCAGGCCGTAGCGAGTGGTGCCGCCCGGGGTGGTGAACGAGGTCGGCGCGCCCTCGGAGTCGTACACCGCACCCGTCGCCTCCGGAGCGGAACCGGCCTCGCCGGTGCGCACCGACGCCGTCAGCCGGTCGCCCCCCGCCGTCCTGACCCAGCCGAACGCGTAGGACCAGCCCGGACCCGACTTGCGGACCACCCGGCCGAGCGCGTCGCGAGCCAGGACGAGCAGCGTGCGCCCCGCGCTCTCGTCGGTGACCTCCGCCAGCCGGCCCGCCGGGTCGTGCCGGTGGCCGATGCGGTCACCGGCCCCGCTGGTCACCGAGGTGACCCGGGACAGCCCGTCGTACCCGAATACCGTGCGGCCCAGCGGTGCGGGCGGGGTGACGGAGGTGAGGTCGCCTGCCGCGTCGTAGCCGAAGCGGGTACGGGCCCCGTTGCCGTCGGTGATCTCCGTGAGCCCGCCGTGGACCGGGTCGTAGCTCCGCCGGTCCACGTCCGCCCCGCGTCCGGCCGCCCGGCTGCGGACCGGGCGGCCCGCCGCGTCGTACTCCAGCTCCAGTTCGCTGCCCTGCGGACCGCGCAGCGAGGTGAGCGTCCCGCCGCCCTCCAGCGGGGTGTACGCGACCCGGGACAACGCCCCCGTCGGCAGCCGCAGCGACACCGGCCGCCCCTGCTCGTCGTAGGTCCGGGTGAGCGTCGCGCCGGTCGTGTCGGTGACGGATACCCGGCGGCCACCGGCGTCCCGGGTGCGGACGAGGACCTGGCCCGACGGGTGCTCGACGGCCGTCGGCCGGCCCTGCGCGTCGAAGACGTACCCCGTGCGCAGCCCCGTGGGCCCGGTCACCAGCGTGCGGTCCGTCCCGTAGTCGAACGCCGTACGCGCCCGGCCCCCGGGACCGTCCCAGGAGAGTTCCGAGACGGCGAACATGCCGTCGTAGGAGAGGTCCACGGTGTCGCCGAGTGCGTCGGTGACGCGCACCAGCCGCCCGTCCGCGTCCCAGAGGAAGGCCGTGGTCGCCCCGTCCGCCCCGATGTGCCGCTCCAGCCGTCCGGAACGGTCGTACGCGAACGAGGCGGCCTCCGCCCCCAGTGGGTCGACGATCTTCGTCACCCGGCATTCGGCATCGCGGTGCAGGGACACCACCCGGCCCCGGCCGTCCGTGAACGTCACCGGCTCGCCCGTGGCGTCGGGCTCGAAACCGGGGCCCGCCCCGTACGACCAGCCGGGGCCGAAGCCCCGCTCCGCCCGGGAGTGGCTGCGGTACTCGCGCACCAGCCGCAGATGGCGGGCGCCTCCGGCGACGACCAGGTCCAGCTGGCGCACGATCAGTTCGCCCTCGTGCAGGTCGACCAGCAGCTCGCAGCGGTCTCCGAGGGCGAGGCGCCGCGCGGCGCGATGGGCGGGCAGGTCCCGGGGCGTGGTCACGGGAGGCTCCTCAACTGGGCCGGCGGGGAGGCGAATCAGCGGGTTTCGATGGAAGCCAGGCTGCTGAGGGCGTCTAAAGCACCTCTAAGGTCACCGGCAGCGCCCGCCCGGAACGCACCATGAAAGTTCTGTTACAGAACGATTCACGCCGCCACCCGCGCCTACTCTGGCGAGAGCCAAGGCAGTTGGGTGTCTCCGCGCGCCGGGAGAGCGGTCGCGCGGACCGGGGGAAGGGACCTGCTTCATGGGCATCACCACCATCACCGGGCCGGGCACCGCGGCGGCCGTCCGCGCCGCCGAGACCGCACGGCTCGACGGCCTCCTCCGGGCGGCCCGGGACGGCCGTCCGGCCATCGTGGAACTGGCGGGCGACCCGGGAACCGGCAAGACCGCCCTCCTCACCGCACTCACCCGGGAGGCACGCGCCCAGGGACTCGCCGTGCTCCACGGCCGCTGCGCCGAGGCCGAGACCGGGGTGCCGTTCCACCCCCTCGTCCAGGCCCTCACCATCTGGCAGAGCGCCGCCACCCGGCCGGCAGCGGTCGCGGCGGCCACCGCCGCCCTCGTCGACGCCCTCACCGAACTCCCGCCCGGAGCCGAACAGGGCGCCTGGCGCTCCCCGTTCCTCGCCGAAGTGCGCCGCCTGCTGGCGACCGGTCCCGCCTCCGCGGCCGACGGCACCCTGCTCGTCCTCGACGACTTCCACTGGGCCGACCCCGGCTCGATCCGGCTCCTGGAGACCCTGGTCCGGTGGCCCCTCGACCGCGGCCTGCTGGTCGTCGTCGCCCACCGCCCCCGGCAGGCGCCCGTCCCCCTGCGCGCGGTCCTCCAGCAGGGCGGCGAGACCGGGGCCGTCGAGTCCATCGGCCTGGGCCCGCTGACCGAGGAGCAGTGCGGCGCACTCCTCGGCCTGGACCCGGACGACCCGGAACTGTCCGGCCTCCACGCCCGCGGCGACGGCAACCCGCTCTACCTCACCGCCCTTGCCGAGGCCGGGCCCCGGGCCGGGGACACCCTCGACCCCGGGACCACCGGCGCGCTCGGCGCCCGGCTGCTCGCGGAGACCGCGCTCCTCGCGTGCACCACTCGCACGGTGATGCACGCCGCCGCCGTCCTGGGCAGCGTCTTCGACATCGACGCCGTCGCCGAAGTGGCCGGCACGACCCGCGACGACGCCTGCCGGGAGCTGTCCGGCCTGCGCCGCCGCGACCTGGTCCGCGCCACGGACCGACCCGGAGTCCTCGCCTTCCGCCACCCCCTGCTCCGGGGCTGCCTCTATGCCGACGCCGACCCCTGCTGGCGCTCCGCCGCCCACCGCCGCGCCCGGGACCGGCTCATCCGCCTCGGACTGCCGGCCCTCGACATCGCCCCGCACATCGAGCGCGCCGGATCGGGGGTACGCCCGGCCGACGGCGAGGTGCTGGCCGCCGCCGCCCACGCCTGCGTCCAGGCCGGCCGGGCGGCGGACGCGGCGCACTGGCTGACGGCCGCGTTCCGCCTCCGGCGCCGGACGGGGGGCGACGCCGGGGCCGGAGGCACGGATCTCTGGAAGCAGGTGGTCCGGGCCTTGGCGGCCGGAGGGGACGCCGAGCGCATCATGTCCCTGCGCGCGGACATCCTCGCCGGACCCGACGGCCGGACACCCGAGGACCGCGCCCGCACCGCCGCCTTCCTCGCCGCCGTGCTCGCCGGCACCGGTCACGACGAGGGGGCGCAGGCCCTGCTGACCGCCGAACTCCGCACGGCCCAAGCCGCGTCGGCCGGTTCCGGGCTGATGCTGCGGGTCCACCAGCAGCTGGCCAAGGTGCTCGCCGGCCAGGTGCCCGCCCGCACCGACGTCGAGATCCTCACGCACCGCACGGGCGCCGCCGACCCCGTCACCCTCGGCGGCGCCCTCAGCCTCGCCGGGCTGTGCGCCGTGCTCGACGCCGACATGTGCGCGGCCGAGACATCCCTGGACGCGGCCGCCCAGGCCCTGGACGAGCTGGACACGGGCCGCGCGGCGGGTGACGCGGAGGCCGGCTACCTGCTGGTTCTCAGCTGGGCCGAGGCCCTGATGGGCTGGTACGGCCCCGCCCACGGGCATGCCGAACGCGCCCTGACCGCCGCGCGCGCCCGGGGCGACGCCCACCTGCTGCCGCCGCTGCTCGACACGCTCGGCTACGTGCACTACCAGAGCGGCCGGCTCGCCGACGCCCTCGAAGCCGTCCAGGAGGGCACCGCCGTCTCCCGCGCCATGGGCCGCGGCGACCACGCCGCCCTGTCCGCCGCGGTGAGCGCCGCCGCCTGGGCCCA
>NZ_JAAGNI010000372.1 GCF_010550605.1 Streptomyces sp. SID9727
CTCAGCGCCGCAGACGCTTCCGCAGCGCCGCGCGCGCCGCGTTCGCGCCGGGGGCGCCGTGCACGCCGCCGCCGGGGTGCGCCGAGGCCGAGGCGAGGTACAGGCCCCGGAGCGGGGTCTCGGGGCGGCCGGTGCCCGGGGTGGGACGGAACACCAGTTGCTGGTGCGCCGAGGCGGTGCCGCCGTTGATCGCGCCCCCGTACAGGTTCGCGTCCATGGATTCGATGGTCGGGGGCGCCAGCAGGCGGCGGGCTGTGATCAGGGAGCGGAAGCCGGGGGCCCAGCGCTCCACCTCCTGCTCCATCCGGTCGGCCATGGCTTCCTGCTCGCCCCGGTCCCACCGCCCGGTCAGCCCGTCCTCCCCCGCGTCGCCCTTGATGCGGTGCGGGACGTGGGTGTAGGCCCAGGCGGCCTCGGTGCCGGCCGGTGAGCGGGTGGCGTCGGCGGTGCTCATCTGGCCGAAGAGCAGGAAGGGGCGGTCCGGCACCTGTCCCGTGGCGATCTGCGCGGTGAAGCGGGTGAGGCCGTCGACGCCGTCCGCCAGGTGCACGGTGCCCGCCGTGGCGGCCGCGCGGGCGGTCCAGGGCACCGGGCCGTTCAGCGCCCAGTCCACCTTGAACGTCGCGAAGTCCCACTGGAAGCGGCGCAGGTCGTCCAGGAGCCGGCCGGGCAGGTGCCGTGCGTCGACCAGTCCGCCGTAGAGCGCCGGCGCGGACACGTCGGCGAGCACGGCGCGCGACGCGGGCACGGCCTCGCCCTTCGCGGTGCGCACGCCGACGGCGCGTCCGCCACGTACGACGACCTCCGTGACCCGCTCACCGCAGCGGAGCACGCCGCCGTGACGTTCGAGCCGGCGTACCAGGGCGGTCGTGAGCGCACCCGCGCCGCCGACGGGCACCGGGAAGCCGTAGGTCTGCCCGAGCATGGACATCAGCCAGCCGAAGCCGCCGCTCCCGGCCGCCTCGGGGCCGAGGTCGGCGTGGAGTGCGGTGCCCGCCAGCAGAATCCTGGCCGCCTCGCCGCCGAACCGCTCCTCACCCAGCCGGCGTACGGGCAGCAGCAGGGTCCGCGCCAGGCGCAGGCCGCCGGCGGCCCGGAGCCGGGCGGCGAGGCGGACGCCCGATCTCACCGGCGGGAACGGCGTGAAGAGGGCGCCCAGCACATCGCGGCGCACCCGGTCCCAGGTGGCGCACAGCTCCAGCCACGCCGCCCCGTCCCCCTCGGCGAACGCGTCGAGGCCCGCCGCCGTGTCCCGCGCGTCGTCCTCCAGCACCGCGCACCGCCCGTCCGGCAGCGGGTGCGCCAGGACGCGGGGGGCTCGTGACCAGCGCAGCCCCTCCTCCCGGAGGTCGAGCCCGCCGATGACCGGGGAGGCCGCCGCCAGCGGGTAGAACGCGCTGAACAGGTCGGTGACGTAGTCGGGATGCACCCGGCGGTCGCTGCGCACCGCCCCGCCGGGCTCGGGTTGGGCCTCCAGGACCTCGACGCTCCACCCGGCGGCGGCGAGCAGGTTCGCCGCGACGAGGCCGTTGGGGCCTGCTCCGATGACCACGGCGTCCGGCACCGATGCCTCCAAGGGGGATCGCGGAAAGGGGTCAGACCGCTTCGCGTGCGCCCTTCGGCGCCGCCTCGACGGTCTGCGCCAGCCGCGCGAGCACGCTGCGGTGACGGAGCTGGATCACGGCGTCGATGGCCGTGTTGTGCAGTTTCCCGGCCGGTCCGCGCAGCGGGTGTTCGTCCAGGGTGACCAGGGCGTTGTCGCCCCACTGCCGTACTTCCAGGGCGATCCGGGCGGTGCCGATCCGGCCGCTGTCGGCCTCCAGCTCCAGCACGTGCGGCGCCTCGCACCGCCGGACGATCGTCCGCCCCCGCACGGACCACCGGCCGATGCCCAGGGTGTACGTGAGGCTGGCGCCGACCTCCGGCCAGTCGCCCCGGCGGGGGCGCGAGCCGGAGGTCCCGACCACCCAGTCGCTGTAGAGCGAGGGGTCCGCGAGGACCCGCCAGACGTCTGCCACCGCGGCCTCGATCAAGCGGTGTCGCACTGCCATCGATCCTCCTGTTGTCGTGGGTCCGGGCCGGCCGTTCAGGGGGTGACGACGGCGAAGTCCGGGTCCGGGGCGTCGAGGTGGCCGAGCAGTTCGGCCAGCCGGCCGGCGTCGCCGGTGACCTCGACGCCGGGGCGGGCCGCCAGGTCACCGGGGAGCACCGCGCCCACCAGGACGTCCCGCAGGTCCGCCTCCGTCAGCGCGAAGGTGGCGTCGGGCTCGCCCACGGCGGGTCCGGTGCCCGTGACGTGGGTGAGGACGCCGTTGCGCAGCCGCATCGTGAGGGGTTCGCCACCGGCGATGTCCCAGCGGATGGTGATGTCCGCGTCCCAGGCGCGGGGGCCGTTGACCCGGATGGCGACCGAGTCGACCAGCTGGTCGAGGGTGAGGGCGGCCAGGACGTCGGGCGAGGCCGTGGTGGTGGGGGTGCCGAGGCTGCCGTGGCGCAGTTCCCGGGCGCCCATCAGGTAGACGCTGCGCCAGGTCCCGTTCTCGCTGCCGTAGCCCAGCTGCTCCAGCGCGTCGGCCTGGAGGGCGCGCGCCCGCGCGTTGTCCGGGTCCGCGAACACCACGTGGTTGACGACCTCCGCCACCCAGCGGTAGTCGCCGTCGGCGAAGGACTGCCGGGCCCTGCGCAGGACTTCGTCGGCGCCGCCCATGAACTCGACGTACCGCCGGGCTCCCTCGACCGGGGGGTGCTGCCACAGGTGCGCCGGGTTGCCGTCGTACCAGCCCAGGTAACGCTGGTAGACGGCCTTGGCGTTGTGGCTGACGGAGCCGTAGTAGCCGTGGGTGTGCCAGACCCGCTCCAGGGCGGGCGGCATCACGATCTCCTCGGCGATCTCCGGGGCGGTGAGTCCCTGGTTGAGCATCCGCAGCACCTGGTCGTGGAGGTACGCGTAGAGGTCGCGCTGCTCCAGGAGGAAGGCGGCCACGCGCTCGCGGCCCCAGACCGGCCAGTGGTGCGAGGCGAAGGCCACGTCGGTCAGCTCGCCGAAGAGGCTGACCGACTCGGTGAGGTAGCGGGACCACACGTGCGGGTCGCGGACCTCGGCGCCGCGCAGCGTCAGCAGGTTGTGCAGGTTGTGCGTGGCGTTCTCCGCCATGCAGAGGGCGGAGCGGCCGGGGAAGTGGATGTTCAGCTCCGCCGGTGCCTCGGTGCCCGGCGTGAGCTGGAAGACCATGCGGATGCCGTCGACGGTCTCCGTCTGGCCGGTGCGGGTGATGTCGAGGGTGGGCGGGATCAGCCCGGGCGCGCCCGTCGAGACGGTCTGCCCGAGGCCCGCGCCGATCTGGCCCCGGGGGTCCTTCGGCAGGGCGGCGCCGTACATGTACGCGGCGCGCCGGCTCATGGCCGTGCCCGCGTAGACGTTCTCGCTGACGGCGTGCTCCAGGAAGCCGTGCGGGGCGAGCACCGGGATTCCGGCCGCGACGTCCTCGTCGGTGAGCACGCCGCGTACGCCGCCGAAGTGGTCGACGTGGCTGTGGGTGTAGAGCACGCCGGTCACGGGCCGCTCGCCGCGGTGGGCGCGGTACAGCGCGAGAGCGGCGGCGGCCGTGGGGGCGCAGACCAGGGGGTCGATGACGAGGACCCCTCGGTCGCCCTCGACGATCGTCATGTTGGACAGGTCGAAGCCGCGTACCTGGTAGATGCCCTCGGTGACCTCGAAGAGCCCGTGCTCGGAGCAGAGCCGGCTCTGCCGCCAGAGGCTCGGGTTCGCGGTGTCCGGACACTCCTGGCCGAGGAACCCGTAGGCTTCCAGGTCCCAGACGGCACTGCCCGTCGCGTCGCGGATCACCGGGTCCCGTGCGGTGCCCATGAACCCGCGCCGGGCGTCCTCCAGGTCCTGGGTGTCGTCGAAGGGGTAGTCACGCCGGACCGCCTGGTTGGCCTGGGCCACGGACTGCTCCGCGGGTCTGGCGGCGGTGTCCTGCGGCATGTCGGTCTCCCTCGCGGCGACGGCCCGGCTCCGCGTGGGCCCGGGCACCGCCACCCTCACCCGGCGTACGGGGCCCCACAAGCGGGTGTACGCCGTACGGGGTGCCGAGCGGGGTAGGATATACCCCTAGGGGTATGACACCGTGACCAGGGCCGCATCCAGGGCCCCGCACTTGGGAGGAACCGTGGAGCTGGACATGGCGGCCGACGAGCTGAAGTCGGTGCTCAACCGGCTGAAGCGGGCCCAGGGGCAGATCGCCGGAATCGTCAGGATGATCGAGGAGGGCCGGGACTGCGAGGACGTGATCACGCAGCTGGCGGCCGTCTCCCGCGCCCTGGACCGGGCCGGTTTCGCCATCATCGCGACCGGCCTCCAGCAGTGCATGACCGACGGCGCCCAGCCGGTGGTGGACCGGGACCAGATGCGGGCCCGCCTGGAGAAGCTGTTCCTCTCCCTGGCCTGAGGGGCGGCGCCGCGGCCTGAGGGGTGCCGCCGCGGCCCGAGGGGCGCCGCCGCCGTCACGTCAGCGCGTCGGCCAGCATGAACGCGGCGACCGCGAGCAGCACCCAGGCGAACAGCCGCTGGAGACCGTTCCCGGACACCCGTGCCGCGAGCCGCCTCCCGTCCCACGCGCCCAGGATCGCGGCGCCGGTGAACGGGGCCGTCACCGCCCAGTCCATGCCCGCCGCGCCACCGGAGCGGGTGACCAGCGAGGTCAGCGAGTTGACGGTGATGACCAGCAGGCTCGTCCCGACGGCCGCCTGCATCTCGAACGCCAGGACCGTCACCAGGGCGGGGACGGCCAGGAAGCCGCCGCCCACGCCCAGCAGCCCGGTCACCGCGCCGAGGCCCGCCCCGGCTCCCCCGGCCCGCAGCGGTCGCACCTCACCCGGCGCGCCCTGCGGCCCGGGGCGCAGCATC
>NZ_JAAGNI010000383.1 GCF_010550605.1 Streptomyces sp. SID9727
TGCGGTGCCGCCCCCGTCGCCGCAGCCGGCCAGGCCCAGGCAGATCAGGGCGGCGGCGGCGAGCCGGAGCGGGCGGCGCGGGGTGGGGGGAAGGCTCTCGTGGTGGCGCACCCGGCGATGCTACCGGCCGGGCCCCGCGCTGTCCGGGGCGTCCGCCGACCGCCCGGGGACACCCCGTGAACAGGCCGTGCGGTCAGATGCCCGGCCCGGTGCGGCGCAGCACGCGCAGCGAGTCCGTGACGGAGACCTCCGTGAAGGCCCCCGATTCCAGCGCCCGCAGATACACCCGGTACGGGGCCTGGCCGCCGTGCGCGGGGTCCGGGAACACGTCGTGGATCACCAGCAGCCCGCCCTCGGCGACATGCGGGGCCCAGCCCTCGTAGTCGCCGTTCGCGTGCTCGTCGGTGTGGCCGCCGTCGATGAAGACGAAGCCCAGCGGGCCGCCCCACACCGCCGCCACCTGCGGCGAGCGCCCCACGAGCGCCACCACGTGGTCCTCCAGGCCCGCCGCGTGCAGCGTCCTGCGGAAGGTGGGCAGGGTGTCCATCCGGCCCACCTCCGGGTCCACCACGGTCGGGTCGTGGTACTCCCAGCCGGGCTGCTGCTCCTCGCTGCCCCGGTGGTGGTCGACGGTGAGCGCGGTGACGCCGGCCGCCCGCGCCGCGTCGGCGATCAGGATCGTGGAGCGCCCGCAGTAGGTGCCGACCTCCAGCAGCGGCAGGCCGAGCGAGGCGGCCCCGGCGGCCGCCTCGTACAGCGCGAGCCCCTCGACCACCGGCATGAAGCCCTTGGCGGCCTGGAAGGCGGCGAGAATCTCCGGCTCGGGTTCGGCTGCCACGGTGTTCCTCCTGGTGGGACGGGTAGGGCGCCATCGTGCCGTACGCCCCCGCCGATGGCTTCGGCGGGGGCCAAGGGGGTGCCTGGCCGCAGGGGTGTCCGGCGCGGCTCGGGTCAGCAGCTCTGCCAGAGGCGGGTCATGACGCGGACGCCGAAGCGCAGCCCTTCCAGCGGGACGCGCTCGTCCACGCCGTGGAAGAGGCGGCCGTAGTCCAGGTCGTGCGGGAGCTTCAGGCCCTTGAAGCCGAAGCAGCGGATGCCCAGGTGCGTGAACGCCTTGGCGTCGGTGCCGCCGGGGTTGCAGTACGGCACCGGGTGGCCGTCCGGGTCCTCGGCGCGGACGGCCGCGCACATGGCGTCGACCAGCGGCCCGTCGAACGTGGTCTCCATGGCGATGTCGTGGTTGACCCACTCCCGGCTGACCGAGGGCAGCAGCAGCCGGTCGATCGTGTCGATCAGCTCCTGCTCGTGGCCCGGCAGGAAGCGCCCGTCCACGCGGGCGGTGGCCTTCCCCGGGATCACGTTGGTCTGGTAGCCGGCGCTGAACATCGTCGGGTTCGCCGAGTTGCGCAGCACCACCTGCATGAAGTCCGCGACCGGGCCCAGCCGGGCGAGGCTGCCCTCGATGTCGTCCTCGTCGAACTCCACCCCGTAGAGCCGGGCGGCCTCTTCGAGCAGGGCGCGGACCGGCTCGATGAGGCGGATCGGGAAGGTCTCGCGGCCGATCCGGGTCAGCGATTCCGCGAGGTCGGTGACCGCGTTCTCGTCGTTGGGCGATGAGCCGTGGCCGGCCCGGCCGGTGGCGGTGAGCTCCATCCAGGCCATGCCGCGCTGGGCGTTCTCGATGGGGTACAGCCGCCGGGTGTCGTCGATCGCGAACGAGAACCCGCCGCCCTCGCCGATCGCCTCGGTGACCCCGGCGAACAGCTCCGGGCGGTGCTCGACCAGCCAGTGCGCGCCGAACTTGCCGCCCGCCTCCTCGTCCGCGAGGAAGGCGAGGACCAGGTCGCGCGAGGGCCGCGTGCCGGTGCGGGCGAAGTGCCGGGCGGTGGCCAGCATCACCGCGACGGTGTCCTTCATGTCGATCGCGCCCCGGCCCCAGAGGTAGCCGTCGCGGATCTCGCCGGAGAAGGGCGGCACCTGCCACTCGGAGGCGTCCGCCGGGACCACGTCCAGGTGGCCGTGGACCAGCAGGGCGCCGCGGGCCGGGTCGCGGCCGGCGATCCTGGCGATGACGCTGGCGCGGCCGGGCGCGGACTCGACCAGCTCCGCGTCGATGCCCACTTCGGCGAGGCGGGCCACGACCCACTCGGCGCTCGCGCGCTCGGTGCTCGTCGGGTTGGAGGTGTCGAACCTGATCAGCTCGGCGCAGAGGGTGACGACCTCCTCCTGGGCCTCGTCGGAGGCCAGGACGGGTGCGGTGCCGGGTGCGGTGCTCATGCTGCTCCCACAGGGGTGGTGGTGCGGGCGGCCGGGGCCGGGCCGTCCTGCTCGTCGGCGAGGACGGAGGTGCCGTAGGGCTTGATCCAGCCCAGCAGGCCCAGGGCGCAGTACAGGACGAAGGCGGTGGCCAGCGAGTTGAGGGCCGGGATACCGCCGTCGTAGAACTTGCCGACGCAGAACGCCGCGATCCAGATCGCGATCGACATCGGCACCCAGGTCGGCGAGTGCGCCGGCAGGGTCTGGGCCTCCCGGGTCTCGTCCAGCGGCTTGCGCATCCGCTTGACGACCCAGTACTCGGCCACGATGATCCCCCCGATGGGCGGGATGGCGACGCCGAGGATCGTGAGGAACTCGGTGAAGTGGCCCATGATCCCGACGGCCGACAGGACCGTGCCCGCGATGCCGAGCACGATGGTCACCGCGCCGCGGTGGACGCGCTTGTTGAAGACGACCTGGAAGAAGTTGACGACGCCGAGCGAGGAGCCGTACAGGTTCCAGTCGTTGATCTTCGCCGTGGACATCAGGACGACGAGCACCCCGAAGGCGCCGGAGGTGGAGAGCACGATGTGCGAGACCTCGTTGCTCTTGACCAGGTGGCCCAGGAGCACACCGGTCAGGCCGACGATGTACTCGGAGAGGATCATGGACGAGGCGCTCTGCAGGAAGACGTGCGAGCCCTTGCGGTTGTAGCGGGTCATCTCCGGGGAGACGATCGCGCCCGTCATGTAGCCGCCCGCGATGGCGGTGGCGGCTACGGCCAGCGGGATCGTGTCGCCCGGCGGCGGCGAGTGGACCAGGTCGCTGAACGAGTGGTCGTTCAGGGTCCGGATCACCGAGAAGGCGACCATGGCGAAGAACAGCGGCGTGACGATCTTCGCGAAGTTCGCCATGTACCGGAACCCGAAGATCACCAGGGCGGTGATGGCGATGCCCGCGAGCACGCACCACATCCAGGCCGGACCGCCGACCAGCGCTGAGACGCTGTCGCCGAAGATCTTGTTCTGCACGCCGAACCAGCCGACCAGGCTCACCGCGATCACGAAGCTGACCAGCGCCGAGCCGTTGCGCCCGAAGCCGACCCAGCGGGTCAGCATCGGCGTCGCCAGTCCCTCGCGCATCCCGGCCAGGCCGATCGCGAAGATCACCACTTCCAGGATCACCGCGCCCAGCGTGAACGCGAGGAACGCGTCGCCGAAGGTCATCCCGACGCCGATGGTGGCGCCGAGCGTGAACTGCGAGATCGAACCGGACTGGGCCAGCCACTGGAGGAGCATCGACCAGAAGCCGAACCGCTTGTCGCGCGGGACGCGCGAGAGCGCGTAGTCGTCGCTGCCGATGCTCTTGGGCGCGGGCGCCACGGCACCGGACTGCGGGGCGGCTGCCATCAGGACTCCAGGGGGGTACGGCCGAAGGTCTGCAGGTGGGTCAGCGAGCCGTAGCGGCTGACGAGGTTGTCGAACTCCACCGCGTCGTGGAAGTCCAGCCGGCCGTCGCCGTACGCCTTGGCGACCTCGACGGCGTAGCGGGCGGCGGACGCGATGTCGCTCTCGTGACTCGCGCCCGTCCCGCAGCCCGGCACCGCCGCGGCCGAGGTGATGGCCAGGCCGATCACGGGGGCCGCCGTCGCGGTGGACGGCTGGAGGATCGAATTGATGTGGTGTGCCCCATTACCGTACGGGGTGATGTCCTGGGTGGTCACCGGGTACGTGACCAACGGCTCACCGGTCACCACGGCCAGCAGCTCCCCCAGCTGCTCGTTCACGCGGAGCACCCAGCCCTCCTTCACGGTGGGCGACAGGGCGAGGCCCTTGTGGTTGATGATGCGGTTGCCCTTGGTGGTGTCGATGGAGAGCACGGCCTCCATCTCGCCGGTCACCTCGTGGCGGTTCATCGTGGCGATGTCCACCGGCGAGCCCATGAACGGCACCGGGTCGTGCGGCTCGGTCGGCGCGTCCGGGCAGATGTGCGTGGCGATGATCACGTCGCCGGGCAGCACATCGCCCCGGCGGCGCATGTCGAGCAGCTTGGCGGCGGCGGCCAGCGCCGAGATCGCACCGTCGGCGTCGGAGACCAGACCGGTCACCTCGGGCCGGGCGCCGATCCCGCCGAGCCGGCCCACGACGCCCAGGGTGCGGGCGCCGCCCCCGGCCGTGCGGCCCCGGGAGCCGGGGATGCGGACCGACACGAAGTCCGTCGAGCCCCGCTCGCCGGCCACCGTGGTGACCTGGGCGGACGAGCCCTCGGCCCCCGCCGCGGCGTCCAGGTACTCCACGGCCGTCTTGCCACTGGCCTGGGGGTCGTCGAGCAGCTCGACGAGGTCCAGTACGTACTTCAACATGGGGGCCTTTCTCGCGCATCCGTCACACCCGTCCGGAGTCCGTCAGGGAGCGGGGGCTCCGGACGGGGTGCTGAGAGCAGATTCGGGATCGGATAGCGTTGAGCGCAATGGTTTCCCGTTATCTGCAATTCACGTCTGAATGGTGAGATGGCCATGGCGGAGTTCGAACTCGACCGGCGCACCCCCGCCGGAGCCCTCCAGACCGTCGACCGCGCGCTGCTCGTGCTGCTCGCGTTCGAGCGGACCCGGCCCGACTGGGGTGTGACCGAGGTCGCGGCGGAGTTCGGCTGGGACACCTCCGTCGCCCAGCGGCTCCTCGCCACGCTCGCGGGACGCGGCTTCCTGGTCTCCGACCCCGCCACCCGGCGCTACCGCATCGGCCCCGCCGTGCTGCGCCTGGGCCGGCTCTGGGAGCGCTCGGGATCGCTGGAGCTGCTGGCCGGACCGGTGCTGGAGGAACTGCGCCGGGTCACCGGCGACACCGTGCTCTTCTGCCTGCCCGACAGCTTCCACATGCGGTGTGTGGCCGCCGAGGAGGGCGAGGCGGGGCCGCTGCGCTACTACCCGCTGGTCGGCGAGCTGTACCCGGCGCACGCCGGGGCGACCAGCAAGTCGTTCTACGCCTACCTGCCCGACGAGCAGCGCCACCGGCTCTTCCGGGGCCGCCCGATGGCCCGCTTCACCGACCGCACGGTCACCGACCCGGACGTGCTGGAGCAGCAGCTCCTGAAGGTCCGCGCCCAGGGGTACGCCTGGACCGTCGGCGAGTACGACACGGGCATCGCGACCCTCGCCGTGCCCGTCTTCCTGGGCCGCGAACCGTACGGGAGCCTCAGTCTCGGCGGCGCCGAGGAGCGGTTCGAGGGCGCGCCGGGAAACCGCCTCGACGCGCTGCGAAACGCCGCCGCGCTGCTGGAGAAGCGCCTCACCCACCCGCCGCAGCGCCCGAAGCCCAAGGCCCGCCGCACTCCGCCCGCCTGACCGAACAACCTACGAGGAAGTACCCCGTGAACCTGCTCCTGCTCTCCAACTCCACCCAGTACGGCCGCGGTTACCTGGAACACGCCCTGGACACGGTCACCGCGTTCCTGCCGGCCGGCGCCCGCCTCGCCTTCGTGCCGTACGCGCTCGCCGACCACGACACGTACACCGCGCGCGTCCGTGGCGCCCTGGAACCGGCCGGGATCACCGTGCGCGGTGTCCACGAGCACGCCGAGCCGGCCGCCGCGCTGAAGGAGTCCGACGCCGTGTTCATCGGCGGCGGCAACTCCTTCCGGCTGCTGAGCGCGCTGTACCGGACCGGGCTGCGCGAGGCCGTCGCGGACGCCGTGCGCGCCGGGCTGCCGTACATGGGCGCCAGCGCCGGCACCAACATGGCGGCGCCCACCCTGCGGACCACCAACGACATGCCCATCGTGCAGCCGCCGTCCTTCGCGGCCCTGGGCCTCGTCCCGTTCCAGATCAACCCGCACTACCTGGACCCGGACCCGGCCAGCACCCACAAGGGCGAGACGCGCGAGGAACGGCTCACCGAATTCCTGGAGGAGAACGACGTCCCGGTCCTCGGCCTGCGCGAGGGCTCGTGGCTCCGCCTCGAGGGCGAGGCGGCCCGCGTCGAGGGCGCCCGCCCCGCCCGCCTGTTCACGCGGGACGGGGCGCCCCGGGAGCTGGCGGCCGGGACGGACGTGTCCTGGCTGCTCAGGACCGAACCGCGGTTCGACGCTCCGGCGCGCTGACACCTCCGAGGACGAGGTCGGTGACCGCGGAGCCGCCCCGCGCCGGGCAGGCGCGCGGCGTGTGGCCGGTGGCCGACGCCGCCAGGACGAACGTGCCGGCCTCCGGGGCGGCCAGCGCCCA
>NZ_JAAGNI010000391.1 GCF_010550605.1 Streptomyces sp. SID9727
GTGCCGGGCCGCGTCCTCGGCGATCCGGCGGGCCTTCTGGAGCGCCGCGTTGCGCGGGAGGTCGGCCAGCGCCCGGGCGGCGCGGGCGTAGGCGTCGGGGGTGGGGGTGGAGCGGGCGGGGGGCAGGGCGCGGGCAGGCGCGGTCGCCTCGATCGCGAGCTTCCGCCGGCTCTCCAGGACGCTGGCGCGCTCGGTCTCCGCGTTGGCGTACCGCCGCAGCAGCGCGGCGTGTTCGCCCCGCAGACCGGCCAGTTCGACGCGCTTGCGGCGCAGCTTCGTCTCCAGGCGGGCACGGATCTCCCGTGCCTCCTCCAGATCCGCTTCGAGCTCCGCCGCGCGCTCCTCGGCCCGCCACTCGTCACTGGCGCGGGCGCGCGTCAGCTCGGCGACGCGACGGCCCGCCTCGCGGTCCCAGCCGCGCATGAGGACCGCGCCGGTGACGGCGGCCGCCGCCGCGGCCGCGACCAGCGCGCGCAGGACCATGGGTTCGGTCAGCAGCCAGGCTCCCGCGGCACAGGCGGCCGACGCTCCGGCGACTGCCGAAGGCGGAAGGATTCTGTGCAGTGGTGGCGAATGGCGATGGCGTCCACGTGGCATGGTCCGAAATTTACCGTGTGCGCGGCGTACTTGGGGAGCCGCCCGGCAATCTGTGCCCGGCAAGTTACCCGGCGGCTCCCGCTGCCCGTTCTCCGGGCGCCTTCGCTACTTCTTGATCAGCCCCTTCGACTGGAGATATTCGCGGGCCACATCGGCCGGCTTGGCGCGTTCCGCGTCGACCTTGCGGTTCAGTTGTGCGAGGTCCTCGGTCGTGAGTGCGCCGGTGAGCTTGCCGAGCGCGTCGGCTATCTCCTGGTCGCCGGCGTCCTTGGCGTTCAGGACGGGCAGGACGTTGTCCGCGTTCTGGAGCTTCTTGTCGTCGTCCAGGAACACCAGGTCGTACGTGTCGAGCACGGCGTCGGTGGTGGTGGTCAGGACGAGTTGGTCCTTGCCGTCCTTCACCGCCTGCTTCGACTGCGGGGTGCCGACGCCCTTGGGGTCGATTCCGGTGACGTCGATGCCGTACGTCTTCTCGAGCCCGGGTGCGCAGAAGGGCCGCACCTCGCACTCGTCGCCCGCCGCGACCTTGACGCCGATCTTCGCGGCGCCGAGATCGGAAAGGGTCTTCAGCTTGTGCTTGTCGGCGAATTCCCTGGTCACCGCGAACGCGTTCTGGTCGACGGCCTTCCCCGCCGGAAGGACCTTCAGTCCGCGCGGCTCGGCGAGCTTCTTGAGGGCGGCGACGGTCGCGGCGGTGTCGCCCGAGGCGACCGGTTTCGCCTCGGCGGCCTTCGCCCCGTTCGCCTTCGCGTTGAGGAATTCCGCGATCGTCGCCGCGTATTCCGGAACGACGTCGATCTCGCCCTTCTCCAGAGAGGGTTCGTACAGTTCGCGGTTCTTCACGGTGGTGACCGAGGTGCTGTAACCGGCGTCCCCGAGGATCTGCGCGTACAGCTCGGCGAGCACCTTGGACTCGGTGAAGGCGGCGGCGCCGACGACGAGCGAACCCTTCTTGCCGGAGTCCTGGCCCGCGGCCGGGGCGCCCTTGTCCTCCTCCAGGCTGTCCCCGCCGCACGCGGCGAGCGAGCCCGCGAGCGCGAGGATGCCGATGACGGCGCCGGTCACGCGTGAGGTCCTGGTCATGTTCTTCTCCGTCCACGGCGGCGACGCCGTATGCGACAAGTGGTGGATGTGCGACATGGGTGACGAGTCGGGTGGGCCGGGGGCTCAGGCCGGCCGGCGGCGGCGCAGCGGGGACAGCAGGCGGTCGACGGCCACCAGGACCGCCTCCACCAGCAGGGCGAGCACGGCGACCAGCAGGGCCCCCGCCACCACCTGCGCGGTGTCGTACGTGTTGAACCCGGCGGTGATGATGCGGCCGAGGCCGCCCTGCCCGACCATGGCCGCGATGGTCGCCGTCGCCACGACCTGGACGGCCGCCGAGCGCAGCCCGGTCATGATCAGCGGGTACGCGAGGGGGAGCTCGACGCGCAGGAAGAGCTGGCCGCCCGACATGCCCATCCCGCGTGCCGCCTCCGCCACCGCGCGGTCCACCTCGGTCATCCCCACGTAGGCGTTGGTGAGCAGCGGCGGCACGGCGAACAGCACCAGGGCGATGATCGTCGGTATGTACCCCGCGTTGCGCAGGGGCGAGACCATGAAGAGGGCCAGCACCGCGAAGACGGGCACCGCGCGCCCCACGTTGGCCAGGTTGACCGCGAGGGCGCCGCCCTTCCTGATGTGGCCCAGGTACAGCGCGAGGGGCAGGGCGACGGCGCAGGCCAGGGCGAGCGCCACCCCGCTGACGTACAGATGCTCGCCCAGCCGGTGGGCGGCCCCGCTCTCCCCGGACCAGTTGGCACCGGTGGTGAGCCAGGTCCAGGCGTCCCCGAGAACTCCCATGTCAGACCGCCTCCGCCTTCGCCGGGCCGGGCGCGGCGGCACGTATGCGCGTCCAGGGCGTCAGCAGCCGCTGGAGACCGAGCAGCAGCAGGTCCGCGACGACCGCGAGCAGCACGCAGAGCACCGAGGCGGCCAGCACCTGCGCCTTGAAGAAGCTCGGCAGCGCGTCCTCGATGAGATTGCCCAGGCCGCCCCGGCCGACGATCGAACCGACCGTCGTCAGCGCGATCGTGGACACCGTGGCGATCCGTATCCCCGCCATCAGCGCGGGCAGCGCGAGCGGCAGCTCCACCTCCCACAGCAGGCGGACCGGCCCGTACCCCATGCCGTGCGCGGCCTCCTTCGCCTCCTCGGGCACCGCCTCCAGGCCCGCCAGGATGTTGCGCACGAGGATGGTCAGCGAATACAGCACGAGCCCGGTGACCACCAGGGCGGCGGAGAGCCCGAACAGGGGCAGCAGAAGCGAGAACATCGCGAGCGACGGCACGGTGTAGAGCACCGTCGTCAGCCCGAGGACCGGTCCGGCGAACCGGCGGCCCCTGCGTGCGAGGAGCGCCAGCGGGAAGGCGACGGCCACACCGATCGCGACCGAGACGGCGGTGATCCAGATGTGCTGGACGGTGGCGTCCGTCAACTCCTGGCTGCGGGAACGGAGATACTCCCCGCAGATCCAGTCGTTCGTCACCAGGCAGTTCTGTCCGGCCATCCGTCCCCCCACCTCCCGTTCGCCCTCTCGTACTGACGTCCGGTGAGCCTATCCTCGACCACTGACAATCGCCGGAGCCGTTGTGTTCCAGCAACATGTCCTTCACAGAACACCCGCGACAATGGGGAACCATGATCCGTTTCGAGCACGTCACCAAGCGGTATGCGGACGGCACCACCGCCGTCGACGGCCTTTCCTTCGAGGTCGCCGAGGGTGAACTGGTCACGCTCGTGGGACCGTCGGGCTGCGGCAAGACGACCACCATGAAGATGGTGAACCGGCTGATCGAACCGACCGACGGCCGGATATTCCTCGACGGGGACGACATATCCGCCATCGACCCCGTCCAACTGCGCCGTCGCATCGGCTATGTGATCCAGCAAGTGGGCCTCTTTCCGCACAGGACGGTCCTGGAGAACACCGCCACCGTTCCCCATCTGCTCGGCTGGAAACGCCAAAAGGCGCGCGCCCGCGCCGCCGAACTCCTGGACCTTGTCGGACTCGATCCTTCCGTTTATGGCGACCGCTATCCGGAACAGCTCTCCGGCGGCCAGCGCCAACGCGTCGGCGTCGCGCGGGCGCTGGCCGCCGACCCGCCCGTCCTGCTGATGGACGAACCGTTCGGCGCGGTCGACCCCGTGGTGCGCGAGCACCTTCAGAACGAATTCCTGAGACTCCAGGAACAGGTCCGCAAAACCGTTCTGTTCGTCACCCACGACATCGAGGAAGCGGTCCGTCTCGGCGACCGCATCGCCGTCTACGGGCAGGGTTCGATCGAGCAGTTCGACACCCCCGCCACCGTGCTCGGCGCCCCCGCCAACGCCTATGTCGCGGACTTCGTCGGCGCCGACCGGGGCCTCAAACGGCTCTCGGTCACCCCCGTCGAGGAGAGCGACCTCGACCACCCGCCCGTCGTCCACCTGGACGACCCGCTGTCCACCGCGACCGACCGCCTCCGCGCGGAGGGCGCCCGCTGGGCCGTCGTCCTGGACCGCGACGAGCACCTGCACGGCTGGATCCCCGCCGGTGACGCGCGCACCGGCGCCAAGGGTGCCGTCCGCGACCACGCCCGCCGCATGGAGGCGTGGCTTCCCCTCGGCGCCCCGCTCAAGCAGGCGTTCGCCACCATGCTCCAGCACGACGCCGGCTGGATCGCCGTCATCGACGAGGCGGGCGAGGGCCGCTTCCTGGGCGTGCTCACCCCGGCCCGCCTGCACGAGGCGCTGCGCCGCTCGGTCGGCGCGGACGGCCGCGCGGTCCCCCGCGCGGAGGTCGAGGTCGAGAGCGTCACCGGTGTCACGGAGGCCGCCAAGGGCTGAGCCCGCCCCTCAGCTCTCGCTCAGCCGGCTGCTCAGCCACTCCAGCGCGGCCGGGATCTCCCGGCGCCACGTGTTGAAGTTGTGCCCGCCGCTGTCCAGCACGATCGAGGACACCTGCGCCGGCTGCTTCACCTTGCCCACGAACCTCTGCGTGTCGGCGTAGTTCGCCTCGCCCTGGCGCGAGGTCGTCACCAGGAACGAGGAGTCCGGCTGCGGCCGGTTGTCCAGCGTCCACAGCAGGTCCGCGCGGCGCCGCGCCGCCTCGTCCCCGTGGAAGAGGTCGCCCGTCGTCGGGTCCTCGGCCGCCTTGTAGTAGGCGGAGAGCCCGGCGCTCGCGGTGTACCGGCCCGGGTGGTTCAGCCCGATCTTCAACGCGCAGTAGCCGCCCGTCGAGTTGCCGATGATGCCCCAGTTGCGGGCCCGCTTCCCGACCCGGTACCCGGCCGACACCGCCCGGGGCACGTCGTCCGCGAAGAACGTCTCCGTCTTCGGACCGCCCTCGATGTCCACGCACTCGGTGTCCCGGGGCGGCGCCACCGTGGGACGCAGCATCACCAGGACCATCGGCTGCGCCCGTCCGGCCTTCACCCGTTCGAGTGCCGTACGCGGATAGCGCAGCCCTTTGATCAGGTTCTCCGAGGTGCCCGGGTAGCCGGTGAGCACCACCACCGCCGGGAACTTCCGCCGGGCGAACGCCGGCTGGAAGTACTCCGGCGGCAGATACACGTACGCCGAACTCTCGATGCCCGAGTGCTTCCCCGCGATCACGACCTTGTCGATCCGGCCGCCCACCCCGGGCAGCGCCCCGCCCGGCACGTCCGGCCGCTGCGAGCCCACCCGGACGATGTTCTTCGCCGCCAGCGTCCCGGCCGCGTGGTCGGTGACCACGCCCAGTTCCTGCTTGCGGCCGAACAGATCGGCCCAGGAGCCGTAGAACAGGAAGCTGTTGTTGGCCAGCAGACCGACCGTGGCGAACACCGCCACCTGGGTCGCGAGCAGCATGCCCACCCGGCCGGACACGGCGGCCGCGCTGCGCCGGGCGAGCCTCGGCCAGCACCAGACGGTGACGGTGAACAGCACGACGGCCAGCGCGATGGCGAGGAACAGCACCGGTTTGCCCGTAAGGCCCATGACGGGTGAACTTTCTGTCAGGAAATTTCCGGGCAGCGGGTGAACCCGCGGCCCGGAAGGATCGTCCTAGAGGTCGCACATCGTCCGCGGGGCTCCGGCCACCGGACTCCAGGAAATCTCTCGCGGAACCACGGGAAGCGATGTCTGTCACGCTAGATGGGGATAAATCAGGATCGGTTCCGGTTCGCGCACGCACGTTCGTGCGCGGGCCCCGGCCGGAGTCGGTGCCCGCGCTCGTCGGCACCGCGTGCACCGCCGTCGGGCTGATCGACGTCGCCGCCGGAGTCTTCCCGCGTTTCCGGCACAGCCGCATGCACACCCTCGCCGAGGTGCTCCCCGGAGCCCTCGGCCCGTTCGCCGCCGCGCTCTCGCTCAGCGCCGGCGTCCTGCTGCTCCTCCTGGCCCACGGCCTCAAGCGGCACAAGCGCCGCGCCTGGCGCGCCGCCGTCGTCCTGCTCCCGGCGGGCGCGCTGGCCCAGTTCAGCTACCGGCACTCGGTCCTCGGCGCCCTGGTCTCGCTGACGCTGTGCTACCTGCTCGTACGTCACCGGCGCGAGTTCGCCGCCCTGCCCGACCCGCGCAGCCGGTGGCGGGCCCTGGCCAACTTCGTCCTGCTCGGCGCCGGTTCGCTCGGCCTCGGTCTGGTCATCGTCAGCGCCCACCCCCGCCGCCTGGTCGGCAGCCCCAGCATCGCCGACCGCCTCCAGCACGTGCTGTACGGCCTCGTCGGCTTCGAGGGGCCCGTCGACTACTCCGGTGACACCTCCTGGACCGTCGGATGCTCGCTCGGCGCCCTCGGCCTGCTGACCGCCGTCACCACCATCTACCTGGCCTTCCGCCCCGAGCACCCGGCCGCCCGGCTCACCGAGGACGACGAGGCCCGGCTGCGCGCCCTGCTGGAGCGGCACGGCGGACGCGACTCGCTCGGCCACTTCGCGCTCCGCCGCGACAAGGCCGTCGTCTTCTCCCCCAGCGGCAAGGCCGCCGTCTGCTACCGCGTGGTCTCCGGCGTGATGCTCGCCAGCGGCGACCCGATCGGCGACGTGGAGGCGTGGCCCGGGGCGATCGAGCGCTTCATGGACGAGGCGCGGGCGCACTCCTGGGCTCCCGCCGTCATGGGGTGCGGCGAGACCGGCGGCGAGGTCTGGACCCGCGAGACCGGACTCACCGCCCTGGAGCTGGGCGACGAGGCGGTGGTCGACGTCGCGGATTTCTCCCTCGCCGGGCGCGCGATGCGCAACGTACGCCAGATGGTGAAGCGCATTGAGCGCAACGGCTACGAGACCCGCGTCCGGCGCGTGGCCGACATCGGCGAGGCAGAACTCGCCCGCATCCGCCGGGCCGCCGCCGACTGGCGCGGGACCGACACCGAACGCGGATTCTCCATGGCGCTCGGCCGGATCGGCGACACCGCCGACCGGGACTGCTTCATCGCCACCGCCCACAAGGCGGACGAACAGAGCGCCGACTCCCCGTACGGCGACCTGAAGGCCGTGCTCCACTTCGTGCCCTGGGGCAGCGACGGCATGTCCCTCGACCTCATGCGCCGCGACCGCTCCGCCGACCCCGGCATGAACGAACTCCTGATCGTCGCATCGCTCCAGGCCGCGCCCCGGCTCGGCATCAACCGGGTCTCGCTGAACTTCGCGATGTTCCGCTCGGCGCTCGCCCGGGGCGAGAAGCTGGGCGCGGGGCCCGTCCTGCGGGTCTGGCGCGGGCTGCTGATCTTCCTCTCGCGCTGGTTCCAGATCGAGTCGCTGTACAAGTTCAACGCCAAGTTCCGGCCGCGCTGGGAGCCCCGCTTCGTGGTCTACCGCACCGCCCGCGACCTGCCGCGCATCTCGTTCGCCGCGATGCAGGCCGAGGGCTTCGTCCACCTCGCCCTCCCCCGTCCCCTGCGGTCCGCCCCCCGCCGCCCCTGCGCCCACGCCCGGCCCCAGGCGGGCGGGCAGGACGCCCGTCCGGCGTAAGGGCGTCCCGTACGGGCCTACGCTGGTCATATGAGTACGTTGCGCGGGACGGTCCAGGGTCTGTCGGAGTGGGACCGCTGCGCGGTCATGGGGGTCGTCAACGTGACCCCCGACTCCTTCTCCGACGGGGGCCGCTGGTTCGACACCACGAGGGCCGTCAAGCACGGCCTCGACCTGGTCGCCGAGGGCGCCGACCTCGTGGACGTCGGCGGCGAGTCCACCCGCCCCGGCGCCAGCCGGGTCGACGAGTCCGAGGAGCTGCGCCGGGTGGTCCCGGTCGTCCGGGGCCTGGCGTCGGAGGGCGTCACGGTCTCCGTCGACACCATGCGCGCCCGCGTCGCCGAGCAGGCGATCGCCGCCGGCGCGGTCCTGGTCAACGACGTCAGCGGCGGCCAGGCCGACCCGGACATGGTCCCCGTGGTCGCCGCCGCCGGCGCGCCGTTCGTCGTCATGCACTGGCGCGGCTTCAGCGAGTCGATGAACAGCCGGGCGGTGTACGGGGACGTGGTAGGCGAGGTCACCGACGAGCTGCGCGCCCGGATGGACGCGGTGGTCGCCGGCGGCGTCGCCCCGGAACGCCTCGTGATCGACCCCGGGCTCGGCTTCGCCAAGGACGCCCCGCACGACCTGGCGCTGCTGGCCGGGCTCGACGCGCTGCACGCCCTCGGCCGCCCCCTGCTGGTCGCCGCGTCCCGCAAACGGTTCCTGGGCCATGTCCTGGCCCGCGAGGGCGCCGCCCCGCCGCCCGCCCGCGAGCGCGACGCCGCCACCGCCGCCGTCTCCGCCCTCTCCG